>JBDWQX010000135.1:0-36596 GCA_039986395.1 Cyclobacteriaceae bacterium
TAAACGTTGGTCGCGGTGATTCCGTAGACGAAATTGACTTGTTGAGGAGTGTAGAACTAGGTCATCTTCGCAGAGCGGTGTTAGATGTTTTTACATCGGAGCCTTTGCCTGAGAAATCGCCTTTGTGGGCGAATCCCAAAGTGACAATTTCCCCACACCAATCGGGACTTACTACAATCAATGATGTCGCCCACTGCTTTAGGTTTGCTTACGAGGCGATAAACGAAGGAACGACAAATGATCTTTTCATAAACAGAAAAAGAGGATACTAATGTCAGAAACACAATCTGAGAAAACAGTTGGGTTCACCGCCATGAGAGACGGGTCGGTAGAGGACTTTCTCATCATTAAAGCAAACGACGAACAAACGGATCGTGAACTCCCGGATCGCCTAATCTTTCTGCTTAAAGAAATGGCAAAGGATGACGGTGCTTACAAGATTAGTCGACTTGGGCATGTGCTTCAATGTGCAACAAGGGCTGTTCGAGACAATGCAGACGATGATTGGGTTATTGCTGCACTACTCCACGACATCGGCGATGTCCTCGCTCCTTTCACGCATGGTCAGGTTGCGGCTGAGATTTTGAGACCTTTTCTAAGAGAAGAGGTGATATGGGTGGTAAGACATCATGGTGTTTTCCAAATGTTCTACAACAAGAGTTTGTCCCTGGAGGAAAGAGATAGTCGAGAGCAGTTCAAGAAGCATCCATATTATCAATTGGCAGTTGACTTCTGCGAGAATTGGGATCAATGTTCGTTCGATCCAGACTACGACACTGAGAGGTTAGAATTTTTCATTCCGATTGTGAGACGTATTTTTTCGAGGAAGCCGTTTTCGCACTAACTACGCTAATTACTTTGACGATGACTATTCAAATGTTACTTCATCTGGTTCATTACTTCAGTGACCGCATCAAAAGCATTTACAAATCCATGCCCTGACTGATAATCAAAGCCTGGATCACCGATATCTTCTGCAATTTTTATCAATATTTCCTTCACCTCCCAGGGGTTTAGTTCTGGATTAGCAGATAGCATTAACGCCACCGTTCCAGCCATATGCGGGCCAGCAAATGAATTGCCTCCGGCCATATTGGAAAGATTTCCTTCCGGATCAACGCAAGAGATCTTGAAATTCAATGTGGCGAAATCTGGTTTTTGTACTGTCCCATCATGGTAGTAATGCGTATTCCACTCTACAGGGCCTTGACTGCTGAAAGGCGGTCGCTCTCCATCCTCACCCACTCCTGCAACACCAAGCACTGCGTTTGGAACGTCTTCTGGGTTTCTCATTTGTACCGGAACAGGCGCTTCATTAGCTCCAGCGGCAAAATTTCCAGCTCCTGAGATAAACGTCACACCACAAAAAGTGCCTTGCTCCATCACTTTTCGCCAATGTGTTCTAAACTCTCCAAGGTTTGGTTGAGAGAAACTCATACTGTACGTATCTGCACCCTGTTCGATCGCCCACTCCACAGCTTGCTCAATATTTGCTGACCCGATCACTGGCGCCCACTTCGATCCGGGAGCTATTCCTATTGCTTGCTTTGTTCCAGTGGCAAAAGTGCCTGAAATCATAGCAGCACATGCGTTTCCATGAATAATCGTGGCTCGTCGAATAAAGGGATTGTTGAGGCTGGCATTCTCAGCATCAAAGTGGTAGCCATGATAATCATCGATATATCCGTTTTGATCGTCATCAATTCCGTTTCCAGGAATTTCGTCATCGTTAGTATAGATCGTTTCTGCGAGCGGAGGAATATCGAGTTTGAAACCAAAGTCATGTACAACATTCAGCGTTCCTTCTCCCGTAAGGCCGTATGCGTTCCACACCTCTGGTGCACGAATCTTCTCGATGTTCCAAGGGTAGCTATCCACTTCATCAACGGAGAATCTTGTAGGTGGTATTGAGGCCAAATATTCAGGTCCCATATCTGGATTGGATCCACTAAAGGCTGGTTGTTTCAAAAAAATCTTAGCTACTCCTTCCAATTTTTGCAATTCAACAAGTCCTTTGGAAGTTGTCACACAAGTGAACCCATTGACAATCCAATGCTGCTTGATTCTTTCAATCTGATTCGATTCCACTAATTTTTCTAGCTGACCTCTAACTTTCTTGTATGATCTGCTACTCTTTTCCTTGAGCTCACCGATTACCCTTTTGCGTAAGTCACTCCTTTTTTCACCTTTAACTTCTCGAACCATACGCATGAAAGAATCTCCGTCTTCCAAGAACTGATCCTCGAACCAAACCACAATGGGTTGAGAGTTGGCATTCAAGTCTAGTGCTGGATCGAGCCAGGTTGTTGAACCCATTTTATCAGCAGACTGAGACTGGCAGGAAAGGCAGACAATAAATGAAAGTACGTATAAGGGGGAGATCGTATTGTGTGTAATCATGGTCTATTTTATAAGTAAGTGGAATTCAAGAATAATATATTATTCTATCTATTGGAAATTACTGCATCGGATTCATCAATGAAAAGTTGCAAAGAACTGGTTATCTGCTAGGCGCTAATTTGTGTTTCTGACATAGCAAGAGGGTGGCATCCCATTCTGTTGTTTGAATTGTTTACTGAAAGTCGCCAGATCTGGATAATCCATTAAGTGTGCGACATCGCTGACGTTGTGACAATCTGATTTTAACAAAGCTTTTGCTCTGTTTAGCCTTAACCATGTATGCAATCGTAGCGGTGTCGTCCCATAAAAATGCTTGAAATTTCTTAGTAGATGGAATTTTGACATTGCTGCTTCCCTGGCAATTTCTTCCAATGATACTTTGGTATCAATATTATCGAACACAAATGTTTTTGCAACCTGCAATTTGTCAATGTTTTCCGCCTTCGCCAGTTGACTTTTGAACAGACTTACACCATTTACTCCCGAGTTTCCAATAAATGAAGTTACATAGATCGCCCCAACCTCATAGTAAAACTCTTCAGTTAATATCACCTGTTGGTCTTCGTATAGTTTGTACCAAACCGACTGGAAATTTCGAGCGTCAATTCGCTGGATACTTTTGGCTCCCAGCACATCAGCATTTTCCACTTCTCTGCTTCTAAGCGCCTGAGCAACCTCACTTATTAACTCATCTTCAAGGAAGATAGCAACGGCCTCTCCACAAGATCGAGCAATTACATCTCTTCCGCCGTTTACCAACATGGTTTCCGCAGTGCGGAGTTTTTCATACTTACCATCAATCTCATACTCTTCATATCCATTCTTAGCAAATTTTATTGAATGGTTGGATTTGTAGGTGTCATTTACAAGATCACTAGGAGAGAATTTGACAACCGTGTTCTCAGCGGAATCATTAAGGCACTCGTCTTCAGCCAAAAATTCTACGACTGAACTGAATTTCATAGTTCCGTTTTACAAGTTCGATAACTCCGAGTAAAAAAGTAATTCATAAACGTTTTAGAGTACAACAGACAACATCCTAAATACAATTATGAAATAGAACTAAAGAGTTACCAAAAGAGTCTGTCAGCAGCAAAGGATTGCCAGCTCAATCAAATAAGCAACAATTGACAAATTGTCTGTGAGTGGATATAGTTTTCTTGGTGACTTGCAAACCCATTAAATGATGCCAAATGAAAGTCCAAATATTGCTTCTTGTCGTACTTCCGCTTATTCTTTTCACTCAATGCTCAAAAAGTGATGACTCCATTGACGTGCCGGAGTTAACTCAGCTAAGAGGCAGTTGGTCGCCGTACTGGGGCACTCTCTACCATGACGGAGCTCCTTATGAAGGTGAGAATTTCATCGTTTACAGCGATAAATCAAGTCAGGAATGGAGAAAAACAGTAGCAGAACTAGCAGAAGAATCGCTACAAGATATAAAGGCTAACTTCAATATAACGGATGAGGACTTCCGTTTTGTGGGTACTCAAACAGAGAAGAAGATTCATATTTTAACAAATTATGATCAGTGGAACATAGCCGTTGCCTATCGAGACGGCATCATTATTAGGTCAAAAGATGGTCCAAATTTTTCAGGTGATCATGATAGGTGGCACAAAGTATTTCAGCATGAGATAACGCACGTCATCGAATTCCTGCTAATCGGTAATTTCAATCAAAGAAATTCTAATTCAGTATGGATGAGAGAAGGGTTTGGAAATTACGGAGCTCGCAATCATCGCATTCAGACTGTGTCAGAACTAAAAAGCTGGCAAGAAAAAATGAAAGATGTACCTGGAGAGGGGAATCCCATAAGAATTTTAAAATGGGATAATTTTCCTCAATCGGTTGTTGACAATGGTACCACAGGAGAATACTATGGATTCTTCGAATTGGGTGTCAGATACTTGCTTGACGAGGAAAATGGAAATGGAACGAGTATAGAAAATCTAAAAGCATATTTCGAAGATTTGGCCGAAGGTATGGGTCAAAATTCAGCTTTTTCCAAACACTTTGGAATTTCCGTCAGTGAATTCCGTGACAACTACTGGACAATCATGGAGGAGTACCTTACAGAATAGTCAGCGACTAGAACATGACAATTTGGTGTCACCCACTGATATTTATTCTGGTTAGTCTAGCTACTTGGATACTTGCTAGATCTAAGTTGTTTGTAAAACCACAACTATCGATAGCTCAAAAAGAAGCTAGAAAGGAAAATACTGAAAAATATCAAAAATCAGGACTCAAGAAAAATGAGTCTGGTGCCTTGTTGAATGCAGTAACAGACTATTTGCAAACAACTGAAGCTTACCTAGACCCTTCTATTACACTTGATAAGATTTCGATGGAACTGAAGGTATACAAGCATCATATATCACAGGCTATTAATAACAACACTGGCAAGAATTTCTACTCATTTATCAACGATTTTAGAATGGAAAAGGCCATTCAAGTAATTACCAGCAATCATGTTCATAGCAAGACAATCGAAGCAATATCATATGAATGCGGGTTTAGTTCGAAATCAACCTTTAATAATCTATTTAAGAAGAAATTTCAACTTACGCCTTCGCAGTACTTAAGAAAGATCAGCCAATAATTCACTCATCTTTCAATGACTCCGCAGGGTTTGTTAATGCAGCTTTGGTGGTGTGCACCGCAACAGTCAGGATGGAAAGCACTGCTACCATAAGAAAAGCAAGGATGAATGGCTGGAAACTTATGTCTATTCTATATGAAAAACCTTCTAACCATTGCTCCATCATATAGTAGGCAATAGGGCAAGCCAGTACTAGACCGATCAAGACCAAGTACATGAACTTTCTAGAAAGCAGCAGTGTGACATTCGCCACCGACGCGCCGAGTACTTTTCTGATCCCAATTTCCTTTACCTTTTGATTCACAATGAGCATACTCAAACCAAGTAAACCCATACAGGCAATTAGCATAGCTATGAACGTCACATAGTTAAACATTTTAGCGAAACGGTAGTCCGCAGCATGTAGGTCTGCATAGCTGTCGTCAATAAAAAAACTAAAATACGCACCACCCTCATTGTGGGATTTCCACATCTCTTCAATTCGATTGTTAAACGAAGTTAGATTGTCTGTTTTGTACTTGATAGAAATAAATTGCCTTCCCCATCCAGCATACTTTTCACTGATATTCTTGAACATAATCATCGGGGGAATTTTCTCATGAAGCGACTCTAAATGATAATCCTCGAAGACTCCGACAACACTTCCAATCATATTATCTTCCCTACTGAAAATGATCTTCTTTCCCAGAGCTTTCTCCGGTGTTTCAAAACCAAAGTCTTTGACCGCGCTTTCGTTTATCAGAAACTCCCATTGTTTTGTAGCTTCTTTGAAATGATTACGTCCCTCAATTATTTCGATCCCGTATGTTTCAATAAAATCCAAATCAATAATGCAACTCTGTGCTGACACTTCCTGATCACGACCCTCTACCTCAAAACTTCTTCCATCATAGTTCATAGTATTTACAGGAAGTCGTTGTGAAATACCGTAATATTCCACCTCAGGCATCTGATTTAGCTCTTGAAAAAATGCTTCCTCACTTTTGCTGGCTGGTATCACCAAAACACGCTCTTTGTCAATTCCTAATGCCTTATTGTTGATAAATGCTTGCTGATCTTTGATTATCAAAATGCCTATTATTAGGATAGCAGAGACAAGAAACTGAAACACAACAAGTCCACTTCTTACACCAGCTTTAGCACTTGCTTTGTCACTCGTTCTTACTACAAATGCACTGCCTGAACTTGCCATAATTCTTGCTGGGTACAAACTGGAAAGCAGTATAATGACACCTAGTGATAACAAAATATAAAATACAAATTTCAAATCCAGCAGGTATGAAAAGTTCACATGTTTATCTGCGAACTCATTATATACAGGAAGGAATAGCGCAGAGAGAAGAATAGCTATCATTAAAGCAATAAAGATTGTAAATCCCGATTCAATAAGAAATTGGCGTACCAGTTGCATTTTTTGAGCTCCCATGATTTTCCGAACACCAATCTCCTTTAGTCGAACCAATGAATTGGACATAGTGAGATTTATGAAATTGATGCAAGCAATAAATAGAATGCTGATCCCAATTATTCCTAGTACGTAAATGGACTGCACATTACCAAGTGGCTTCATATTTCTTGCCGACTTTGAATACAGATAAATATCACTCATACGCTCAAGGTCAAATGAAAATCCAGGACTTTCCTCAACTCTATGAGGTACATATTTTTGTGCAAATGCGGGAAACCCTGCTTTTATTTGATCAGGCTCTACCCCACTTTTCAATGTGATATATGTCCATATTGGTTTGAAGGAGCCCCAATAATAGTCGTCGTCTCCAACACTCAGAAACGAAGCAAGGAAGTCAAACTTAAAGTGCGTGTTGTGCGGCAAATCTTCCATTACACCTGTTACCTGTAGCTGAAACTCGCCTCGACCACCTCGGTATTCCAACGTTTTGCCCATGGGATCTTGATCGCCAAAGTACTTCTTGGCCATTTTCGTCGTCAACACCACCGAATTCGGAATACTCAAAGCAGTCTCAGGATTCCCTTTGAGAAGAGAAAAAGAGAAGGTCGGAAATACCTTTTCATCTGCGAAAACAAAATGATATTCAACAAACACCTGATCGCCTCGTGTGATGGTTGGATTGTAGTCTTCCCACAACCTGACAGCATCCTCTATCCCTGGAAATTCTTCCTTTAGAACAGGCCCGAGCGGGGGAGGTCCACCTGCGTCGTAAGGGCGCTCATCACTAGGATTGAAATTCAGTACACGATAGATATTGTCTCCATTTTCCACAAATTCGTCGTAAGAAAGCTCATCCTTTATATGGAAAAAGATGAGGATGCAACATGCAAGTCCCAAGGAGAGGCCCGAGGTATTAATGGTGGAAATAACTTTATTTTTCCAAAAATTTCGTACTGCAATTTTTAAGTAGATAGCCCACATAGCCGTTTGGTTTTGAGTGATAAGATTGACTGACCTTTTCTTGATGAAGTAAGGACGAATGTGCCTTAGCACATCTATCCAGTAAATTCTTCGTGCTTTGTTCTTTCCAGCTTTTTTAACATTTTCAGCAAAGATCTCCTCGAGATCACCCTCCACCTCCTCTAAGTATTGTGAGTCACAAAACCAGTAAAGCACACGTTTTGCAAGCTTTGGCTTAGATAATCTCATTTGCTGCTAAGTTTAGGGAAGAGAGACGACTGAGGAATAAGCTCCCAAAGTCGATTTCTTAAGTCCTTACTCTCTTGCATCGAGCGCTGTCCAAGTGAACTGACAGTATATAGCTTCTTTCGCTTCCCTCCTCTTTGTAGTGTTACTTCACCAAATTTCGATTCCAAAAAACCTTTATCCTCCAATCTGTTCGTTGTAGCATGAACTGCACCAATACTGATCTTCCGTCCACTCTGAATTTCTAATTCATTTCGAATGGCTACACCGTATGCCCCCTCATTTAGAATAGCCACAATAAGAAGCACCAACTCCTCGAATTCACCTATTTGGGTCCCTTTCATTAGATATTTTTCATAAATGTATATAATATACGTCGTACATCGGGAAATAGTTGCTGTGTATCTAAATAGTCAACTGAATCCCATTAGCCTTCGTTTTTAATTGTATGGTACACAAAGCACTAACTGGTATCTTACTAGCTTTTCTTATTTCAACCTGCCAATCGCAGGATAATCGATCCAAAAAACCAGTCGGTGGACCTTGCGAAGGTTGCGAGGCGATACATGAGTATGGACAAGTCAATCTCTCTCCTGTCGACACCCTACCAGAATTTCAGAAAACTGAACCAAAGCTTAAGCTCACTGGTACCGTTTACGAAAAGGATGGAGTAGCGCCAGCAAGCAACGTGATCCTTTACATATACCAAACCAACAGAGGTGGGATTTATCCAACCAATGGGAGCGAAAAAGGCTGGGCAAAAAGACACGGATACATTCGTGGATGGGTAAAAACTGGTCGTGATGGACGATATACCTTTTATACCTTCCGGCCTGGGGCCTACCCGAACCGACGGGCTCAAGAACATATTCACATAACTATTAAGGAGCCAGCCAAAAACGAATACTACATCGACGAATTCGTTTTCGATGATGACCCGTTGTTGACAGATCGAATCAGAAACAATGCACGAAATAGAGGCGGCTCTGGTATTTCGACACTCGTTTTCAAAGAAGGTATTCTAGCTATAGAACGAGACATTGTTCTTGGGCTAAATATTCCCAACTACAAGTAAGATTCCGTCTTTTTTGCTAGCTTAGATTTCATGAAAAAACTAAGCTCACTTCTGCTCCTATGTACTTTTATTTTTTCCTTTGCACAAGAAAAACTACCGTTCCAGGAACTGGATGTCTTTGAATTGGAATGGGTCGCTGATCCTCAAATTTCTCCAGATGGTAAACAAGTGGTTTATCGTAGAATGGGAATGGATATAATGAAAGATCGAAAAGCGGGAAATCTGTGGATCATAAATACTGATGGATCAGGACATCAAAAATTGACCTCATACGACGGCAGTGAATCTTCAGCTAGATGGTCTCCAGATGGAAAACGAATTGCCTATACTCGAGGTACGGAGCAAGGCTCTGAAATTCATATATACTGGACTGCCAGCAGGCAATCTGCTCGAATTACTCAGTTGGAGAAGTCGCCAGGAAGTATCACCTGGTCGGCTGACGGAAAGCAAATTGCATTTGCAATGACTGTTGCTCAGAAACCTCCAGTGTTAGTACGTGCACCGCAAAAACCAAAAGGAGCAAAGTGGGCAAATTCGCCAAGAGTTACAGATCGAATGCGTCACGAACGTGATGGTTCTGGGTACATCGAGCCAGGTTTCAGGCACATCTTCGTTGTCCCCTCTGAGGGCGGGTCTCCCAGGCAAATAACTTCGGGAAATTTCAATCATGGAAGTCCAGAGTGGTCGGCTGCTGGTAGAATGATTCTTGTTTCTGGAAACCGAAGCGAGGATTGGGAATACGACTTCCGCAACTCTGAGATTTACTCGGTGGATGTAAACTCAGGCGACGTAAAGTCGCTGACAGATAGAAAAGGCCCTGATGGTTCTCCAACAGTTTCTCCAAACGGAAATCACATTGCCTACCTGGGCTATGAGGACAAAGTGCAGACCTATCAACTTACGCGCTTGCAGGTCATGAATTCAGATGGAAGTAACAAAAAGACACTTTTAGATAATCTTGATCGAAGTGTTTCAAACCCTACATGGGATGCACAAAGCAAAGGAATGTATTTCCAATACGATGACAAAGGACGTACCAAAATTGGATATGTGAGTCTTACTGGCAGTTTCCGAGAAGTGGCAGATAATGTCGGTGGTGCCACAATTGGTCGTCCTTATGGCGGAGGATCATTTACGGTTTCTACAGATGGAACAATCGCCTACAACTACACGCGCCCAGAGCATCCCGGAGATCTAGCGATTCTTAAGAAAGGTGGTTTTTCTAAAATTACCAATCTCAATGCTGAGCTACTCAACTTCCGAGAACTAGGTCAAGTCGAAGAAATCTGGTACAAATCCTCCTTTGATCAGCGTGACGTACAGGGATGGATTGTGAAACCTCCAAAATTTGATTCAAACAAAAAATACCCAATCCTTATTGAAAATCATGGCGGACCAATTTCCAATTACGGGGAACGTTTTTCTCCTGAAGTTCAATTGTATGCCGCAGCAGGATATGTTGTCTTCTATCCTAACCCACGAGGAAGCACTGGATACGGTGAGGAGTTTGGAAACCTCCTCTATCACAATTATCCTGGGAATGATTATGATGATGTGATGTCGGGTATGGATGCAGTGATAGCAAAAGGCTACATTGACGAAGAAAATCTTTTTGTGACCGGTGGAAGTGCAGGAGGAATCATGAGCGCATGGATGATCGGGAAATCAGATCGATTTCAGGCAGCTGCGGTTGTTAAACCTGTGATGAACTGGTACAGCAAGACGTTGGTTGCTGACAATTGGTATGGATACTATCACAGTCGTTTTCCAGGTTTACCTTGGACAAACATGGAAGATTACATGAAGTTTTCTCCGATCTCATTGGTGGGCAATGTTGAATGTCCTACGCTGGTAATGGTGGGAATGGAAGATCTCAGAACTCCCACCTCGGAAGCAAAACAATTGTACCATGCCCTGAAGTATCGGAAAATAGAAACAGCTCTTGTTGAAATCCCTGGTTCTTATCACAACATTTCAAATCGCCCAAGCCAATTGATAACCAAGGTGGCACATGTGGTTGCGTGGTTTGAAAAGTATAAGAGTGAATAGTTAAGGTCTAACATTTTTACTAAAAATGCGTATATTTATATGCATACATACATAATTAATTATGCGTACAACACTGGACATATCGGAAGAACTTGTGAATGAGGCAATGGAAGCTACGGGAGCCAAAACCAAAAGCCAATTGATAAGAGATGCTTTGATTGCACAAATCCAACGTGTAAAAAGGCAACGCCTAATTTCTTTCAAGGGTAAAATCAATCTAGACATTGATCTGGATACATTAAGAGATAGGAACTAGTTGGGTAGGTACCAAGTTTTAGTAGATAGTTCCGTTTGGATTGAATATTTTCGAAATGGCACAGTCGAAATGCTGGATCGGCTAATAATGGAGGATCTGGTTTGCACAAATGAGGTAATATTAACTGAGTTGATTCCAGCGCTGAATAAACTCTCTCAAGCTGAAACAATAGAAAGTCTGGAATCACTTGAAAGGATCCCTCTTCAAGTAGATTGGGAAATAATTCGTCAATATCAATCAATCAATCTTCAAAATGGTCTCCACAAAGTCGGAATTCCAGATCTGCTTATTTTACAGCAAGCGATTGATCAGAAATTGACGTTGCTCACGTATGACAAACATTTCAAGCTTATGCAACCTTATTTCCACTTTGAGCTACTAACCTGATAATCGGCCTGTTTCACAATGAAAAAGATCTTAATCACCTTCAATCAAAAATGGTCAGAATACTTCCTGGAAGTACTAGTGATCACGATTGGTATTCTTGGCGCTTTTACTCTGAACAACTGGAATGAGACACTGAAAGCAAATGCGGACGAAAACCGGTTTCTCACTGAAATTTTAGACAATCTTAAAGAAGACCGAGTCCAACTTCTGCAGGCTGAAAAGCAGCTGGACAATTCCGTCCAAAGCATTTTATTCATGATGAACAATGAGTTGACAACTATGCCAGATAGTACGCTAAATCGACACATTGCACTCTTCATCAATTTTTACAAATACTACTCGATTGACAATGCTTATGAGACTTTGAAATCGTCTAGCACAAGGATTTCCAATGACGATTTACGAAACGCCATTTCCAGGTATTACGAGTACGAACAGAATAGAACAGCCTCTGGCTTGAAGGACATCGAAGTTCAATTCATTACGTATCTACTTCCCTTTGCTCGGATACATCTTGAAAGTTTTGAGTGGCTAACGGAGGGGATTCCTAAGAAAAGAGATGCCGAATTTCACACCGCACTACAAGCAGAGTTGTTTGCTGCAAAGGATAACAATTCACAATCGCTGGCTGCTTTGAGACGCTTCCTTGACAGTAATCAACTACTACAAGAGAAGATTGAGAAAGAAATCGGTAAATCATGAAACGTATCCTGACCACTCTCTCCCAAAAATGGCTAGAATTTTTACTGCTGTCAGTCTAGACTAGGTCAACCCCAGGGGATAAGTGAGCCGTTGCATCCATTTTGTTATTGTTTGCAGCTAATTCCTACTTTTGTCAACAATGCCAACAAGTCAAATCTTTCTGGTAATCGTTAGCGGGCTAGGAGTAATCCATGGGCTCTTCCTAGCCATGTTTCTGTGGAGCTACACAAAAGGCAGCAAACTGTCAAACAGATTGTTGAGCTCGCTACTAGTTGTGCTCTCTTTTCGAGTTGGTAAGTCAGTCTTCCTCGAGTTTGCTGAAAACCTGGACGTCAAATTCATATTTACCGGATTGGGTACTCTCATGGCAATAGGCCCGCTTTTTTACTTGTATGCGCGTTCTCTTTGCGAGAAAAATTTCGAGTGGGCTAGAAACCATTTACTGCACTTCATTCCATCACTTACTGCCATCATTTTCGGAATCTGGATCGAGGACATTCACTTTGAAACGTGGTCCATTTTTGTGTTTCTTTTCTTATTTCTGAGCTACTACGGACATTATATTGCCTACCTTCTTATAGCCAACCGCTTCATTTCAAAACAAAGGAAAGAAGGTCTGGGTGACAACACCTATCATTTTCTACGTCTGCTATTTTTCGGGTTACTTGTGATCTGGATTGCGTACGTCTTGAATTTATTCGATGAGTCTGTTCCGTATATTGTCGGGCCGGTGCTGTACTCTATAGTTGCCTACGTAATTAGCTTTAGAGTGATTCAAAAGGGTTATATCCAAAATCTTGATCGTGATAAATACAAGACCACTCCAATTTCTGAAGAACAAATGGATCAGGTTTTTTCAAAGGCACGCGGAATGATTGTGGATAACAAAAAGTTCCGAGACCCGGATCTAACGCTTAAATCTCTCAGCGCAACGCTTCATGTCAGTCCCCAGATTCTTTCGATGGTGATCAACCAGCGAGGCAAAAAGAACTTCAACAATTTTATCAACCAGCATAGAGTCGAGGAAGCCATTCACTTGTTTAAAGATGGGAAGCATGAAAATCTCAACATTTCTGCCATTGCTTTTGATGTTGGTTTCAATAGCATTTCCAGTTTTAACAGTGCCTTCAAAAAGGAGACTGGAAAAACCCCAAAAGCCTATCGGCAGCTTCTGCCAGAATGATCTTTTCCTCTTACGAAATGATCATTTGAAAGGAAAGTTATGGACGTTCCACGTTGGTTTGCCAAAAAAACAACGAATTATGTCTACACTAAAAAAAATAACGAAATGGTTCCTACTCTCACTACTGAGTCTGATCATTATTCTTGCAGTTTTTGGATTTTGGTTTAGGAGCTTGCTTCCCCCACTACCGTCAAATGAAATTAGTAAGACCCTACCGACCGATCTTCCCTATCTTATCGATGACCTTCCTACTGCCCGTGGGAAAATACTGGCAGTAGTCACTAGCACGAATGTGATGGGTAGCAGCGGAAAAAGCACTGGGTATGAACTAACCGAATTATCCCGTGCCTACTTCGTGTTTCAAGCCAATGGTTTTGAGGTAGATATCGCAAGCCCTCAAGGTGGTAATCCGCCGGTCATCATAGACGATGAAGACATGGGCCCCTTCGATTTTGCATTCTTGAATGACAAAACAGCGCAGAGAAAAGCCAAAAACACATGGGCGATAAGCGATGTGAATCCTGATGAATACGCAGCGATCTATTTCGTGGGTGGAAAAGGTGCCATGTATGACTTCCCAGAAAATGAAGACATTCAAGCAATTGTCAGTTCGTATTATCAATCAGGGAAGGTGATCGGCGCTGTTTGCCATGGTCCAGCGGCGCTAGTAAATGTGACACTTGATAATGGCCAATCACTCCTGAAAAATAAAAGGATTAGCAGCTTCACGAATCAAGAAGAGCTGTTTTTAATTCCTGACGCAGCTACCATTTTTCCATTTCTCCTGGAAGACAAATTAGTAGAACGTGGCGCTAAATTCAGTGAAGGAACGATGTACCTGGAGAATGTTATGAAAGATGGTAATTTGGTCACCGGACAAAATCCTTGGTCTACCTGGACACTCGCAGAGAGTATGATTCAGCAGTTGGGTTATACACCGAAGGAACGCCTGAAAACACCAGACGAAAACGCCATTGAGATTTTAGGTACACTTCATGACGAAGGCTACTCGGCTTCCAAAAAAGCAATTACCGCAATGGGAGAAAATGATTTGGAAATGAATCGAATCTTACTTGCTATGCACGGCATTGTGGCTGCAATGCAATGGGAACTAGGTAAATCTTTTCAGCTCATTGGTTTGTTGTCCCATGCCAAAAGTGTTGCCGAACTACCAAGTTAAAGTTCCATCGAATTTGCATTTTAAGTTAGGTACATCCTCTGGTGAGACTGGCTTTCATAATCGTCATTCCGATTTGAAAGGCATGAGCAATACGGAAATCTCATTACTTTTAAGTGAACGTAACGCCACATAACTCAAAGATTTCTGTACAGGCAGGAATGACGTACCTAAAATGAAAAGAATCCTATCTACCATCGGCGAAAAGTGGCCTGAGTATTTACTCGAAATTCTTGTAATTACCTTCGGAATACTGGGAGCCTTCACTTTGAACGCCTGGAAGGAAAATTCCGATTCTCGGAGCGAGGTACAAGAGGCTCTGGCAAATATGGTCAGTGAGTTAGAAAACGACTCTATTCAATTTCAGTATCACAAGTCTGGCTCTGAGGAAACACTTCAGTACATTCGGAAATTGCTTGATCTGATAAAGGTCAAATCAAACGTTAATAAAGATAGCCTCGAAGCTTTCTACTATGGCTCAAGGGGGTTTATGCTCTATGTACCTCTGGTCAGCTCATTTCAGTCTATGAATCAGCTGGGGTTGTTGGCAAGCCTGGAGGATAAAGATTTGCTACTCGAAATACAGAATTATTACACGTTCACGCAGCCCAACGTTAAAATCGTACGTGACTTTGAACAAACAAGATTTAAGGAGAAAATGGGTTCAATAGATACAAATTCTGCAATTATTATGGAGGAATCCAGTTGGAAGGATTTGCAATTAGACTATGTTGAGGTTCAGAAAATTCTCCTGAGACCAGAGAACTTTAGAAAAGTTTATGATTATGGGAAAACACAGGAGTTTTTGGTAGGTCGCGCTGGCAACTATATCGAAAGCAATAGTCGCCTTTTGTCCAACTTGAAGGCATATCTCGCGAAGTAGGACTCTAAAAATTTTCCAATGGCGATTGAACTTACATCTACTCTGGAAAATTTCCATAACAAACTATGGAGCTACTATATCCCAATATCCAAGGAGATAGGTGATCAATTCGTAGAAGGCGACAACCGAAGAGTTCTTTGCTCTATTAATGAAAATGAGCCTATGCACAGTGCCTTGATGCACAAAGACGGAGCGTACACCATCTATGTGAATACTGAGCAAAAGAAGAAATTGGGAATAGAAGAGGGAGATACGGTTTCGGTGATTCTCGAAAAGGATATCTCCGAATTTGGTTTGCCGATGCCCGAATCATTCGAAGTCCTACTTGCACAAGATGAACAGGGAAGGGAATACTTTCAATCATTGACCATGGGCAAACAGAGAAGTTTGATTTACATCGTGCAGAAAGTTAAAAATGTAGATAGTCAGCTCGCCAAAGGGTTGGCAATTATGCATCATCTCAAAGAGGATAAAGGAGTTCTGGATTTCAAACGCCTGAATGTTTTGATCAAAGAGTATAATAACCGCAGATAGGGAACTCGCTTTTGTTACTAGGGTATGGCTATTGAAAAAATTGGTTTCGGAGGTGGATGTCATTGGTGTACCGAGGCAGTATTCGCTACACTAAAAGGCGTTACCAAAGTGGATCAAGGATGGATTTCCTCAGAACCTCCTCATGATTCCTTATCGGAAGCCGTACTTGTGCACTTCGACCCTTCAATAATTGATCTGGAAGTGTTGATTGAAATCCACTTGCTCACACACGCTTCTACTTCCAATCATTCGATGAGAGGAAAATACCGTTCGGCGATTTATTCCTTTTCAAGCAATGATGATCAGGCAAAGCAATCACTTGAAGGGTTTTCACAGCATTTTGATTCACCTATCATAACCAAAGTGCTTCCCTACTCAACATTCGAGTCCTCTCCTGAGCAATATCAAGATTACTTTCAAAAAAATCAGGGTAAACCATTTTGCGAGACACATATCACTCCAAAGCTTCAGTTGCTAATGCAAGAGTTTCGAGCTTACGTAAAAGCCTAGCTCGTCTTCAATCAATCAATTCGCATAATAACGGTGCCAGCACGGAGTGATAATATTCCAGTTCGCATAATCTTCAAATTTCAGGTTTCAGAATTCCGTATCTAACTAATTAATGAGAGACCGTGCATACATGAAAACAATTTCCTTTCTCTTTTTGGTCGCGATCACCTACAGTTGCTCAACTCCTGACGCATGGGAAGATGACTACCCAACTTCCCTTTCAGCTCAAACAATGGATCTTTCCATGGAGACTCCCGAAGAGTACAAGAATTTCGAATACCTCATTGGAACCTGGCAAATCCAAATTGGAGATGATCGATTTGTCAATATGAGCTTTGACTGGGCTCAGGACAAGTTGATGATAAAATACACAAGCACCAACCCTGTGAAGAAGGGCGAAACTCCTTCACTGGAAGTGGAAGGTGTCATTGCCCATCACGGCACTAAGGAGAAACTGGTGTTCATGAGTGCCTATTTGCGAGATGTTAGGGGTGCCTCGCTTATGAACGAAGGTTATTTTCAATTTCCTTCAGAAAATGTCATTGAACGAATTTTCACTGTCCACTATAAAGAGGGATCTGGCATTCCATGGACAGATGGACAGCGAGCACCAAAAGGTGGCCACCCAGTTGACTTTAAGCAAATCTGGACGAAGGTGGACGAAAACACCTTTAGTGGTGAGTTCTTTTGGAAAAAAGACGGAAAGTGGCAACCCCCTTACCAGTCAAGCTCTGGTAAAAAAGAGAAGTGGACAAGGATAATTTAGTCACACTTCTTCCCCATCTCTAAGAATACAGAAACCAACGATGAACCATTTTCCCTTCAACTAACAAAAATTAGCATTATGAAATCAACGCTTTTCGCATCTTTATTTCTTTTCTCACTTATTTCTCAAGGCCAATCCGATCAAAGAGTCAACAACAGTTTCGTTGCATTTACAATACCAGAAAAGGATTTGCTCCCTGAGAGCATTGCCTACGATTCGAAGGAAAAAGCCTTTTATATAAGTAGCACACGAAAAGGAAAAGTGATCAAAGTAGATGCCGAAGGGAATGTCACTGACTTCATTACCTCCAAAAAGAACGGCCTCTGGATGACCATTGGAATGAAAGTAGATTCCAAAAGGAGACATCTCTGGGTGTGTAGTTCTGGCGGAGAAAATCTGGTCGGATACAACCTCAAGGACGAAATTGATGGACGTCCAGCCGGAATTTTCAAATTTGATCTAACTACTGGTGAACTGATCAAAAAGTACACATTTGAAAAGAAGGGTGAGGTTCACTTTATGAACGATTTGGTTATTGCCAGGAACGGTACGGTGTTCGTCACCCACATGTTCAATGAACATTCCATTTATCGAATAGGAAGCAATGACAAGCTAGAATTGCTATTGACATCGACTGATATACCGTACCCCAACGGACTGGCACTGGCAGA
This sequence comes from Cyclobacteriaceae bacterium, assembly GCA_039986395.1. GTDB lineage: Bacteria > Bacteroidota > Bacteroidia > Cytophagales > Cyclobacteriaceae > Ekhidna. The sequence continues at coordinate 17,813 of JBDWQX010000135.1, forward strand.
CAATCAAAGGACACTCTTCGTTGCTCATTCCAATGGGATCAGTAGCATTAATCTGGAAACCAAATCCATAAAAGCACTTACTGTTCCCGATGGTGAAAACATTTCCAAAAGAGCCAGTATTGACGGACTTTACTATTACAAGTGGAAATTGTTTGGTGTTCACCCCAGCACATCAACTATTTCTATGATGCCGTTAAACGAAAATGGTGACGGTTTGAAGGAGGTGAAAGTGCTGGAGCGTAACCATCCTATGATGATGAATCCAACGACAGGAGTTTTAGTGGCAAATGAATTTTACTACATCGCCAATGCACAATTTGACAGTTTCAATGAAGATGGCACATTGTGGCCAATGCAGAAATTGTACGAGCCTGTGGTTTTGAAAGTCAAGATCGATTGATATGAAAAAACTAGTCCCAGTCCTTCTCTTTGCTTTGTCTTACTCTGCAGACGGTCAGCCGCCAGAATCAGAGGAAATGATGGCACTTGAATACCAAATTGCAAATGGTTAGCCACTGAAATTCGTACAGATTCGGAAGGAGAAAAACACCAATTTGGATACGAGCTACAATGGTTTGACAGCAAAAAAAGCATAGCTAAAATGACTATTACTGGAGTTTACGAGAACGGTGAAGTGCGAAAATATTGGGAGGGTTTTAAGCACTGGGATCCACGCGAAAAGAAAACGCTGTACTCTGGCTTTAGTGGTGACGGTAGAGTGGCGAAAGGTCATCTTAAGAAGATTTCTGACACAGTTGTCAATACTCTCTGCTCAGGGATTGATCCTAACGGAAATCCAGTACAGATCAGAGATATTGCCACAAAGCAGGATGCTTCACATTATCTCTCCGAAACATACCTTAAACGTGAAGGCAAAGACTGGATAAAGATCAATGCTGACAATTGGGTGAAAGTGGAAAAACAACTATTTAACGAACAACTAAAATGAAAATATTTATTTCAGTCTTCCTTCTATTTTCTTTAATCCGGACGGAAGCGCAAGATCGATCACTTGAAGAAATTCTCAATTTCCCAGTCGGTGGAATTTGGACGTCGACCAATGAAAATAACGATAATGATCCACAGAGTTTTTCTTCCTTCTTCATGAAGTTTGAAAACTGGTCTTCCAAAGCATCTGTTACAGCAAGCATATTCGGGGTCAAGAATAGCGGTGACACTTCCCAACTTATGGAGGTCTGGAACTATCTAAATCCATCTGAAAACAATGTTTTCCTCGTTCAACATACCGCCTGGGGTGCGCATTGCACAGGTACTTTGAACGTCTTTGAGGGAAAACATATGGATATTTTTTTTAAAACTGTCAATCCAGACGGCGGCTCATACGACACCAGAGACATCCATTACATACTTTCGGAAAATGAAATGAAAGCTGAAACCTTTCATCGATTAGACGAAACTCAGGAGTGGAAGAAGGCAAGTGAATCATTTTGGAAACGAGAAAAAACAAAACCATGAAAGAGGTAGCATTACTAGTTAGCTTTCTATTCATAGTGACTTCCACAGCAGCACAAGAAGTGGCTGATCCATTGAAATCCCTTGAGTATTACATAGGCATCTGGGTACCCCCCGCTGATCATCCTATGGCCAAAGATCCAAAATTGAGACACCTCCGGGTAATAGACTTTGAATGGGGAGCCAATCGAAAGCTAGTGAGATCAAAAACAGGCATTCATTCTGAAGAATACAACATACCCTTTTCAGAAGGTACTATCACTTACAATCCGATGTCAGAAAAAATGGTCTGGCTGGAATATCAATACGATGGAGATTTACTTTTTCAGGGAGAGTACATCTCTTTGGAAAATGGTGGATTACAAAGAATATATACAGTTTTTTATGCTGAAGGGTACGAGAGCATTCCAAATCCGAAAGAGCCAGGGTGGACACGACTGTACAGGGAGACCTTCACTCGATTGGCCGCAGATACCATTGATTGGAAAACGGAGACTTACATTGGAGGTAAATGGATAAAAGCTGGGTCGTCTGGTGGATTCAAAGCAGTACGAAAAACAAACTAAAAAAATACATCATGAATAGAAAGCAATTCTTATCAGGATTTGGAGTAGCTGGAGCGGGTCTCATAGTAGCTCCAAATACAATTTTTGGGCAGGACAAGCCAGCGGCTTATCAAAAAGAAGTCGTGCAATCCTTCGTTGGTGCCGGACATAGCAATTTGGACAAAGTGAAAGAACTGCTGGAGGAATACCCAGCTTTAATTTACAGTTCCCACGATTGGGGTGGCGGAGATTTCGAAACAGCGATTGGCGCAGGTGGACATGTTGGTCACAAAGCCATGGTAAATTTTCTCATCTCAAAAGGTTGTCGGCCTACATTACACGCACTTGCAATGCTCGGAAAAACCGAATTGGTAAAACCAGTACTCGAAACCTACCCAGCACTTATTAATTCTCTTGGGCCACATGGTTTCACGTTCCTACATCACGCACAGCGAGGCGGTGAGGACTCGAAAGAACTGCTTGCATATTTCCAGGAAAAAGGGCTTACCGAAACCAAAGTTACCTTTTGGTAGCTGGCATTATCACTTGAGAAGAATAAATCTATTTCTCAAAGGCACTTAAAACATCAAGCGTTCTTTCTTTATAATTTCCGCCTATGGGTATTTCCTCAGCTCCGACCTCAAGGTATGTATTCGTATATGACTTGACTTTCAGTCGCGAAACGATATAAGATCTATGTACTCGAATAAAATCTTCCACCGGTAGCACTTTCTCCAGGTGACTCAATTTTTGGTAGCTGATAATCATTTTCCCAGTCAGATGGATTTTTACATAATTGCTCAATCCCTCGATGAATAAAATATCGTCCAGAAAGACTTGAACCATCTTTTTGTCTGCCTTCAAATAAATGTATGCCCGCTCTGCACTGCTTGAATTTGTCGGTGTTAGTTCACCTTGAACTTTCTGGATAGCTCGCATGAAGCGCTCAATAGAAATAGGTTTGAGCAAATAATCAATAACATTCAGTTCGAACCCTTCCAGCGCATGTTCTCGATAGGCTGTCGTAATAATAACATTGGGAGGATCTGTAAGATTTGCAAGAAAATTCAACCCATTAATATGTGGCATCTCAATGTCAAGAAGGATCAAGTCAATGGTTTCCTTTCGCAATACATCATGCGCTTCGATCGCATTCTTGCATTTCCCAACTAGCTGGAGGTCTTCAATCATCTCGATGTACTGCTCAATAATTTCCTGAGCAATTGGTTCATCATCAACGATCAAGCATTTCAATTTTTGAGAGCTCATAGTTGGATGGTTAATTGAACGGAGTACTTCTGACCTGACCTCCCATAGTTCAATGAATAATTGTCTTCGAAAAGTAATTGCAATCTGCGCACTACATTTTGTATTCCCAGACCTCCCTTTTTCTCCTCTTCGCTGGATTTACCAATGCTATTTTCAACCTCAAACATAAGTTCCTTTTTGCCTCCCCGGATAAGCACGTTGATCCATGCTCCCTCAGACGATGTATTTACACCGTGTTTGAACGCATTCTCCACAAACGGTAAAAGAATCATTGGAGGAATCAGCAAATTATCAATGTCTCCATCTACCTGAAGGTTACATTTAAATCGTCCCTCAAACCGCACCTCCTCCAGCTCAATGTAGTTTTTGATGTAGTTGATTTCTTTTGATAGCGCAACACCAGTCTGATCGGTATCATACAACATATAACTCATCAGCTCAGACAGCTTCATCACTACATTTGGTGTTTGATCAGACTTTTTCAAAGCCAGGCCATACAGGCTGTTTAGTGTGTTAAAGAAAAAGTGAGGATTGATTTGATTCTTTAAATACTGCAGCTCCGTTTTGGTTCGCTCCTCTGAAATTTCCGCCAGCTTTTTCTGTGAATCAACCAAGCGGTAAATCACGGTTAGTCCAATTAAAAAAATCATCGGAGATGTAATGATCATACCAGCTCGAAGGAACTTGTAGCCCTGCCAAAAGCTACCTTGATCCCATCCAGGGAAAATCAATTCATTGATGAAACTAAACATGAGTAATCGATGCAGGAAGGAGGCAATCAGAATGCTAAGAATCGTAAGTATTACATACTGCCGTGTTTTGTCATTTAACAGGAATTTCGGCATCAGCCAAAAATAATTCAAGTATATCACGGCCAATCGTATGGGAAAATATGCCACTTCAATTAGAAAAGCCTCTCTAAACTGGTTCGCATATCCACCTTCTATAAAAGTGAAAATTGACATATAGACGATCCAGAAAAGAAGGTGCCAAAGAAATACTCTGTTCTTCATGCATCAAAGGTAATTCTAGTACAATATCCGTATCATCATTTCACTGAATTAAGGATATCTAAAAACTCGGATTCACATAAAAAAATGGGTTGTACAAATAAAAAAATACGCCTTTCGCATCGAAGAACAAAACTTTCCTAGATACATAGACGTATTAGGTAAAATTACATAATACATTTAGGTATGCCTGCAAAAGATTTAGTTGGAGCCTCAACGGTTCCCATTATCCTTACTCTACTACTCCAGGGTGAAAACTATGGATATGAGTTGATCAAAAAAGTGCGTGAATTTTCTGGTGGAAAATTGGAGTGGAGCGATGCGATGCTTTATCCCGTGCTTCACAGAATGCAGAAGGATGAAATGATCGAATCGCGTTGGGTCATTCTCGAAAACGGCCGAAAGAGAAAATACTACAAGATTACTCCTACAGGTCGTGGTGTGCTCGAGGAGAGGAAAGAAGACTGGCTCATGATGTTGCAAATGTTCAGCAAAATGTGGAACCTAAACTACAGCTCATGAGTACTTCTTTTGATCTTGAAAAATCGATCCAGCAGTGGCGAGAAAAATTGCACAAATTCCAAGGAATCGAGCCAGCAGATATCGAGGAGCTTGAAGATCATCTTAGAAGCAATATCGAAGAACTGGTAGTCAAGGGCCATTCTGAAAAAAGTGCATTTGATTCGATCATCGAGAGAGATTGGAAAAATGCAAAAAGTGTATCAAAAGAATACTACAGCGTTAAAACTAGAAAAAATACACTTCCGATAGCGCTACTCAACAACTTTCTTAAGGTTAGCATCAGAAGCCTTCGGAAAAGATGGTCTTATTCCATCATTAATCTATTTGGATTAGTACTTGGACTGTCGAGTGTTTTTGGCATTTCTATTTATGTGGTTCATGAACTCAGCTATGACCACTTTCACGAAAACGGGAAAGAGATCTACCGTGTAGTAAATGTTTTCACAAGAGCCTCGGGTGAGCTCAGATATCCCTCAGCTCCACCAGCTCTGGCGCCTGCAATTGGCACCAGTTTACCAGGAATAGAGCGTGTAACGAGGCTTCGGGTCACGGACGATATTTTATTAGAGTATCAGGGAAAGCAGTTTTTTGAAACGGCTGGATTCTATGCTGATTCCTCCTTCCTAAATATGTTTTCCTTTAGCCTCAATCAAGGCACTTCGACCGCTCTCGATTTACCTAATTCCATCGTTCTCACAAGTGCGATGGCTAAGAAGTACTTTGGGGAAGAGAATCCAATCGGTAAATTGCTCACCTTTGATAGTGACAGATCACTGAAAGTCACCGGAATTCTTGAGGAAGTCCCCAAGAGCTCTCATATCCACTTCGATTATCTTATCTCGTTCACCACTTATGTGGTTCCCGAAGGATATTTGGCTGATCTCAATAGCTGGAGTTGGTTAGGCTTCCCAACCTATTTCCAAATTAATAGCAACTCAAATATTGAAGACCTTGAAACAGCCCTTGTCGCAGCCTACAAAGAATTGAACGCCTCAAGCGCAAATCGAGACATTGAGATAGTCTTACAGCCACTTTATGATATCTATCTTAAGTCAGGGAATCTGTCCAATCCGCATGGTGGTGTCTTTGCGACCAATAATATTAATACCATTCTGAGCCTGGTAGCCATTGCCTCACTTATCCTCTTTGTTGCCTCATTTAATTACCTAAACATCACCACCGCTTCCTTTCAAACGCGATTTAAGGAAATGGGACTTCGACAGGTTATAGGCTCTGGGAAATCTAAGATTATAGGACAACTTATTACTGAATCCTTCTTAACAGTTTCGATTGCTGGTACAATAGCCCTCGTTTTAGCGTACATCGGACTACAGTTTGGTTTTGATGAAATAGGAACTGAAAATCTCGTTCGCTTCAACACAATTGCCGCAGCTATCCTGATTATAATAGCACTCAGTTTGGTTCTGGGGTTGATAATTGGTCTCGTTGCAGGTACAGCTTTGATACAAACAAAAATGCTTGAGCTGCTGAAAGGGAGCAAATCTGTCAAATCATCAAAGGGGCTACTCAAGCATTCTATGCTTTTCATTCAATACCTCATATCAGCGGGCTTGGTGATGTTGAGTATCGTAGTTGGAAATCAAATTAACTACATGAACGAGAAAGAACTTGGATTCGAAAAAGAAGGAGTCATTGTTCTTTCTGGACTAAATGAACAAATCACAAATTCCTATGATAGACTAAGAGAAAAAATGAAGCTGAACCCAGCCATTCTAAGCGCATCACTTTCTAGCCATGCATTTGAAGGTCAATCTTCCAGTGGGCCGATGAGAAGAGTTGAGTGGTCAGCCGATCAATCCTTTCACTCAGGATATTATCAGGTGGGATATGAGTTTCTTGAGGTTTCGGGAGTCCAATTAATTGACGGTCGGTTTTTCTCTAGAGATATTGCCACGGATTCAACAAATGCAGTTGTTCTAAATGAAACTGCTGCCAAAGCAATAGGGATCGAATCAACAAATGGGGAAAAAGTAATATTTGCAGGTGGTGTAGAACGTACGGTGATAGGTATTATGGAAGATTTCCATTTCCGATCGCTCCATCACGACATCGGCCCACTTGCATTCATCATGCCTTTTGCAAATCCTGGCTATATCGTAGTGAAATACCGCTCGAACAATTTACCATCTGTGATAGCACAAATCGAATCCGATTGGGGTGAGCTAAACCAAGGAGCTGCCAGCTCCTTGACTGTTAGTTTTCTTGATGACATGATCCGCAAACAATACGAAAAAGACTATTACTTCTCGAACCTGATCAGGTTCTTCACCTTTCTCGCTATCCTGATAGCATGCATGGGTTTGTGGGGACTTACCTCTATCGCCATTAACTTGAAAATCAAGCAAATCAGTATTCGAAAAGTACTTGGAGCAAAACCCGCAGACATTGTCTTGGGTATCGGTCGAATATTTCTTTTAGCGGCTTTTGCAGGAACAATCGCCTCCTGGCCGATTGTGCACATTCTTAGCACCAATTGGCTTTCTAATTTTGCCTACCACATCAATCCAGGGATGATAATCTTCCTGCAATCGCTTGCTATTATCTCAGTAATCAGTGGTATTACTTTATGGTCTCAATTTTTTAGAATAAACAGAACAAACCCAACAATCACGCTCCAGAGCGATAGATAAATATGCCTTTTAATCCCAATTAACTAAGAGGATTAAGGCCTTCTTCCTACCTTGGCAGTATGAAAAATACATTCGGATTCATTCTGCTCTTGATTGCATTTAGTTCTTATTCCCAACATGGCGATCAAACCTATAAAGTCACACTGCTACGAGCCAAGCCCGGAAATTTGCTGGAGCTAATTGATGTCATCAAGTCAGATATTACCAATTATCAGGACTATCAAACTGATAAGCCTTATTTACTGAGACACAGTCAGGGTGATCATTGGGATCTGATGGTGATCAATCCAATTGAGAATATTGATCAATATTTTTCAACAGCACTCTCTGAGAAACGGGGAAATGCAAAGACGATAGAGAAGTCCTATGGAGATCGATTTTTCGATCTGGTTTCTTTTCAGGAAGAAGCCATAGTAAAAGGACCCGACAAAGCTACATTCAATACGGCTATGAGCGACCACAACCTCTTTCATATTGAGATTTTCACCGCCCTCGCAGGAAAGCAAGCAGAACTACTAAAACAGCGAGAGGATGAAAACGTTTTCTATTCAAAGTTTGATCATCGGCCAAACTTCATTTTCACCAGAGTTTTCGGTCCATCCTGGGACATATTTACGATAGGTTGGTACAAAGATTTGCATGATTACGCTGGCCCAGACACGCCTTTTGAAGTGGAAGATAAAGCAGCAAAGGATGCTGGATTTGAAGGCGTACGCTATATTGGGAGCTACCTACGTTCTCTACTTTTAGAACATCATGATACGCTGGCGGGAAAGGTGGAATAGAATTCTCCTAGCCCCTTCCTATTAGAAAGATGGAAAGAATTTTCAAATGAAGATGTACTTAAAAACTGGGATTTTGTGGAACACAAACTATCAAAAACTATCCCCTAACCCCTCTCTTTTAAGAGAGGGGAAAGAATTCCGCAGGAATTCAGGGGTGAGTTAAGGAAAAATTTATGAAGCACAACCAAATTCTGCTATACGCGAGAGAACTCCGCAAAAATCAACCGAGAGCTGAAAAATTCTTTTGGGCACAGGTTAGAAACCGAAGATTAAGAGGGCTTAAATTCAATAGGCAATTCATCATCGAGCACGAAAGCAGATCGTACTTCATTGCTGATTTCTACTGTCATGAGTACAAACTCATAGTCGAAATCGATGGAGGAATTCATAAGCAGCAAGTGGAGTATGATAAGATTAGGGAAGACATACTTGTAGAAATGGGATATGATATCATTCGATTCAGTAATGAAGAAATTTTAAGGAGATGGAGTGAAGTTGAAGAAAAATTACTTTGCAAAATTCTTCTATAACTCTCCCCTAACCCCTCTCTTTTAAGAGAGGGGAAAGAATTCCGCAGGAATTCAGGGGTGAGTTAAGGAAAAAGAAAAATTACGCAGCAATTCTGCGTTCAGTTAACTTTACCCTCATGAAAGTAGAACTAGCATACAAAGGGGACGAAGAATTCACCGTCACAAATGAGACTGGCAACACTGTGGAAATAGATATGCTGCCAGCAGATCAAAAACAGCATCAATCTCCAACTCAACTGTTACTATCTGCGCTCTCAGCCTGTGCCGCAGTTGACATTGTTTCTATGGTGAAGAAACGCAGAAAAACCTTTGTAGACCTAAAAGCAGAAACAAGCGGAGAACGTAGAGATGAGCACCCACGAGGGTTTACAAAAGTTCATATGAAATATGTGATTACATCCCCAGATCTAACGCAGGAAGAAGCGGATCGAATCGTGGATCTTGCCACCACAAAGTACTGTTCTGTTGCAGCCTCAATTAGTGCTGAGCAAACGCATGAAGCGCAAATCGTTCGACAATAGAAAACCTTGCAATGTCCAAAGACCAACTGAAAATAGCCCTAGCCCAGATTGCTCCCATTTGGCTAAATCGAGAAAAAACACTTGATAAAGTAATCGATTACACAACCCAAGCTGCCGAAAAGGAAGCAAAACTTGTAATATTCGGCGAGGCTTTAGCTCCTGGATATCCCTTCTGGTTAGATCGAACTAACGGTGCTGAATTTAATTCAAGTGTTCAGAAAGAAATTCATGCACACTACATGGATCAATCGATTTGCATCGAAGAAGGTCATCTTGAGCAACTTTGTGAAGTGGCTAAGAAAAAAGAGATTGCCATTTATCTGGGCACCATCGAGCGTCCCCACGATCGAGGTGGGCATAGTCTTTACTGTTCCATGGTCTATATAAATGAGAGTGGCGAAATAAAATCTGTACACAGAAAATTGATGCCGACTTATGAAGAACGGCTTTCATGGAGTCCGGGTGATGGCAATGGTTTAGTCACTCACTCTCTACCTCCATTCAGAGTTGGTGGCCTAAACTGCTGGGAAAACTGGATGCCGATGGCTAGAGCTGCTATGTATGCTCAAGGTGAAGATCTGCATGTCTCAATTTGGCCTGGCAGTAAGCGAAATACAGAGCGACTTATTCCAATGATTGCGATGGAGTCTCGTTCCTATGTCGTCGGTGTATCAGGGCTTTTCAGACCAGAAGATATCCCTGACGATTTTCCTCACGCAGAACTCATGCGAAAAAACACAACGGAGTCACTTGCAAATGGTGGCACTTGCCTGGCAGCACCAGACGGAAGCTGGGTTGTAGAGCCATTCGTGGACAAAGAAGATCTGGTGATTGCAACGATTGACCATCAAAAAGTCAGAGAAGGGCGACAAAATTTTGACCCATCCGGACACTACTCCAGACCAGATGTTCTGAAGTTACATGTCAACCGAGAAAGGCAGTCGGTAATAGAATAACCATCAGTGGGTTCCCTGAAAATCTGTTTCTTTGCGCCATGCAAAAAGTGCTCGTTTATCTCCTGATAATTCTGTCACCAGTATTAAGTTTTTCTCAGCCAAACGAACAAGATGAATTAGTTTTTCGATCAGCAGTGGACTGGCTGAATAGAAAACTTGAATACATCTATCATGATGAAGTTTCGCAAAAATGGTGGCTAAATAGATTCTTTGTAAACGAAGAGAAAGAGGTAACGATCAAGAACACCCACACGGCCAATCCTAGATCAGTAAGCATTAAAGAGAAGATTTTTCACACTCGGAACTTCAAAATTGAGGATGTAAATCCCTATCAGATTTCAATGCGGAAAATTGAGAGAAATCAAGGCCGAATAGTCAAAGGGACGCTTATTGAGCTGAAAACTGTAGAAAACCGAAAAAACATCCATCATAAGATCAATGATCGAAGGGGAACAGACGTTTCCTTCGTGCAAATCTCGCTCCCGTCTTTTATGACTGACAGTATTCCTGACTTCGCAGAATCCGTTCGAACAAAGCTTAAGGAAGCAATTATTGCAGCTACTAAGGTTTATGCCTCGAGTAGTCTTATAGAAAATAAGAACAAAATTTTCGCGATCCTTGAAGGGTCTTATACCAATGACTTGGGAGATGAAATGCAAGGAACCAAGAGGTTTGACAATGTCGTATCACTTGGTGGTGGAACTTCAGAAAATTACTTCGTTTACACCCCCTCCGACAATCTATTTTACATCACAAGTCTTTCGAGTCAGGGTGTAACTTTCAAAAAATATCGACTGATTCAAAATGAAAAGATTGTCCTTCAAAACATTGAAATCGAAGACGATCTCATCACCTTCGAAACAATCAACTCTTTTACTTTCAATGGTCAGTTGTATTACAGAAAGTAACTGAGACAGTAGGAACCTACTCCCCAACTTATAAAGAAGATGAAGAAAGCCGTATAGTCAAATAGATGACGTGGCTGCTTTATACGGATTTGCATTGTAATGCCTAATTGGTAACTTTAAAATCACCCTAGGCTCATGAAAATTCATTTGTATTTTTTCTGGATGCTCGCCGCACTTTCAATTTCCGCTCAGGTGGACTATGAAAAGCTGATTCAGTCTGCCGAGGCACTGAGAGATGAGAATCCCGAAAAAAGCAATCAGTATGTTGACCAAATTCTTGATGCTGATTCGGCGCAGATAAATCTTCAAACGCGAATCAAAGCTCTTCAGCTAAAGGGGCTAAGTGAAATGTATAGCTATCAATTTGACAATTCGAATCAGTTGTTTTCCCGTGCTTATGCTTTATCTGACTATTTGGGTAATCAAAAAGATTCCGAAATATTAAAAGGTTCCCTGCTTCTAGATATAGGCCGGAATTTTAATTGGCAATCAAACTACGACACTGCCTTGGCAGTAATGATCCAATCAAAAAATGTGTTCGAAGGAGCAAATGACCTAAATGGAATTGGACAAGCATTAAATGCAATTGCAATTATCTATATCCAGTACAGCAATGACCTGGAAAAGGCACTGACGTCCTTCACAGAGGCATTGAACATTCATACATTAGAAAATGATACGGCATCAGCTGCTCGTGTGATGCAGAATGTAGGACAGATTCACAACATGCAGGGAAACAACGATTCTGCGCTGTATTATCTAAGGATATCAAATCGCCTGGTTGAGGAGCTTAACGATAAAAGAAGTCTGGCGATTGGCTCCAATATCCTCGGTGCAGTTTTTTTTGATATGAATCAGTTGGATTCATCCGAGATCTACTACAAAAAGGCAATAGAACTTGACATCATAAATCAAGATTCCGTAGGCCTTCTTTATGATTACAGCCAGCTGGCTTCTACGTTAGTGGCAAGTAAGAAGATGGCAGAAGCAGAAAAATATTCCTTACTAGCATTCTCAAACACCAAAGACATCTATATTAAATCGGAGAGTGCTGAAATATTGGCTAGAATTTATGAGTCTCTAGGTAATACAAAAAAATCGTTAGACTATTTCAAAAGTTTCAAATCCTATTCGGATTCCATACGCAATGAGGACCAGCAAAATACCGTTTCTGAACTCCAAACCAAGTATGAGACTGCCGAGAAGGAAAAGAAAATTGAGTTTGCAAATGTTGAGCTGGATAAAAGAGAGCGATTTCAAACCTTTCTCCTTATTGTCATCTGCATCATCGTACTATTTAGCAGTGTTGCTATTTTTTTACTGATCCAACGTTTCAAATTGAAAAGAGCCCTGCTGTCACAAGAGATTGACACACTGAGAGTCCAGATCAATGGAATTTTTGGAGGGGGATTCAAAAACTTGGAAATTGGTCTTGAGGAAATCAACAAAGGACTTCACAACCCGCTTACGGAGCGAGAGTATGAAGTGTTAAGTCACGCAATATCTGACAAAAACAACACTGAAATTGCACAAAAGGTGTTTATATCGGTCAACACTGTGAAGACTCATCTCAAAAACATTTACACAAAGCTTGGTGTTTCAAATCGAAAGGAGGCACTCGAAGTGCTGCTAAAGCATAACTAATGCATATGAAATTTCCATTGGTGATTCTCCTACTACTAACCACCTCGATCGGGGTGAGTGCACAAAGTGTGGATGCCAGATTTCACGCAGATAGCCTTATTCAACTATTCCCAACCTTGAGTGAGCGAGAGCGATCAACCGCGTTCACCAGTACATTTTCCAAAAACATTGTCTTAAAGGATATTGAGGCTGCACTGGAGTTTACGGATCACATTAGAAAATATGCTGAAATCGAAAAGGATACCATATTACTTGCTGGAGCAGAGATTCTTCACTCAGAGTATCATTGGCGTAAAGGAGAATATCAGCAAGGAATTGAGAGAGCTTTGAGCGGAGTAGAGCTTGCTTCCACAAACAATAAATTTCAAAATGTTCAGGCGCAAGGGCTAATGACCGTAGGGTCGATTCAATTTTTCTCGGGGAATTCGCTAAAGGCCGTGGACTACTACAAGCAGGCCGCAGAGTTGTTTAAACAGGTCGGTGAACGTCAAGCTTACATATCCGTGACCAGCAACATTGGTGCCGTATACGCAGACTATGGCGATAGAGAGAAAAGTGAAAATTACCTGGACAGTGCCCTTGTGTACCTCGGCAATGTAATCAGTCTCAAGGACGAAGCTCAGCGAAATTTGTATTTAGCAGCACTGGGAAATAGTGGATATATCTATGTCGTAAAGAAAGATTATCCAAAAGCGAGAAATACCTACGCTCTCTGGGAAGCAGAAGAAGCAGAAGTTCCAAATGTTACCGCACGAGCTAGCCAATACGTTACAATTGGAATCATGCATACGAACCTGGGCAATCTGAGTTTAGCGGAAAATTATTTACGAAGGGGGTTGCAATATGCTGTAGAATTAGATGCAAAACAAAGGCTGGTTGAATACTACGAGGAATTAGCGAGGTTGATGGAAGTAAAGGAAAGCTTTGATCAGGCCTTAAGATTTTCAAAAAAATCCTGGCAATTAAAAGACAGTATTTTTTCTCTTGAAAAAGTAAATGCAATCAACGAATTGGAGACAAAATACCAGACAGCTGAAAAAGAAAAGGAGATTCTTAGTGCCAATGCGACCATAGAAAAGAATCAAAGGTTTCAAGTATTTCTGACAGTGACACTCGTTCTTGTCGTGATCCTTTTCACTACCGTATTTCTTTTTATAAGACAGCGATTTAGATTAAAAGGTCAACTTCTCTCGCATGAAATTGATAACCTTCGTTTACAAATTAATGTTCTGATCGGTAAAAAATCCCCGGAAGTAAGCATCAACATTACGGATGTAAATCACAATTTAAAAGAGACATTATCAGAAAGGGAATTTGATATACTGCAATTGGCTCTTACCGATAAGACCAATCGCGAAATTGCTGATGAGATTTTCGTATCTGTTAACACAGTAAAGTATCATCTCAAGAACATTTATGAAAAACTTGGAGTTTCTAACCGAAAAGAAGCCCTGCAGTACGTGATCAAACCCTCCAATAAGTAGCTTATAATCAATTACTTAAAAAATACATTCAAAAAACTACCCCTTGGGTAGGTCGTATATCACCCAGGGTGGGTGACGAGTACAGAAGGGTAAGATCAGACCTTGGCATTCAAATTAAATCGCAATGCCATGAAAACATTTCACGCTAAGGACCTCAAGCATAAAAGACTTAAAAGAAATTTAAGGTTACTCGAAGTACTGATTTTTACAATCATCCTTCTCATCGCAAGACCTAGTCACGCACAATACGATTGGAGGCAGATAAGTCCTCTTCCAACCGGAAACACAATTAACGATGTTGTGTTTACAAGTACCAACAATGCCATCGCCGTCGGGAACTCAGGCACAGTTTTACAATCTGATGACGGTGGTATCAATTGGCTCACTTTCAATTCTCCAACTATTTTTTCAAATGATAACATCCTCCATGTAGACTTTGCGGATGCAAACAATGGCTATATCCTCCTTAGGGGTGGCGATCAGGTAATGAAAACCAATTCCGGTGGTGAAGGCAGCTGGACGGTTGCAAACGGAAACGGGGTTGGTATTTCAGGTCCCAATGCTACCACGGAAGGAAAAGAGCTTCAAGTGCTCAATGCTACTACGGTGGTGGCAATCAATAGTGTCAGAGCTCACATTACTTCAAATAGCGGTGATTTCTGGACTGACATCACTCCGTCAGGGTTAGGAGTCTCTCCAAATTTTAGGGACATCTACTTCGTTGATCCCAACCTTGGCTATATCTTATCTCGTCAAAATGGTCTTTTCAAAACCACAAACGGAGGCACCAGCTGGACACAGCTTACAGCATTTACTGGAATAGAAGCCTCCATAGTATATTTTGAAAATGAGATGAACGGGTGGGTGGTTGAAGGAACTGGTAGCTCTCTTACAAACACAATCCATCGTACTACTGACGGTGGTGCTACCTGGAATTCTCAAACGTATCCAGGAGGCAATCAGACCGCAAGAGAATTAATTTTCACATCCTCGACGGATGGAAAACTATTTGATGGTAATAAAATATATACATCAGATGATGCTGGGATATCCTGGACATTGGAAGACAGTTTCCCATTCTCACCTTCAAGCATCTCTTACAACTCCATGGATGCTAGTTTTCTGCTCGGCGGTTCAGACGGCAACTTGGGCATCTACGATAACGGCACATTTGTTTCACTGTCCAACTCGCTTACAAAAACTGCCAACATTGCTGATATTCATTTTAATGATTTGAACAATGGATTTGTCGTCGACTCAAAGGATGTACATCGCACATCCGACGGTGGTATTTCATGGTTTTCATTAGGGTTAAGTGACATGGTTGATGTCGAATTTGCTACCACTTCTATTGGGTTTCTCATTAGCAGCTCAAAAAGTGTACAAAAAACCACCAATGGTGGGATCACCTGGTCGGAGGTGTCCGTTCTGAACGCAGGCTCCTATTTTCCACAATCCTCTGACTTTCTTGATGTAAATACCGGATGGGTTGTTGGTACCAATAGTTCCGTTTTTAAAACAGTCGATGGGGGTACCTCCTGGTCTGCTCAAACGCTACCGACACCAGCACTAACTCTTTATGATGTGTTCTTCATTGATAGCAATAACGGTTACATCTCGGGCTCTGGCGGCAATGTATTTAAAACAACAGATGGAGGTACCAATTGGACGAATGTTGGTTTTGCGGGTTCTAACGGAGTTTGGGAAATGTTCTGGGCTGACGCAAGTACGGGTTGGTTGGCAACAACCAGAGTTTGGAAGACTACAGATGGAGGAGCTTCATGGTCAGCCGACAATTTTCCAGGTCACGGAACAGCCAGAGACATTCAATTTTTAGATGCAAATACAGGTTTCGCCACCTACGATGGTGGAGTAATCTATCAGACCGCAGATGCGGGTGACAGCTGGACGATTTTCTTGGATGGCGGTGAAGTTACGTTGAGTCTAAATGACTTCTATGCAATAGATATAGACAACATGTGGGCTTCGGGCACTAGGACACTCTACAATCGAGCATTTCAGGATGCTACCCCTCCGACAAGTATCGGATTATTTGTCCCTGCTCTAGATTTTTGTCCTGGAGAAGAATTCATTGCCACATTCACTGCTGACCGACAAATTCCCGATGAAACCCTGACCGTGCAATTAAGTGATGTTTTTGGATCCTTCTCATCACCTACAAACATTGGTATTTTGGGAGAGGCCAGCACTTTCTCAGGAAATGTAGTAGCTACCATTCCAATGTCTGTTACACCTGGATCGAACTACAGGATGAGAGCTGTGATCCCGTCATTGACTGGCAGCGACAATGGCGCAGATCTGTCAGTTGGGGGTCCGCCAGACCCTACATCATTCATAACCAGCACGGATCAGGTCTGTAAAGGACAAAGCGGAGTTCCATATTCAATAGCACCTGTAGAAGGCATGAGCTATCTATGGACCTATTCTGGAAGTGGTTCTCTGACTATTAATGGTCAGGGAACACCCTCAGTCACCATAAACTATTTTAATTCCACAACTAGCGGAACTCTTAGTGTAGTATTGTCGAATGGTTGCGGCAGCAGCAGTCCACTTGAACTTCCAATCCTTGTTGGAACACCGAACGCTGGCGGTGCAGCTGCCGGTGGCACCACTGTCTGCTCTGGCACTGCATCCCCAGAGCTCTCTGTCTCAGGTCATATTGGACAGATCGTACGATGGGAACAGTCCGTCACACCATTTAGCGCATACACCCCTATTTCTAGCAGCAATAGCGAAACCTTCACCCCTCCAGGGGTAATAAGCGAGACTACAAGGTTTAGAGCAGTAGTTCAGGATGCAGGATGCGGAGAGGCGATGTCCTCCTTCACGATCGTTAACGTTGCTCAACCTACTGTTGGTGGCACGGTGGACGTATTGTCTGGCAACACGGCAATTATTTCTGGAACAAGTCCGGGTAATCTATCATTGTCTGGACAGCTAGGAAGTGTTTTGAGATGGGAAAAATCGGTGGCCCCATTTGCGAGCTACACACCAATTAGTCACACCTCAACACTTTATAATCCGGGAGCACTAACTGAAGATACGCGCTTCAGAGCGGTGGTAAAAAATTCTCTATGCACCGAAGAGCCTTCAGGTTTTGTGGAAATTACCATCTTGGATAGCAATCCACCGATGATTCAGTCCCTAAGCCCGTCAGATAATGCTGTTGAGGTGGCATTGTCCGCTAACCTGGTGATCACTTTTGACGAGATCGTACAAAAAGGTACAGGAACAATCAATATCAAAAGAGCATCAGATGACTTTGTTTTACAGACCTACAGTGTGAACGCTACTAATACAACCATAGCTGGCAAGATTGTTACCATCAATCCGCCAGTTAATTTCCCAATAGGAATTGAAATTTATGTGGAAGTTCCAAGTACCGCTCTGCAGGATTTGGCGGGAAATGACTTTGGAGGGATTGCG
Source organism: Cyclobacteriaceae bacterium (assembly GCA_039986395.1). Classification (GTDB taxonomy): domain Bacteria; phylum Bacteroidota; class Bacteroidia; order Cytophagales; family Cyclobacteriaceae; genus Ekhidna. Next base: position 35,558 of record JBDWQX010000135.1, read on the forward strand.
GGAGATGGGACATGGAGCTTTAACACGATCAGGCAAAATCAGACAATCACTTTTCCTGATCCAGCTGACAAAACGTTTGGAGACACCAATTTTTCATTGTCCGCTTCTGCTTCATCAGGATTGCCGATCACTTATAGCAGTTCTGACCCCTCGGTAGCAACGGTGAGCGGAAATACAGTAACCATTGTTGGTGCTGGTAGCACAACGTTTACAGCTTCGCAAGCAGGGAACTCTAGTTTTAATAGTGCACTGGATGCTGTGCAAGACCTTAACGTAAGCAAAGCTTCTCTTTCAGCCACAGCTGATAATAAAAGCAAATCGTATGGCGAGGAAAATCCGGTGCTTACATTCCAATATGCAGGATTCGTAAATAGCGAAACAGCGGCGGTTCTGGATACTCCACCGACTGTTAGCGCTACCACCACCGCGGCTAGCGACGTAGGAGTTTATACAATTCTTGTATCTGGTGGTGCCGACAACAACTATGACTTCATCTACAATGGTGGAACCTTGTCTGTCAACAAGGCAACTCTCACTGTGTCAGCTGACAATCAGAATAAATTGTATGGTGAAGAAAATCCCGAATTAACCTCAATGTTTTCGGGATTTGTCAATGGAGATATCGTTAGCGATTTGGATGTTTTGCCAACAGTGACAACACCCGCAACCACTACTAGTAATGTGGGGAATTACGTTATAGCAGTAAATGGTGGATCCGACAATAATTATATGTACGCATACAATGGTGCGCTTCTGTCTATTTCAAAAGCAATACTTACCGTCACAGCTGATAATAAAATCATTACGTTTGGAGATGCTCTTCCCACGTTTACCTTATCATACTCTGGGTTCGCAAATGGCGACAACGATGCTCACATTGATGTACTTCCTTCTATTTCAACAACGGCATCAGTAGGAGCAAATGCTGGGCAATACGATATCGATCTTACTGGCGGATCTGACAATAATTATTCACTAACTCTAGTAGACGGTTTGCTTACAATTGAAAAAGCAGATCAAACAATTACTATAAACTCTA
>JBDWQX010000136.1:0-22257 GCA_039986395.1 Cyclobacteriaceae bacterium
ACAACTTCTGCTCCATACGATTCGACGGCTGCCATTTTGACTTTCGAAGAGTTTTCGGGCATGATGATATAGGCTTTTGATCCGGCAAGCTTCGACGCAAGAGCGACAGCTTGGCCATGGTTTCCTGAGGAATGACATGCAAACCCTTTTTCACGATCTTCGGGTCGATAACTAAAAATAGCATTAGAAGCCCCGCGCATCTTGAATGCTCCGACTTTTTGAAAGTTCTCACATTTAAAAAACAGATGGCACCCAGCAATATCATCGATGTTCTTTGACGTCAGTACTGGCGTTTGTAGGATGTACGGCGAAATGCGCTGGTGCGCTCTTTTGATATCTGAGAAGGTTGGTATAGTTGTTAACATCAATCTGAGATCGTTTTCTAAAAGGTTGACTAAATGTAGATCGAAAATCCAGCATAAGTAAATGTGGACATCATAATTTGCTCAGGGTGATTTTTACTCAGGAATCTAATTTCTCCCTTGAGGGGAGGAAGTGGATTGTACTAGAATTGCAGTAGTGCAAAATTTGTTTCTTAAATGCTAGTTTGAGTTTTCCAACAAAAAAGTTCCAGACGGTTTTAGAATCGTGTAGGTCGAAAAATCTTGCGTGGCGTTCAGGCCTTCCCCTGTATGTATTTCATCGTCCGATTTGATCGTCACGAACTTTTCAGTAAAGAACTCTTCTTTGGTAGGGTCCCAGTATAGTTCTTCAGTGTTCAATTCATCTCCATTTTCAAAGTTCCTCACCTTGACATTTCCGGTAGCATGATACAGGTCTTCTTTCTTATCATAAAAGACATAATTGGCCTCAAAGCTAGACTCAGCCTCACCGTTACTGTTGTTGGATTGTAGAAGAAACCCAAGTGGCCATTCCCTATCTCCGTTTTCAAATTCATGTTGCTTTGGAGCAGCCAACCTCATGACAACGTTTGCCGAGTCGCTTAAAAGCGTCCTGACACTGTCCAGACTAGAAGTAGGGCCTTCGTACAGTTTCTGGTCAATAAGGCCTTTTCTATCTGAACAGGCCATGCAGCATAAGACTGTTGCAAAAAACAAAAAACGGCCAGCAGACAAGAGTCCGTTGGCCGAATTGATATTTTTATGAAAACTCAAATTAGTTGGCAGGCCTTCGCTCAAGTTTTACTGTTGTATTGATCCAGCATCCGATGGTAATAGACTGTCCTTCTTCTTTGCCCTCATTGAAAATCTCCTCAATCGAAGGGAATTGTGCTTTTGCATTGGTCATACCAGCACTGTTACCAGCTCTACGATATTGATCATATGCAGCAATGTAGACAGCACGATCATCAACCTTACTCTCGCCTCCAGCACAATTGTCAAAACTCTGCATGTAGAGATCACCAATTAGTTTGTAGGCATCTGAATGACTTGGCTCATAAGAGAGTGCTCGTCTTGCACTATTTCGTGCCGTGGACAACTGATTGTTTTTCGCCTGAATCCTGGCAATACTGACAAAAGCTTCTGCCTTTTCCAGATTATCTTCAGTTAGTCTGGAGGCTTCTTCATAATAATTGATGCCAGCCTCGGTATCATCGTTTTGAATATTTCTTTGAGCCAGGAATTTAGCAACAGCATAGGTAGGTTCGCTATCCTGAACAATACCTGCAGCTCTGAGGGCCAATGGACTGTCCGTACATTTCCCTTTTAGCATCAGGCTGAAAATCTTCTTTGCCATGTTTAGATCATTGGTAGCATCTAATTTTGGTCCAAGTTTGGTTTCCACAAACTCACAGCTGATTTCTACCTTAGTAGCAGTCAATAACTTATCCACGGTGTCTATAGAGCCATCAAATTTTTTCTTGTCAGCTTCTTTCGCTTTGGCCCGTTGGACTGACAAAGCTTCTGAAATTGCTGAATAGATGTCAATGATTTGCTCATCACTTAGATCAGCTCCAGCGAAATTATGCTTGTAGACTACATTCATGTAGGCAACAAGATTGCCTCTATTCATTTTGTTTCCACGAAGCTCGAATGTCTCGGTGAATAGCTCGTATAAGTAGGGGTACTTTGCTTTGTTTTTTTGGTAAAAAGTATAAGCGAGGAAAGCTTTACGCTCTGTTACAGATTCAGCTTTCCCAAAGTACTTAATCCTTGTGTCGTGAAGTTCCAGTGCTTTTTGAATAAGCACTTCCTTCTTCGCTGGATCCTTTTCTTTTTTCGCCAACTCCTGATAGATCTTTACTCCATTTATATAGATGGACGGGTTTAGATCTGGCGTATTTTCAAGAAGCCAATTCAGCGGAGCTACCGCAACCGCATAGTTTTTTGCTTTATATGCATCCGTGTAGATTACATTTTTCTCTTTCGCAACATCCACCTGCTCTCCCCAGTTCCAGCCGTTTTGTGCGCTGGCAACAAACGTTACCGCTAGGATTAGAACTAGACTTACTAATGTTTTTTTAACCTTCCTCATAGTCTCTAAATTATTAGTCATATTTTCTTTTTATAAACCATCTATCGTTTATTGTCGCTCCTATAACAACCTGATAATAAGATTCCTTAATCAATCCATTATCTGTTGTCCCAAGCCGACCAAACTTAGCGGCCAAATCAATACTTGAAAAGCCACTTACTGGCAAAGAGGCACCAAAATTAATACCAAAATCGTTAATCGACTCATTATTTACGACGTAGGGCAACTTTGTGTAGTTGAATCCAAGTCTGTAAGTGGCACGCTTAAAATAGGAGTTGACATTATCATGATCGGGTATCCACCGACCTCCAACCACAATTTTCGTCTGATTCTGGAAATCAAATGTTGCGTCTGAGGAGTTGCTCCAGGCTTGCGACTCCAAATCAATTCCGATGAGAAATTTGTTAAGATTTTGAAAAGACATGCCAAAACCCAGGGTTCTTGGTAGCTCAAACTCTTGCGTCGCATTTCGTATTTCTCTGGTCTCTATGGTACCACCAGTCCCACTGAGCCTTCTCAATTCTTGAACATTCTTTCCTTTCAAGTTAGAGGCGTTTGAAAAGGTCAACCCAAAGTTGAGCACTGTTTTTTCCGTTAGTATATGTCGATAGCCGGCACCAAGTGAAAAGTCGATGTCAGAGTAAGATGTTTGGTCAAGGAACGCAATCGTGTTGCTGAGTACATCACCTCCACCAATGGAGATCTGAGACTCCTTGTTAATGGACCCAAACCTGTAGTTGAAGCGTATTCCTAATCTAAAGTTGTTGTTAATGGCGAATCCATTTGCCCAATAAAAGTTAGTCAAGCCTCCCTCACCGCTCTCGTCAATGAATTGATTTACGGTCGGATCTCCGTCAACAGTGCTTTCTGTGAACGTGTTGTAGCTGACAGTGCTGAAGGGTAAAATCCCAAATGATGATGACCATTTCCCCGGTATTATTGGAAAGGCATAGGCCATGAATCTAAGACCACCGTCAAAGTCAGAACCCGAAACGTTATCACCCGAGAAGTCTCTTCCATCCCCCTGAACCCCCACCTGAAATGTGCTGAAGGTATTGAAAATCAAGTTCGCAGGATTCTGAGTGTTTACGTGCCAAATCGTTGGTGAACCAATTCCTAGCTCTCCCATTCCAACATTATTGGGCATTCCCTGATGCTGCAACGTTCCTAGTCCTTGAAATGAATAGATCGATTGGCCATGAACAAAATGGCTTATAAAAATAAAACAGGTTAAACCTGCTTTTATGAGTCCCTTCATTGATAATTCCAAATTCGGTATAGTCCTATCTCCACAATTTTTGAGCCAGCAAAGATGTGAGCTTTTATGCGGGATTCAAAAAAATTGGCATCTCCGCCTGTTAGAATAATGTTAATTGATGCAAAATCTCTGCTAACAGTCTTTATTGTGCCATTTATTTCGTTAACAATTCCGTGAAAGGAGCCTCTCAAAAGGCTTTCTTTAGTTGTTTTCCCCAGATCTCCCGCAGCTATCGTCTGCCACTCTTCAGATATGTCAGGGAGGCTATCAGTGAAGTGTGCCATTGCCTTCATTCTCATCCTCAGACCAGGGGAGATAGTACCTCCAAGAAAAACACCCTCTTTATTGACAATATCCATGGTGACGCAAGTCCCAAGATCAACAATGAGATTGTCGTTCTCAGGAAATAAATGATTTGCGCCAACGGATAGAGCGATGCGGTCTGGACCCAATGTTTCTGGGGTTTTGTAATCTAGTTTAATTGGTAGTTTGGTTTCATGGCTAAGAACAATGTCTTGGTTGCCACAATAAAGCTGCCCAAGCTCCGCAAGATTTTTTCTAACGGACGATACGATTGCGGCATTATCTGGATAATGATTCTTCACTTCCTCAATATTCTCCCAGGTCTTCCGATTTAGAATCTCGCCGTCTATGACCTCAGCACTTTTTATGACCGTGCTGCCTAAATCCACAAGTAATACTTCTATCTTTTCAGACATAGATGGCAAAGGAAGCAAAATCGAATTATAATGTGATCGGTGTGATGGCTGGTTCCTCCATGGATGGATTAGACGTTGCGCTGATATCTTTTACTAAAGAACAAAAATGGAGTTTCAAGATTCGGCGGGCTAAATCTTTTTCTTACGACTCATCTATTTATGAGCTGTTGGCAGGTGCTGCCGAGAGTAGTTCTAAGGAGCAAAGTAAAATTGATGTTCTTTTCGGGCAGTGGATTGCAGGAAAGTTACTGGAATTTGGTGTTGATGACGCTGAGCTTGTTGCAGTGCATGGTCACACGGTCATACACAAGCCGAAGGATGGGATAAGCTGGCAACTAGGAAATGGGGAGGTAATCGCAGATGTGATAACCACTCCGGTCGTATCTGATTTTAGAACCCAAGATGTAAACATGGGAGGTCAAGGGGCACCACTTGTTCCAATTGGCGATTTTCAATTGTTTTCTGACTTTGAAGCCTGTCTGAATCTAGGAGGTATTGCCAACGTTTCTATTCAAAAGAAAGAGATAGCGTGGGACATATGCCCTTGTAATCAAGTGTTGAATCACTTTGCTAGGCAGCTGGGCAAGGAATTTGACGAGGACGGTGAAATTGCTCGAACTGGCGTTAAGAGAAACATATGGATGGAAAAAATCTCCCTGAATAGATACTACCAACAGAAGCCGCCCAAGTCACTACCCAATCAGTTTATTGGGCATGAACTTCTCAATGAAGTAGAGCCAGAAGACGGACTACGAACCTTCACCGAATTTACGTCCCAGCTCATTGTCAATGAAATTTCCACGTTCCTGCCCACAGGCGCCAAAATCTTAGCTACGGGCGGTGGTGCATTCAATACATACTTGATGGAGATGCTGAATAGTAATGAGAAGGGATTGATCTTCTCTGTTCCAGATTCTCGGATTGTAGAATACAAAGAAGCGATGGTTTTTGGGTTCTTGGGAATGCTGAAGTTTCTAAATGAAGTGAATGTTTTAGCTTCAGTTACTGGTGCATCCCAAGACACATCTTCAGGTGTTATTCATTATCCTAAATGATTAGATTTGCGACCCCAAAAAAATAAACTTGAATGAAAGATCTTCTTAAGAAATTTGAAGAAAAGACCCCAGAAATCGTTTTCGAATGGTCAGATCCAGAGACGGAAGCTAAGGGCTGGGTGGTGATAAACTCCTTGCGTGGCGGTGCGGCCGGAGGCGGTACTCGAATGCGAGTTGGCCTTGATAAAAGAGAAGTAGAATCTCTAGCTAAAACAATGGAGATTAAGTTCACAGTTTCAGGACCTCAAATTGGTGGCGCAAAGTCAGGAATCAATTTTGATCCAACAGACCCAAGAAAAGAAGGAGTTCTAAAAAGATGGTATCACGCTGTTTATCCTCTTCTTAAAAATTACTATGGAACAGGAGGCGACCTCAATGTTGATGAAGTTCACGAGGTAATTCCAATCACTGAAGATTTCGGGCTCTGGCACCCACAAGAAGGAATCGTAAATGGTCACTTCAACCCAAGGAAGCCAACAAAAATTCACATGTTGGGAAGGTTGAGACAGGGAGTTTCAAAGATTTTGGAGGACCATGAGTATGTTCCGGATTCTCCAAACAAGTACACAGTCTCTGACATGATCACTGGCTATGGTGTGGCCGAGGCTGCTCGCCACTACTATGAAATCTGGGGAGGAAACATCAGTGAGAAGCGTGCAATAATTCAAGGCTGGGGGAATGTTGGTTCCACGGCTGCTTTGTATCTCTCTAAATATGGAGTTAAGATTGTTGGTATCATTGACAAAGTCGGTGGGTTGATAAACCCAGAGGGCTACAGCTTAGATGAGGTGAAAAAACTTTTCTATGATAAAGCTGGAAACAAATTGGTTGCCGACGACATACTTTCGTTTGAGGAGTGTAATGAAAAAATTTGGTCGATGGGAGCCGAAATATTTATTCCAGCTGCTGCTTCGCGACTGGTTAATCGGGAGCAAAGTCAGCAAATGATCGAAAACGATCTTGAGTGCATTTCTTGTGGTGCTAATGTGCCGTTCAGTGATACTGAGATTTTCTATGGCCCAATCGCTGAGTATGTAGACAGTCATGTGGCATTGCTTCCTGACTTTATTGCAAATTGCGGAATGGCTAGAACGTTTGCTTTCCTAATGGACCCAGAAAATGATCAAAAACTGACGGATGTTGACATTTTTAGTGACATATCTGGAACCATCGGACAAGCTCTTAAGAAAGTACATTCAGCAAGTGATTCTACAACAAAAATTGCCGAAACTGCATTTGGGATTTCACTAAAAGAATTGATTTGATAAATTCCGTTTGTTTTTGAGTTTGTGAATTCCCATCTTAGAGTATCTGTCACACCTAATATGCGCGCCAAAATCCTAATCGCCTTTTTCTTTGCGGTAGCTTCATTTGCAACTTTTGCAAATGATCAGGACCCTCATGAGCAAAATCAGGAGGATCAGATTCATCAGATAGATTCGGACGATCATACGATTTCCTCACATACAGAGCCAGCAATGTGGAGTGTTATACCGTTTGTCTTGTTGCTGGTGATGATTGCGACTGGCCCGCTATTTTATCCGCACTTTTGGCACAAGAGCTATCCGGTAATTTCAGTCTGTCTGGGACTACTAGTTATCGGCTACTACATTTTTGCTCTCCATAATGAGCATGGTCCAGTCCATTCCGGAGCTGAGTATATACAATTTATAGCCTTACTCACAGGTCTGTATGTAGCATCTGGAGGGATTCTGATTGTTGTGGATAAAGATGCCTCTTCGGTTACCAATGTGGTCATACTTGCGATTGGCGCAGTCATGGCAAATGTGATTGGAACTACTGGAGCGTCAATGCTACTTATTAGGCCATTTATTAGACTAAATAAGAATCGTATTAAACCGTACCACATTGTCTTCTTCATTTTCATTGTAAGTAATGTTGGTGGTGCTCTGACACCAATTGGTGATCCCCCACTTTTTCTAGGATTCTTAAAGGGGATTCCTTTCATGTGGACCCTCGAGCACAATTTGGTTCCCTGGGTAATTGCTGTGATTTTCCTACTAATCGTTTTCTACCTGTATGACATTCGAAACAAAGCAAATTATGCCGCTAACATTGGTGAAGAGGTTGAAGCTACGAGTGGTAAGGTGAGCATTAGAGGTAAAAGAAATTTCTTATGGCTGGCGGTAGTGGTAGGTGCCGTCTTCTTGGATCCCAATGTTTTTGAATGGGTTCCTGGAATTGAGTTTATGGAACAAAAATTCTCCTACCTGAGAGAGATCATCATGTTCACCGCAGCACTCTGTGCATACAAATTTTCTGACCTTCAGGCAATCCAGGGGAACGAGTTTAATATTGAGCCGATTAGGGAAGTGGCATACCTTTTTATCGGTATCTTTTTTACCATGATGCCAGCCTTGGAGCTAGTAAGTATGTATGCTCAATCTCCAGAGGGATCTAAACTAATTTCTCCGAGCAATTTGTATTGGGGAACTGGAGTTTTATCTGGATTTCTGGACAATGCCCCGACGTACGTTAACTTCCTAACTGCCTCCATGGCAAGTGTTGGTGCGGATGTGAATCACATGAAAGAGGTGGTCTCGTTTGCCAACAATCACTATAAGGATTCTATGCTTGATTTGATGGCTATCTCTGTAGGGGCTGTGTTTTTTGGAGCACTTACCTACATCGGCAATGGGCCTAATTTTATGGTAAAATCAATTGCTGAGCAGGTAGGTATTAAGATGCCATCGTTCTTTGGATACATTTTTCGTTATTCTCTTCCTATACTTCTCCCGCTCTTATTTATCATATGGCTGCTCTTTTTTATGGGGCACTGATTTAGTTGAGGCAAGAGGCAAACTTTCTTTATTTCGACTAGAATTCGTTTATTTGCTGTGGTCACCAACCCTAATCACCGAATAGATATATGCTGTTAAGCTTATTTTCCGGTCATAATGAGGCATTGCTTTTTGGCGTTTTTGGCGTCATCATCATCATCTTTTTGATTGTTGATCTTGGCCTCTTTCATAAGAAAGATCAAAAGGTGACGCAAAGAGAAGCGTTACTTCAATCCTTGTTTTGGGTAGCCGTATCTGTTGCATATGGGATGATCATTTACTTCTACGGAGAGGGACCAGCGGCATCCTTTGAGTTCTTTTCGGCATATGTAACTGAAAAGGCACTTTCCGTCGACAACATTTTTGTGATTCTACTTATCTTGAGATACTTCAAGGTAAAGGAGGAGTACTATCACAACATTCTGTTTTGGGGCATCCTTGGGGCGATCGTTCTCCGGGGGATTTTCATCTTTGTTGGCGCACTCCTTATCACAGAATTTCACTGGATCTTGTATGTATTTGGTGTGTTCCTCGTCTATTCTGGAATTAAACTGTTCTCAGAAGAGGATGACATGGATATAGAGCCTGAGAAGAATCCAGTTCTTAGGATTGCCAAGAAAATCTTTCCAATGTCTGCGGTGGATAAGGGAGGAAAATTTTGGGTGAGGGAGAATGGGAAATTGCTTTTCACACCACTCTTTCTTGTTATCATTCTCATTGAGTCGACAGATTTGATTTTTGCCGTTGATTCAATACCCGCAGCTTTCGCGATTACTCAAAATGAATTCGTCATTTATACCTCCAACATTTTTGCAGTAATGGGTCTCAGAGCGATGTTCTTTTTGCTGGCGAACATTCTTGATAAATTCTACTTGCTGCAGAAGGGGCTTTCCATTGTATTGATTTTCATCGGTGCCAAAATGCTTGCAGAGATCATTGATCTGCATGTGCCAATCTTTCTGTCGTTTGGAGTAATCCTTGGTGCGCTGACGTTTGCAATTGTTTTTTCGCTCATATTCCCTCGTGATGAGCAACCAGAGGAGGTCGAAATCGAAGACAAGTAATTTATTTCAGATCCTTCACCGATTCCAATACTTTATCCTTCAAACCATCCTTATAGCTTTGCAGATTCTTGGCTATTCTAGTGTCCGTGGAGCCAATGATTGAGGCGGCAAGGATACCCGCATTTTTCGCTCCGTTTAAAGCAACAGTTGCTACAGGAATACCACCAGGCATTTGAAGGATTGACAAAATGGAATCCCATCCATCGATTGAATTGCTAGACTTAATCGGTACGCCAACAACGGGCAAAGTGGTAAGGGAGGCAACCATTCCTGGGAGATGAGCTGCACCGCCGGCACCAGCTACAATGACCTGCAAGCCCTTGTCTCTGGCACTTTCAGCATACTCAAGCATACGATGTGGAGTTCGATGTGCCGACACGATTGTCAACTCAAATTCGACTCCCAACTCCTTAAGAATATCTGCTGCTTCCTGCATAATCGGAAGATCCGATTTACTACCCATTATGATGCCGACTTTGGGATTACTCATGCTTTTACTTTTAGTAGTTCTTTTACTTTTCTGGTTTTCTCTTTCAAGCTCTCAATCTCCTCATCGACGATAGTGATGTGTCCCATTTTCCTGAAGGGCTTGGTTTTTTTCTTTCCATAAAGGTGCACATAAACTCCTTTCATTGCCATACAGGTTTCTAAGCCTTCGTACTTTGCATCTCCAGTGAATCCATCCTCTCCGAGCAAGTTCACCATCGCCGAAGGAGAAATAGCATCGGTGGAACCCAGAGGAAGATTAAGAACGGCTCTTAGGTGCTGCTCGAATTGAGAGGTCAGGTTTGCTTCGATGGTTTGGTGGCCCGAATTATGTGTTCGTGGGGCAACCTCATTTACCAAAATATCTCCATCTTTCGTTAGGAACATCTCTACTGCAAGCAATCCAACTAAGTCTAATTTCTCAATCACATCTACAGCCAACTTGTAAGCTTTGTCTTCAAGCTCACCAGAAATTTGAGCAGGAGCAAAAAGGAATTCCACCAAATTGTGCACAGGATGAAAAGACAATTCGACAACAGGGAAGCACTTCGTTTCTCCTTTTTTGTTTCTAGCCACGATTACACTTAGCTCCCTTTCGAAATCAATTAATTTCTCGAGTAAACCTGGCTTGTCAAAGGCCTTATCTAAATCACTTTCATCCTTAATGATTTGAACACCTCTACCATCGTATCCTTCTGTACCAAGCTTATTTACAGCAGGAAGCATATCCGCATGTTTCCTCACGTCATCTTTTCCATCGGTCAAAACAAATGCTGCTGTTGGGATTCCGTGGTTTTTGTAGAAATTCTTTTGTTTTCTTTTATCCTGAATGAGCTCGATGATTTCGGGTTGTGGATATACTGTAACTCCTTCATCGCTCAGTTTCTTCAATGCTTCGGTACTCACGTTTTCAATCTCAATGGTAATGAGGTCGAAGTTCTTTCCCCACTCGTATACCATTGTAGAATCAGTGAGCTTACCTACTTGGAAATTTTCTACAAGGTGAGCGCAGGGTGCATTCGGGTCTGGATCAAGAATTGAAATATCCAAATTGTAATTGATAGCACACTGGATCATCATCCTACCAAGCTGTCCGCCCCCCAGCACGCCAATTTTCAGATCGGTTATGTCCTTTTGAAACATTGGGGCAAAGATAAGTGTTGGCTATCTTGTAGTTGTCATGGAGAAAAAGGAAAGTAAAAATAAAAAGTGTGGGGAAGACGTAAGCCAGGTTGAAGACGAACTAGTTGACGAGACCGAAACTGAAGGGTTTCCGAAGGATGTTGATTTTAGGAAATTTCTAGGCTGTGGAGGTTGAAATCACTATTCGGAAATGAAGATTCTTTTTACTCGACCGCCTATGTTTGTCAGAATCTCATACGGTATTGTCCCCGCTATTTTTGCTAAATTTTTAATGGACGGATTTTTACCAAAGACTACCACCTCATCACCTTCATTTGTCTCAATGCCAGTCATATCCACCATCATCATGTCCATGCAGATATTTCCTATAGTTGGGCAAAGGCTTCCATTGATAAGAACACTTGAACTCCCATTTCCGAAAACACGTAAATAGCCATCTTCGTAACCCAAAGGAAGTATTGCAATACGACTTTTCTTGGTCAACCTTCCTTTTCTTGAATAGCCAACTGTATCGCCTTCATCCAATTCCTGAATTTGAGATATCACCGTTTTTAGCAGTGCCGCCGGCCTTAGATCTAGGCTATCCGTAGGGTCAAAACCGTGCAAACCTATGCCCAGACGAACCATGTCATAATGGTACTGAGGGAATCGTACCATTGCTGGTGAATTGCAGGCGTGCTTGGTTGGATTGCTTCCAATTGCTTCACACAAAGTGGAATAGATTTTCTCAAAAAGCTCTGCTTGCTCCTTTGTAAAGGAATCTTCGTCGACCGAGTCTGAGCTAGAAAAATGAGTGAAAATGCTTTCTACTTTGATGTTTGAGTGCGCAGTGAGAATATTAGCCAGTTCGGGAATTTCTTTTTCAGAGAAGCCCAAACGATGCATCCCAGTGTCAATTTTAATATGAATTGAAATGGATTTACGAACGTTGCTCAGAAGCCGGCGAAGATGGGTGAGAGAAAAAATCTCAGCCTGAAGGTTGAACCGTTCAAATTGCGAGAAACTGCTTACGTGTGGATTCATGATCATGATCGGAAGATCAATTCCATTTTGTCTCAGCTGAATTGCTTCATCCACGTACGCAACCCCAAGCATCTCAACTTGCTCGTGCTGAAGAAAATTGGACACCTCCAATATCCCACTTCCATAAGCATTGGCTTTTACCATCACCATCATTTTGGTTTTTGGCTCGAGAAGGTTGCGATACTGATTTAGGTTATGCCGTAAGGCTTCAAAATTGACCTCCAGTACAGTCCCATGATTCCTTGCTTCAATTCGGCTTACCACTCGTTCAAGTTGATAGTCTCGAGCACCCTTGACAAGAATCATCTCATTGTAGAACTCAGGAAGATTGTTCAAAAGATCGTCTGTAGATGTGAAGAAGATTTTTTCAGATTTGAACAAACCCTGTGCGGTAGCGATATTTTCTCCAACGCCAATGATTCTTGTAAATCCCTTTTGCAGGATCAGTTCGGCTACCTCGGCGTAGAGTTCGTCATTCGATTTTCCTGTCTGCAAAATATCAGACAGAATGAGCGTTTTCTTCTCATTTTGACGATGACTATCTAAATGATCAAGAGCAACTCGTAAACCTATTAGATCATTGTTGTACGAGTCATCCAAAATGAAACAGCCATTGATTCCTTTTTTTAATTCCAATCGCATGGCAATCGACTTTATAGAATTCAACGCTTCCTGCACTTTTTTGGCTGAAATACCCATTTCAAGGGCGGCAACAATACAGTGGGTAATATTTTCAAGCTCTGCTGGATGATCTAAACTTGTTTGATATTTACTTTCGCCAACCGAAATTTCATGACCGTTCCAGACCACATGATAGCGGGCCTCACCCGATAAAGACCAGGTGATCAGCTCTGGATCATGTACTTGTTTTTGTAGTTGATCGAACCACTCCACATCACTTCGACAAATCACTTTTTGAGAACCGGCGAAGAGTTTTAGTTTTTCACTTAGTTTTTCTTCTCTGGACGCAAACCCTTTGTCATGGGCAGCTCCCAGTGTTGTAAAGATTCCAATAGTAGGCTGGATCACATCTCGCAGATTTCTCATTTCATTTGTAGTGGAGATGCCTGCCTCAAAGACACCTACTTCATGATCTGACCGTATTTCCAAAACAGACAAGGGGACTCCGAATTGTGAGTTGTAACTACGTGGACTTTTTACCACAAAAAATTGGATGGATAACAAGGTGAACAACCACTCTTTGACTGTGGTTTTCCCGTTGCTTCCGGCAATGCCGATGACTGGAATATCAAACTGTTTTCTATGTGCTGCCGCGATCTTCTGAAGGGCTGCAACTGAATTGTCAACGAGTAAGTAGTTGATGTCTGTATCAAGGGGAATCCGCTCCACAATGAAACTCTTCACTCCTAGTTTGGCGGCTGCTCCAATGAAAGTATTCCCGTCCCGGTTTTCGCCTTTTATTGCGACGAAAACCTCTCCATCTTTCCCTTGTAATGATCGGGTATCAGTTGCGTAGGTTGTGATTTCCTGATCAAGATGGATATGGTCAGTGCCACCAGTTATGTTGACCAGTTCTGAGAATAGCATCACCTAAATTATCAATTCCATCTCAAACTGATTGACTTGATTCTCGAAACCACAGGTTAAGAGAAATTGCTGGAACCCATATTCGTCTTCGGGCACGTTTATTATCGTTAGTTTTTTCTGAGAACGATTTAGGATTCCTTTGATTAATTTTTTTCCTAATCCTTTTTTTCTGTGCTGCCGAGAAATGGCGATCTGTGAGATTCTTCCCAGCATTGGTTGAAAAACAGCGTAACCTGCAACTTCGTTCTCATGCTCTATAATAAGCACGGTTTCGTTTCCTTTCATCAGCTGATTCTTACTATCCACAAAGGATGGCTCAAAGTCAGCAAAATCCTCATTGATATGTAGGTTAGTGCCTTCCGTCGCTGTACCTTCTATACCTGAGAAGAAGGAAGAATTTTCTAGTTTGTAGCAAAGGAATTTTCTCCTAAAAGTGAATCCCATTTTTTCATAAAGACGTATTGCTTGCTCATTTGTATCAATAACTTCAAGGAGGATCCGGGCGAGAGACTTTTCAATGATCTTTGGGAGTAAAAATTCGTAAAGATCTTCGCCTGTTCGTTGATTTCTAAAACCGGGAATCACGCCGGTACCACCATTGAAAGCTGTTGGAATTCCCTCGTAAATATTTGAAGTATGCAAGATGAATCCAATCATCTCTTCACCATCAAAAGTAGCAGCAGAGAGATTGTAATCGATGGCTAGTTTCTTGTGAACTCTGGTATCAAATTCATCTTCAGTCAGATTGAAGTCTACTCTGTAATTAGAAAATGCATGACAGAACGCTCCATGTAGCTTTTGAAAATCATTTCTAGAAATTAGCCTGCTCTCCATTCTTGTTGGTATCTCTTGCTGGAACTTATGATTTCAAAATTTCATTGTCTACTGGACTAACATATTAAAATTAAATTGCCAAAGCGAATAACGAAAGCAAAAAATGCGAATTGAAGAGCTGGAGGAGTGTATCGATCTGGAAATTGTAAAAACTGAGAAAAGAAGATTAGGAATCTTTCTTGGTGTGATGATTTTTGGATTGTTGCTTCTACTCATCAACATGATCTTTTTTCCAGTGACCATCTCAGAAGTTTTCTTGGATCCGATGAGTATGCAGCTAGGTATCTATGTGTCATTGGGAATGATTGTTCTCTTATTCCTGTCAAGGATGATGGTTGGCAAGATTTCCACCTGCGAGAAGCCTCTTCCGATAGGCTACAAATTTTACTCTGTTTCCATCGAAAGTGTCATGCCAATAATTTGGTTGTGCTTTATCATAGCCTGGGAAAAGAATGCAGCTTTTCTGGACTCGCCATTGATTTTCATATACATCCCGATGTTGATTGTGTCGTCACTTCATTTGAACTTTTGGCTGAGTTTTTTCAATGGCCTTTTAGTCGCAATCATGTATGCTGGGATTACATTTTGGGCCTTCCAAAATTTTGGTGAGGGTATGTTTTTGCCCTCCATTGTGTACTATTCAAAAGCGATTCTTTTCCTCATCGCAGGAGTCTGCGGCGGTTTTGTTGCTAGGGAACTGAAAAAAAGATTAACCATCTCAATTCAAACGCAGGAAGAACGCGATTCAATTGAAACGTTGTTTAGCCAACAGGTATCAAAACAGGTAGTATCTGCTCTGAAATCAAGAAGAGACTATAGCATTAAAGCGGAGGTCACAGTTATGTTTTTGGATATCAGAAATTTCACAAACCGTGTCCAACACATGTCTCCTGAGGAAGTAAATAAATTCCAGAACAAGTTCTTTGGACCAATCATCGACTGCATTGACCATTGTGGAGGTATAATCAATCAACTGATGGGTGATGGATTAATGGCATCTTTTGGCTCGGCGGAAGGAGAGCTACATCATGAGCGTGCTTATCGTTCCGCAACCGACATTTTTAGAAGTCTTGACACGTCCAACAAGGGCATGAGCAAACCTATCAAGATTGGTGTAGGAATTCACAGTGGAGAAGTTATAGCTGGAAATATTGGCACTGAGACCAGGCAGCAATTTTCAATTTCAGGAATACCAGTAATTACAGCGGCCAGATTGGAACAAATGACAAAGGAATACGATTGTGAATTTCTGATTTCAGGAGATTTTTACGAAAAAATAAAACACCTTGCGAGCAATGGCACTTCGCTAGGAAGTATCAAAATGAAGGGACTTGATCAAGAATTGGAAATTGTAAAGCTTAAATAGTGAAACTGTTAGATCGTGACCTCAGCTGGCTTTCGTTTAACTATCGTGTGTTGATGGAGGCGATGGACAAACAAGTCCCGATCATAGAACGTCTGAGATTCCTGGCCATTTACTCATCAAATCTCGACGAGTTTTTCCGTGTTCGAGTGGCCGATATCAGGAACCTGGCAAGAATTGATAAAAAGAAGATTAACAAGAAGATCGACTTCAAACCCAAAAAGCTGCTTGAGAAAATTCACGGTGAGGTTAGCCATCAACTACAACAGTATGGAGAGTCTTTAGCCGATGTGCTAAGGGAGTTGAAGAAAAACAATATTTTTATTTGCACAAGTCTGGATGAGATTCCGACCAGTGCAGACACTCAGATCCTACATTTTTTTAAAACAAAGGTTGCCGCTTATGTCAAGCCAATAGCAGTTACGGATAACGACGAGCTTTTTTTAGACAACCAGGTGCCTTACCTCGCTGTTTCATTTGATTCTGGTGGTGTTTCCTGCTTAAGAATTCCATCGGACAAACTTCCAAGGTTCTTTAATGTCAAAATTGAAGACGGCACATACTACATTTTTCTTGAGGACATTATCAGACTTCATCTGGATCTAATTTTTCCGGGAGAGAAGGTTGTTGATTGCAGTTCTATCAAACTAAACAAAGATGCAGACCTTCAGATTGCAGACGAATATGAGGGAGATTTGGTAGAAAAAATTGAAAAACAGATAGAGAAAAGAAATCTGGGAATGCCATCGAGATTCTTGTTTGATGGAAAAATATCAGATGCTTTGTTGACTACGCTGATCCAGAAATTAAGTCTATCAGAAGACGATATTGTGACTGGTGGACGATATCACAACCTTAACGACTTCTTCCAGATCTCTGCTAATAATAGTGAATTGGAGTACAAAAAGATGCCGCCAATCAAGAGAAGTGAGATTGATCAGAGCAGATCAATCTTTCAGGTAATTGAAAAAAATGACCTACTCTTTCATTTTCCCTATCACTCTTACGACTACATTTTGCAGTTTTTCAATGAAGCATCACTAGACCCAGAAGTTGAAGAGATTAATGTCACTTTTTATCGAATGGCTAAAAAATCCGTTATCGGAGAGGCTCTAATAAGCGCTGCTGCAAACGGGAAAAAGGTCACCGTCTTTATGGAGGTAAAAGCTAGGTTTGACGAGGAAAATAATTTGATCTGGGCCAGAAGAATGAAGGAGGCTGGAATTACCATTTTGTACAGCTTGCCAGGGTTGAAGGTGCATGCTAAAGTGGCACTGGTAAAGAAGAAAAACAAAATGTATGGTTTTTTTGGGACAGGAAACCTGAACGAGAAGACTTCGGAAATTTACTCCGACCATGGACTACTAACCTGCCATAAGCAAATGACCAAAGAACTTTCTTCGGTCTTTGAGTTTCTCAATGAAAACAAATCACCTTCTCCTTTTAAGCATCTTGTTGTTTCACAATTCAACGCGATGCGTCGCTTTGAAGAACTAATTGAGCGTGAAATCAGCAATGTTCGTGCAGGGAAAGATGGACGGATTACAATTAAACTCAACAACCTTCAGGAACCTCACCTTATTCAAAAGCTGTACGAAGCTGCTGAAACTGGAGTGGATGTAAAGATGATCGTCAGAAGTATTTGTTGCATGGTTCCAGGAGAAAATGGAATCAAAGTCAAGCGGATTGTTGATCGATATCTCGAGCATGCAAGATTATTCCATTTCTACAACGACGGAGCGGATGAGATCTACATGGGTTCATCGGATTGGATGAATCGAAACTTGCATCGTAGAATTGAAGTGTCCTTTCCAATCTATGATGAGGGAATGAAACAGGAATTGAAAAGCATACTTCAGTTTCAATGGGACGACGATATAAAAGGCGTTTGGCTTAGCGACAAACTGGAAAACCTGCGACCATCACCAGAAAAGGTAATCAGAGCTCAAATGGACACGTATAAATTTCTAGCTCAGTAGGGGCAAGATTTAGACCTTTAGCAAGATTTGTAACCTTGGATTTTTCCCTTCAGGGAGGGCAGGAGAGTGTTTTTGGATAGTGCTCAATCAGATTCCCTTGACCTCCAAAGGGAAGTAAGAAAGCGTGTAAATGTTCTTCAGTAGGGATAAGGGGACTTGAAGAAGAGTTCCGCAATAATGAATCCGAGAATTGAAATAACGAATCCAAACATGAACACGGTGTAGCTCGTTCTCAGTAGTCGGTATTTCTTGCCAAGAACAGCACCAAGAAAGTAGATATCCTTGATCATGCTACCGTATAAGTAATCACCGTCTTTCATCATTTCCTTCATTGCCCATTCATAATCGGGTAGTCTCATGTTATGAAAATTGCCAAAAAAGAGAAGATTGGTTTCCTTATTTTGAATGTCTTGTCTCGCAAATTTTCCCTTCGTGTTGTTTGGTCTTGTTGCTAAAACTGCAAAAACGATCGTAGCAAGGCATACGACGGTTAGCATTATAGCAGGGACAGTCATGTGTGGGTATTCTTCCAACTTGCGTATTAAGACAGTCACAATCACCGACAAAATGATTGAGTTTATTGAGATCATGATATTGGCCTTGTTATCGGCCAGTGCACTTAGCTCCATATGGTTTTTAGAGGTTAGTCGAAACATGGTCTCGATTCCTCTTGTAGGAGTGAGGCCCTTGGCCTCCTTCACTTTTTGCTTGAGTTCGGCTACCTGGGCCTTGAGGCTTTCTACTTTTCCTTCTTTACCCATGTTTTGAGACGTTGGCTTACTTTTTTCAGATTTTCTTTCACCTTAGACTCGTACCGATTTCTAGCATAGTCAGTAAAGAAGCAATGCTGATCAAGAAAATCCTCATTCATCTTCATCCATTCCTGCTCTGAAATCTTGCATGAATTGGTGTGCTCGATTTCTTTATGAAGAAGATCTGCCTTTGTAAAGTAGTCTTCGTCTGCAAGGTGCATTAAGTCTGCATCACATATGATTTGCTCCAGATTGTTTTGTGGATTCTGAGGCATTTGAGTTGCCATTATGCACCCTTTCACTTTTTGAATTTTCTCTTGAGAATACCCCTTTTCAGAAAGAAAGCCTTCTGCCATTTCAGCTCCAATCTTTTCATGATCATTGCAACCCTTGGAATAGCCAAGGTCATGGAACCAAGCCGCTACTTGCAGTACTTCAAGATCGTCCTCCGAAACATTTTGTTGTCTTCCAATCTCAAGCGCAGACTCGACCACATCTACCGTGTGATTCAACGAATGATACGTCATATTCTCAGGCAAATCATTCCAAAGCGTCTCTCGAGCAAAAGACTCTGCAGCGGTTACTATTTCGGCTTCTTTGATCATGAATTTTACAAATCCTTGTACAAAATAGAACAAAAATTGACCAACTTAGTGTTGATCATTAAACTTTTAGATGAACACTCTAATTAAGCTAAAGAGCACTTTGCTCGTTTTATTGTTCACCGTAGCGATTTCTTTTACGAAAAGTTGCGGTACAGTCTCTTTTGGTCAGCAGGCAGATAGCCTGTTTCTAGTTACGCAGAATTCTGCTATCAGCTATGACCTAAAAAAACCATACGAAAAGCATTTCCTGCCTTACGTCTTGGCTGAAATTTCAGGACTTACCTATACAGGGAAAACCCTTTTAGCTGTGGACGACGAAACAGGGAAAATATTTGAATACAATCCGAAAAAAAGAGAAATCGTTCATTCAATTGAGTTTGCAAACCCTGGAGATTATGAAGGAGTTGAGCTCGTGAAAAACAAAGTCTATGTGCTCGAAAGTGATGGAGATATTTACGCTTTTGATTTTTCATCCTCAAAAAAAGAAATGCATAGGAAGCATGAGAATAAGCTGTCAAGAGAAAATGACACCGAGGGACTAGGATATGATCCGTATCTAAACAGATTGCTGATCGTCTGCAAGGAGAAAGGCGACGTAGATGGGAACAATGCCAAGGGACGGTCTGTTTACACTTTTGACTTGGGAACTGAAAAATTAAGCAGTGAGCCTCTGTTTACAATCCGAACAAAGGATCTCACAAAGTTTTGGAGTAAACACAAGTCACTGGAATATGATCAGAAGAGGATAAAATTCAAGCCCTCAGCCATTGCATTTCATCCCATTGAAGAAACCTTTTATCTTTTATCATCTGTAGGGAAAATGCTTGTTGTAGTGGATCGAAATGGCAAGATTAAGGCAACTTATCCCATTGCTCCAAGTGTGCTCGGGCAGCCAGAAGGGATTTGCTTCTCATCAAATGGTGACATGTTTATTAGTAGTGAGGGCGAGGGTGATAGAGGGTATATTCTGAAATTTAGAATGCGTAAGAAATGAAAAAAATCTTAACACTCATTCTCTTCCTTCCATTCTTCTCATCTGCGCAGAAGGTGTTTCTAATTGGAGATGCTGGAGAGCTGGATACGGGCAAAAAAACATTCGATTTACTTTTAGAAAAAACCCAGGGAGCCACGGAAAATGATCTGCTTCTTTTCCTTGGTGATAACCTTTATCCAAAGGGATTGCCAAACAAGGAGCATCTCGATCGAGCGGAGATGGAGGTAAAGCTGAACGCGCAGTTAGATCTGATGAAAAATTTTGCTGGAAAATCCTACATGATTCCGGGAAACCATGATTGGGCTCAAGGTAGGAATTACGGTTGGCAACAGGCATTGAATATGGAGGATTATGTAAAAACATACCTCAATCGAGACGATGCGTTTCTTCCTGTGCGAGCATGTCCAGGCCCGATGGAAGTAGAGATAAGTCCCTCAGTTGTCCTCATAATTTTGAATACGCAGTATTTTCTTCACGGATGGGACAAACCCAGAGACGATAGTCCTTGCGAGAATAAATCCACTCTTGAGGCATTGGACGATCTTCGCTTGACCGTTGAAAAACATAAGAACAAACATATATTGATTGCCGCTCACCACCCGGTGTACACTTACGGAGAGCACAATGGAAACTTCCCTCTAAAAAGCCACATTTTCCCGCTTACTGCCGTCAACAAAAAATTGATGATTCCACTACCCATTATTGGCAGTATTCATCCACTGTTCAGAAAGAGCATAGGTAACATCCAGGACAATACACATCCGAAATACAAGGCGATTATGAAGGCGGTTGTTTCAGCCATGGACGAATCGAACAATGTGATTTTTGCGAGTGGTCATGAACACTCATTGCAGCTGATTCAACGAGATGGACATCATTTTGTAGTCAGTGGCTCGGGAGCAAAAGCCACTCATCTGAAAGAGGGTAAATCTACTTTTGGTAAAAGCGAGCGTGGGTTCTCAGAGATCCAACTTGAGGAAAATGGAAAAGCATCGATCAAATTCTGGGGTACTGAAACTGGACTTTTGTATGAGTCTGATCTTTATAGTAAAGAAGTTACACCAGAGCAGATTGCTCCTGAGGACGTTTCCTTCAAGAATCAAACGATTTCGGTAGTTGCAAGCGAACAATATGGGGCTGGGAAAGGCAAGAAGAAATGGTTGGGCGAAAATTATCGTGACGTTTGGGCAACTCCCGTAGAGGTGGATGTCTTCGATTTAGGCTCTGAACATGGGGGATTGAAGGTACTTAAGAAGGGAGGAGGTATGCAGACAAAGTCTTTGAGACTGGAGGCTGAGGACGGTCGGCAATATGTTTTGCGGTCAATCGAGAAGTACACGGAAAATGCGATGCCAATTGCCTTACGAAACACGTTTGCTCAAGGTATTGTTCAAGATCAGATCTCTGCTTCACATCCATACGGTGCTTTTGTGGTGCCAAGACTGGCTGACGCAGCTCAGATCTACCACACAAACCCTAAGCCTGTATGGATTCCAGATGATCCGAGGCTTGGGCAATTCAGGCAAGTTTTTGCAGGCACTCTGGCTGTGTATGAAGAACGACCCAATAAAGAAGCTTCTTTTGAGCCCCACTTCGGAGGGGGCAAAGATGTTGAGGGTACGTTTGATGTGATCGAGAAGCTGCAGAAGGACAATGACAACTCGGTAGATCAAAACTTTGTGGTCAGAAACCGACTCTTTGATATGTGGATCGGGGACTGGGACCGGCATGACGATCAATGGCGATGGGCAGAAATTGAGAAAGAGGGAAAAGGAAACTTGTACAGACCGATTCCGAGAGATCGAGATCAAGTGTTTTTTATCAACGAAGGAATTATCCCCAAGATCTCTTCTCGGAAATGGGCTATTCCGAAAGTGGAGGGATTTGATGAAGAAGTAAGGTGGGCTCCTGGAATTAGTCAGAATGCACGGTTTTTCGATCGCAGTTTCATTAATGAACCAGATTGGGCCGACTGGGAGGAGCAGATAGCATTCTTACAGAAAAACCTGACTGATGAGGTAATAACAGAAGCGTTGTCCGGTTGGCCGAAGGAAATTCAGGAGCTAACCTTCGAAAGAGCCTCAACAGGCCTCAAGGCTCGAAGAGCAGACATGAATCGCTATGCACGCGAGCTTTATCTGTATCTGGCTAGGGAAGTAGAGGTTGCTGGCTCAGATAAACACTAATACTTTGTGAT
>JBDWQX010000137.1:0-3080 GCA_039986395.1 Cyclobacteriaceae bacterium
ATTGCGGGGATGATCAGCAACCCAGCAATGAATGCAACACCAATATCGCAGAGCGTCACCAGCCAGCCTAACTTCACAAGGTTTGCGCTCTTTCTTGTGTACGAACCATAGACCAGCATTCCGCCAACGCCCAATGATAGAGAGAAGAATGCCTGTCCCATTGCACTGGTAATCAACTGCGGATCAAATATTTTGCTAAAATCTGGGAGCAGGTAGACAGCAACTCCCTCTGCAGCCCCATCTAGAGTGAGTACGTAAATAACAAGAAAGAAGAAGAGAACGAACAGCGTTGGCATAAATCGAGAAGACCATTTTTCGATGCCTTTATTTACTCCTCCAGAAACAATCAAGATCGTGAGCAAAAAGAATATGGAAGTGAACACCAAATTACTTGTTTCACTTTGGGCAACCACCCAATCTGAGAAGCTGTCCAAGCCGAACAATCTTCCGACAGGTTCTACGAAGTAAGCAATCATACCGCCAGCAATAATTGAATAGAAGCTGAGGATAAATCCCACGGTCACCAACCCAAGAATTCCAATGCCAAAGTACAGTTTCCCTCCACCTAATTTTTTATAGGCATCAGGTGGCGCAAGACGTGTGTAGCGTCCAATAGTAAATTCGGCCATTAATACTGGATAGCCAACAAGAAATGCTAGAATGATGTAAATCAAGACGAAGGCTGCCCCTCCATTTCCAGCTGTCTGTGTTGGGAACCCCCAAATATTGCCAAGTCCGACGGCCGAACCTGCGGCTGCCATTACGAAACCGAAAGAGGAGGTGAATTCACCACGAGAGGAAGATGCCATCTTTTATTTTTTGGTTGGAGCTACAATTTGTGGAAATATGTTGAATTGTGAGTGGTTGACTGGTTAATTACTTGAATGGCGATATAAGCTATTCATTGAACCAGGGAACGTTGGTACTCACGTGGAGAGGAGGATGTTTCCTTTTTGAAGGCGGCGTAGAAAGCAGATGGAGTGTTAAATCCAACGTCATAAGCCATTCCCTCGACTTTGTTGAACTCATACCGCTCATGCTGAAGTCTTCGCGTCACTTCCTTGATACGCAAGGCGTTTACTACTTCAGGGAAAGTACGACCATAGTGTCTTTTCACAGCTTTGGAAACCAAATATGCGGGTTCACCAAGGTGCTGTGCAAATTGCGAAAGATTGAGGGCAGGTTTTTGGTAGTAGTGCTCATCTTCCAGGCATTTAACAAGCCGCTGTATTAGTTCCGCTCCAATATGGTAGGTAAGTTTTTTCTGAAATATGGTTGGTTTTCTAAGCATCTTGAAAATCAATAAATATGCAACAAGTGCCGCCATACCTGCTCCATACGCATAATTGAGAATCGATTCGGAGACCAGTTGATAGGCAAAAGCTCCCCAGATCAGTGTTGTACTTCCGATCAGCCAGCGGTTCCACTCTTTACGCTGAGCTGGACTGTATCGAGCGAGCCGCCAGCACATTAGAAGGTAAAGGAACAGAACGACTGTGCCACTCAGGTATGCCATCGAAGGGGTGATCAAATTGGATCCTGAAACTATTCCTGTGAAACCGACGAAAGGGAGAACAAGATGGATCAGATCGGTTTTATTAATCGTTAGCCTAGATTCGTTTGAAAGCCCAACGTACAACCACAACCAAGGGCCAATAGTTGAGAGGCCAAGAAATCCTAAAGAAATGCCGAGAAGGGACATATCCGGGATTAGGTAGTAAAAAACGGATTTTCCAATACGCAGAGCTATCGCAAGGAACAGGAGGCCGAGCACCCGCTGGATGAGCCGCTCATTGTTGACTAGAAAAAAGTACCCAGCTATGAACAAACAAGCAGAAACTGCTATGCCTGAGAACAACGCAAGAAGAACAAATATTTCCATATTTCATCTCCTGATTTCTACAATCAGGAATTTCTAATTTCTATTCCTAAAGATCATTGCCTTTATCAAAAGATACGAAATATGAGAAAATTGTTTTCAATAATTATGCTAAGCTCCATACCAGTTATTTGTGCGGCGCAGTTTCACACCGTAAAGATCCCACGGCCCAGTATCAAAGTAGTGGAGACGCAAAGACTCGGAGTTACTGACATAACCGTGGACTACCACAGCCCTGCGGTCAGGGGGCGGGATGTGTGGGCGAACGTTATCGGATCCTACGCAGATCCAAACCTTGCGTGGCGCGCAGGAGCGAATGTAAATACTAGAATTAGCTTCAACACGGATGTGATGATTCAGGGACAAAAACTTAAAGCTGGTAGCTATGGTTTCCATATTGACACAAGTGAAAATGGGCCTTGGACACTGATGTTTGCGCATCACGACAATCAGTGGGGAAGTTACTACCTCGACAGGGACGAACACGTGACTTTGAAAGTAGAGGCCACACCAGTTGAATGTGCATTTTCCGAGCAGTTGGATTATCGATTTATCAATCGGACGGATAGTTCTGTAGTGATAGCTTTAGAGTGGGGTGAAAAACGAATTCCATTCACCGTATCAGTAGACTTAGCTGAAACAGTTCTGTCTAATTTTCGATACGAACTTTTGGGTGAAAACACCTACCGGTGGGAGGCCTGGAATGACGCTGCAAGATGGTGCTACGATCAAAACGTTAATCTGGAGGAAGGACTGGAATGGGCCAATCGTTCCATTAATGGTGGTTACACCGGGTTTGCTGCGAACAGAAATTTCACCAACATGTCGACAAAGGCAAGAATTCTTGTTGCACTCAATCGGGAGGAGGAGTTTGCTAGCACAGTAAATGAGATGCATGCCTTGCTCGATGACCTTGGTGCTATTTACTTTTTCGGCCTTTTCCTGATAGAGAATGAAAAAGCTGGAGCGGCAGAGGAAATGTACGATAAGGGAATTGAAAAATTTGGTGAGCAAAATTGGATCATGAATCTCGGCTTAGCTCAGGCACAATTTGCTGGTGGAAAAACGAAAGCAGCTTTGAAAACAGCAGAAAAAGCATTGGAACATACTCCAGAACGAAGTAGACCATTTGCTCAAGCGGCGATCGATGGATTAAAATAGGAGTTAGGTGCTTGCTAAGAGAGAGATAAAAGATTACTCC
>JBDWQX010000138.1:0-6649 GCA_039986395.1 Cyclobacteriaceae bacterium
AAAAGACATTGTTAGCGAAGAGAATATCGGTTTGGTCATTATCGGAACAAATGGGTGCTCTGGCTGGACGGAATTTTTAGTCGGTTCCAACACGGAGCGGGTCGTCAGATGGGCAAATTGTCCAGTGATTTCCGTCCCAACTAAGTCAAACTTTGACTCAATCAAACGAATCCTTGTTCCAGTTGACCTTACCGAGATTCAGGATGAATTTATGGTTAAGCTTTCCAAACTTCAAAAGCTATTTTCGGCTCATATGGAGTTTCTCTGGGTGAGAACACCGCATAACATTGAGAATAGTGAGATGGTCATCAAAGAATTTAATGAAGTATTGAAGAAGTTCGGGTTCCGAGATTCGAGTTTCACAATTGCTAAGAGCGTATTTCCGGCTGACGGAATACTCCAACAGGTTTCCGACCTTAAAGCAGATATGGTAGCAATGGCAACCCACTCTAGAAGAGGGATTTCTCATTGGTTGTCTGGAAGCTTAACCGAAGACACAGTGAACCATGTACAGGTTCCTGTTTGGACCTTCAAGTTAGACAAGGATGCTAAAAACATTGAATTGTCCAGCTTCAAGGACACTCATGGAAAAGCAGAATATCAAAAAATTGAATTGTTAGCTGTATGAAAAAGATTATTGTACCTGTTGACTTTTCAACTATCTCCTCCGATGCACTGGATTTTGCAATTGAATTTAATGCGATAGTAAAAGGAGAAATACTTCTACTTCATGTGCTGGAATTGCCCAGTTATTCCTTTAGTGCCATTGGAGAAATGGATCTGGATCACGCTGTGGACCATCTCAATGCTAAGCTCATCGAAGGTGTTCACAATCGGCTCAACAGTTGGGCCAAGCGTGTAACTGATGCAAAACAGATCGTAAAAATCAGAATGAAGCACGGAAACCCCTATCAAAACATAAGTAAGGAAATCGTTGAAGAAAAAGCTAAATGGATCATAATGGGATCTACAGGTGCTTCAGGGCTTTCTGAAGTGTTTATAGGTTCGAATGCTGAACGGGTAATCAGGCACTCAGAATGTCCTGTGATCACAATCAAAGGTCCAACCAAGATTGCTGAAATGAAAAACATGGTGTTTGCTTCAGATCTTTCCGAAGATCAGGACTGGGTTGCACTAAAAGCTAAGGACGTCCAAGAAATGCTTGGTTTAAACATGCACATTGTCAAAGTTCGTACTCCACACAATTTTCTATCCTTAGCATCAGCAAATAAGCAATTGGAAAAATTTGCTGGTAGAAATCATTTTGAAGACTCAACACTCAACAGTCTCGAAGCAGACTATCCCGACGAGGGGATCGTAGATTTCGCAGAAGAAGTAGGGGCTGGAATCATCGTCTTGGGCACACACGGCAAGACAGGGCTTGGTCATATCTTCGGAGGAAGTAGAGCTGAAGACCTGGCAAATCGGTCTACAATACCAGTGATGACCTTTAAAATTCCTTTCGACTAAAAAGACCTACTCCATAAAGCATTGATGAGCCTCGCTACTGCAAGTGAGGCTTTTTTGATCCTTATAATCATTGGCTCCAATCTCTTTTCTTGATCATTCAAAATGATGAATTCTCTCAGGCAAAATTCATGCATTGTCAATCATACCTCGGTATGACATAATTCACAAAATCAGCTGATCAAACTCATTATGATGGGATTTGTCGATCATATTTCCGGCACTGTCGGATGCATACATTAGGCCTAACAAAAACGCTACAATCATGAAAATTCTACTAATGATATTAACGCTTTTTGGGTCTGCTAACTATGACTCCACAGAGCTCGAACTGGACAAATCAAAGAGTACCATGAGTATTCTCGGTACCTCCTCAATTCACGATTGGGAGTCTATTGTTAATGATTTTTCCGTCACTGGGTTAATCAATTCACAATTTATCACTGGACTGCAAGTGCAAGTAGTAGTGAAATCTATCGAGAGCGGAAAGGGTATCATGGACAACAAGACCTACGATGCGCTTCTGGAAAAGGACTTTCCGAAAATTCTCTTCAAAGCTCCATCCCTCGAAATCAAGGGTGAAAGCATAGAAGGGTCTGGTACGCTCAGTCTCGCTGGTCAATCGCAAGAAATTACTATTGAGGCTCAGGTTCTATACAGTTCAGGTACAGAGTTAAAAGTTGGCGGAGAGGTAAATCTCTCAATGTCAGATTTCGGAATAACTCCTCCAACCGCAATGTTCGGCACACTTAAAACTGGTGATGATGTCACCATTAAATATGAATTCTTACTTAAAAAATAAACCAAACAATTTATCAATCATGAAAAACTCAAATTACAAATTTTACACTTTCATCGTCACGATGATGCTAGGCATAGGCGTGACATTCGCACAGCTTCCTGAAATTCAGTACTACAATCAAAACAATAAAAATGGAGTCAGTCAGTTTGAGACTTCAAAGCAAAATGATCTGGAGTACACAGGGTTCAAAATTCGATTTGGTGGTGATTTCGCTATGCTTTTCCAGGGCTTGTCACAAACCAATGATTTGGTCGGTGACACACTAATCGACTTGGCGAACAATTTCTCACTGCCAACTACCAACCTGAACTTTGATGTGCAGCTTGCTGATGGAATGAGAATGCACCTCCGCACCTATCTATCTTCTCGTCACCATGAGGAGGCCTGGGTAAAAGGAGGATACATCCAAATGGACAAACTTGATTTCATAAAAGAGGGCTTTCTGTCTGGCTTCATGGACATAGCTACCATCAAAATTGGTATGGACGAAATCAACTACGGAGACGCACACTTTAGACGATCTGACAATGCAAGAGCTATCTTCAACCCTTTCGTTGGTAATTACATAATGGATTCATTTACCACCGAGCCATTCGGAGAAGTAACAATTCAAAGCAATGGTCTAATATTCTTGGTAGGTCTTTCAAATGGTCGACTAAACCAAAGTCCGGTGGCAGGTGATGATGGAATTGCATTCTATACCAAACTTGGATATGACAAGCAGATTAGTGATGATCTCAGACTTCGGTTTACTGGATCACTCTACAGTAGTTCGGATAAAAGCACAAGAGATTATGTTTACGCAGGAGATAGAGCAGGAGCTAGATACTATAGTGTAATGGAGGGTATGAATGATGCCCGAGTAAGTGATTTTCTACCTAGACTAAACCCTGGATTTGGTAATCAAACAGCCATACAAATTAACCCATTCATTAAGTTCCAAGGCCTTGAATTCTTCGGCATCTATGAAGTAGCTAGCAACGGAGATGACGCGATTGGCGGGAAATTCACTCAAACTGGAGCTGAAATTCTATATAGGTTCGGAAGCAGCGAAAAAGTATACGTAGGAGGCCGTTACAATTCTGTGGCAGGTGAGTTCGCTGATGCAGCATCTGCAACTGACACGAAACGAACCAACATAGGTGGAGGCTGGTTCCTGACCGACAATGTGCTCGCTAAACTAGAGTTTGTAAAACAAAGCTACGACGGTTCAGGATGGAATGGTACAAAATTTCAAGGAGCTGAATTTGATGGGTTCATGATTGAGGCTGTTATCGGATTCTAACTTCCGACCATCAAAGTTCTAATTGGGCCACCCTTTCAATGGGGTGGCCTATTTTACTTAGCAGGCTGCACGATGAGCTTGATTTCGAAAGTGACATCCAAGTCATTTGTAACCTGCACAAGTCCCAAAAATTTGGTTGGTGGCTCTATTCCAAAATCTGTCATCTTCAGCACTTTATTCCCGAACAGTGTTAGTGAATTTTCTGAATGATTCACTACTTGCCCATCTTCTATTATCATGGTGACAGTAGTACCTGCAATTGTGATTGTCACCTCTGATTTAACCTTGAGATTTTCAATTGCGTCATTTTCTTCAGCAATGATAATCTTATTGATTTCCATAAATAAGCAGGGAAACTCGTCGCTTTTGAGTGTTTGTTGTAAATCCTTACTCATAGCTTTAATGGCGCACTGAAATCCACTAACTGGATAGCAGAGCTTAAGCCCGTCAAAACTTATGATCCGATCTTCTCTACTACTTCGAACTACAAGTTGTTCGTTTTCATAGGCCTGATTCATTTCGCACTCGAATCTGTTGACGTTTGTACTTCCTTTGATTACGAAAATGCTCGATTCAACATCCACTTTGTTGAATGTGGAATTTTGCCCAAAGCTGAATGCCGAAAGCAAGATGAGAGATAGAAAAGCTGAAAATTTCAGATGCATTTTATAGGTCCAGCAAAATTATACTTGTTTGGATTCAATCAAGTACAGTGGTAGGCAAATGGAACTAAAAATTATTGGGAACAAATTTCTGATACCCTACTGAAGGCCTAATGTAGTCCTCACCCTTCTCCAGAGGCTTTAAGTGAATCTCCTCATACTTGGTCGGCTCATAGCTGATTTGACTCAGAAAATGGGAAATACAATTGAGTCTTGCTCGCTTCTTGTCGTCTCCGTGAACGACGTACCACGGACTATCCTCAGTATCTGTGTGTCCAAACATTTCGTCCTTAGCTTTCGAATACTCCAACCATTTCTCTCTTGATTCCAAGTCCATTCGGCTAAATTTCCAACGTTTGAGCGGATTATTTATTCGTTCTTTGAATCGCTTTTCCTGATTTTCATCACTTACGGAGAACCAGTACTTTATCAGAATAATACCTGACCGAATGAGCATTCCCTCAAACTCAGGACACGATCTTAGAAATTCCCTGTACTCTTCTTCCGTACAAAATCCCATTACTTTTTCGACACCAGCGCGATTGTACCAACTTCTATCAAATAGCACGATTTCGCCAGCCGCCGGCAGATATGGAACGTAACGCTGAAAATACCATTGACTCTTTTCCCTTTCTGTAGGCACTCCAAGTGCTACCACCTTACAAACTCTCGGATTGAGCGGCTCAGTGATTCTCTTTATTACCCCTCCCTTGCCGGCAGCATCTCTGCCCTCAAAGATGACCGCTACTTTCAAGCCTTTCTCCTTTACCCATTCCTGTAGATACACCAATTCGGCGGAAAGCCTTGCAAGTTCTTTTTCGTATAAAGATTTCTTAAGCGGTGTTGGTTGATCAGACATGTATCCAGATTTTGGTTAACCTCCAAGTTACACAGCATCCCAAGCGTCAAATTGATGATAGTCACTTTTTCATGAGATTTTAATCAGGTCCATCTTGCCTATTTCCAAGAATTTCGAAGAAAATCAGATCTACCTATTAGCGGAACTAAAGTTGATTAGCTATTATCTTCACCGAAAAATTCACTGCAAAAGATTTGAAAGAACGAATATGAAAACGGCAACAATTGTAGGTGCAGGATTAGTCGGCTCCCTGTGGGCGGTGTATTTATCCAAGGCAGGCTACAAAGTTCGCATTTTTGAGAAAAGGCCTGACATAAGAACGGCAGATATCGCAGCTGGAAAGTCCATCAATCTGGCACTGTCTACGAGAGGTTGGAAAGCATTTGAAACGGTCGGAATTGCTGAGGAGATAAGAAAGATCGCCATTCCAATGCCAGGACGAACCATGCATGATTTGGAGGGAAATCTCACCTTTCAACCGTACGGTAAAGAAGGAGAAGCCATCTACTCTGTATCCAGAGGTGGTATCAATGCCAAAATGATGGACATCGCAGAGAACACTGGAAACGTTGATATATTCTGCAACGAACTTTGCAAAGACGTCGATTTAGAAAAAGGGATTCTCCGTTTTGAAAATACCATCACCCGCAAAAACTCGGAGATCACATCAGATTTGGTTTTTGCTGCAGATGGAGCATTCTCCGCAGTTCGGTACAATGGAATGCAACAGCTCAGTCGGTTTAACTATGAGCAGAGATACATCGAGGATGGATACCGAGAAATTTTACTACCAGCAAACGAAGACGGAACGTACAAACTAGAAAAAAACACATTGCACATCTGGCCAAGAGGTAGGTTCATGCTTATTGCACTTCCAAACGAAGATGGATCATTTACCTGCACACTTTTCATGCCTTTCGAAAACCATGAAAACTCATTTGAAAGACTAAAAACGAGAGATCAAGTAAACACATTTTTCAAAACAACCTTTCCAGATTTTTATGAACTAATGCCTGAAGTAGCTGATTCCTGGGAAGACCACCCCCTATCGTCGTTAGCCATAATTCGGTGCTATCCGTGGGTCCATGGCAAAGTTGCCTTGATGGGAGATGCCGCTCACGCCACTGTGCCTTTCTACGGCCAAGGGATGAATTCTGGTTTTGAAGATTGTACAGTGATGTGGGAGCTTATGCAAGAACACAACGAAGACTGGGAAAAGGTTTTTGAAGCATATCAGGTTTCCAGAAAACCAAATGGAGATGCCGTTCAAGATCTCTCGCTGGACAACTACCACGTGATGCGTGATTTTGTTGGGGATCCCGCTTTTTTGTTGCAAAAGAAGTTTGAGCGTAGAATTTCTGAGCTATATCCTGACAAGTACCTCCCGCTTTATTCACAGGTTTCATTTAGCCACATTCCGTACGCCGAAGCATATAAAAGAGGCAAAGAACAAGATACGTACATTAAGGAGATAATGGCTGAAAATGACATTTCTGCATTATTTGAAAGTGGTCAGATAAATGACTTAATTAGAAATCACTACGGAGAGAAATAGAACTAACATGGTCAACTCA
>JBDWQX010000139.1:0-18747 GCA_039986395.1 Cyclobacteriaceae bacterium
CAATTTCCGAGATATCCTTGATTGGGAAGCACAACATGGTCAATAGCATGGCAGCAGTGCTCAGTGCCATTCATCTGAAAGCCCCAATTGACAAGATTCTGAAAGGCCTCAAGACATTTAATAATGCGCCACACCGATTGGAGTATGTAGACGAGATTGACGGTGTCGGATACATAAATGATTCCAAAGCAACCAACGTAGATTCAGTGTATTATGCCCTTGAAGGAATCAAACAAGGGATCATTTGGATTGCTGGCGGGATTGACAAAGGGAACGACTACTCGCAGCTAAAGGATCTAGTTGAGGAAAAAGTGAAAGGGCTAATCTGCATGGGTGTAGACAATCACCAATTGGTGAGTTTTTTCAGTGGTAAAGTGAATCAAATTGAAGAGGTGGATAGTGTAAAGAAGGCCTTGCAGGTTGCACATGATTGGGCAGAGACAGGCGACGTGGTATTGCTATCACCAGCATGTTCAAGCTTCGATCTTTTTGACAACTATGAAGATAGGGGAGATAAATTCAAGCGAGGAGTTAAAAGTCTTAGTAAGGAAATTAAAGTAGCACGATCATGACAGCAATAAAAAATTGGGCATACAATAACCTCAAAGGCGATCCGATTATCTGGTTCATTGTTTTCGTACTGTCGGTTTTTAGTATTCTGGTGGTGTACAGTGCCACAGGAAGTCTTGCTTATAAGATGATGGGAGGAAATACGGAGTATTACCTCATCAAACATTCGGTACTGGTAGGTCTTAGCCTTTTGGCGATTTGGCTCGCACACAAGGTTGACTTCAGGTACTATTCAAAAATATCGAGGTTGTTGCTATGGGTGAGCGTGCCGCTCTTGCTGTTTACCTGGCTGTTCGGGACAAACATCAACGAGGCGTCCAGATGGATTACGATCCCTATAATTAATCAGGCATTTCAGCCATCTGATTTAGCAAAACTGGCGTTAATCGTCACGCTTGCAAGCATGCTTTCAAAAAGACAACACGCCATCGACGACTTTCAAAAGGCTTTAATACCGATGCTTTTTTGGATTGGACTTATTTGCGGATTGATCGCATTGACCAATATCTCGTCGGCAATCCTACTCTTCCTTACATGTATGCTGGTCCTGTTTATCGGACGTGTTCCAATGAAGTATCTGATGATGCTGGTCGTCATTGGCGCAATGTTCGGGTCCATCTCCTTCTTTGTAGGACAACGGGGCGGAACAGCAATGAACAGGATTGAAAATTTTGTTGGAGGTGATACCCCATTTCAAGCAAAGCAAGCGTACGTCGCAATTGCCTCAGGCGGATTTTTTGGAAAAGGACCAGGTCAAAGCGATCAACGAAATTTCTTACCACATCCATACTCAGATTTTATCTACGCGATTATTGTGGAAGAGTACGGGATGCTTGGTGGCGGCATTATTTTATTCATGTACCTCGCACTTCTTTACCGAGGCATGAAAGCAGCGGAGGACAATGACGGTGCATATGGAGGTTTACTCTCAGCAGGATTGAGTTTTGCGATCGTCATTCAGGCAATCGTGAACATGGGTGTAGCCGTTGGACTTGGCCCAGTTACGGGTTTGACTTTACCATTTATAAGTATGGGGGGAACATCCCAGCTATTCGCAGGGCTCACACTTGGAATCATACTCAGCGTAAGTCGAGGCGAGATTGATGAGTTTGGCGGGTCGTTTGGAAATCAATATAAAGAAGCAGCGTAATCGAAAAAGAAAGACCATATAGGATCATGATTAGCGGTGGCGGAACCGGGGGACATATCTATCCTGCCATTTCCATTGCACAGGCACTGAAAGAAATTCTTCAAAACGTGGAGATTCTGTTTGTAGGAGCCAAGGGCAAAATGGAAATGAAGAAGGTGCCTGAGGCTGGATTCAAAATTGTTGGGCTTTGGATCAGTGGGATTCAGAGAAAAGTGTCTGCAGATAATTTGATGTTTCCATTCAAGCTTTGTTCGAGTTTACTTGGATCAACACGCCTGATCAAAGAGTTTAAACCGGATGCGGTGGTTGGGGTTGGTGGCTATGCCAGCGGTCCACTGTTGTATGTCGCAGGAAGAAAGAAAATACCTACCTTAATACAAGAGCAAAATTCGTACGCAGGCCTTACGAATAAATGGCTTTCAAAGTCTGCAAATACAATTTGCGTAGCGCACGAGGGAATGGAAAAATATTTTCCCAAAGGAAAGATTGTGGTAACGGGCAATCCCGTTAGGAAGACGATCAAATTGAATCCAAATCGCATCGAGGAAGCGTGGAAACACTTTGAGTTGGACAGCGCTAAAAAGACACTTCTGGTAATTGGTGGAAGCCTTGGTGCCAGAACGATAAATGAGAGTGTGCTCGGTGGATTGGAAAAGTTGAAGTCAAATGACATTCAGCTAATCTGGCAAGTAGGTGGATTCTATTATGAGGAAATGCTGGAACGTGCTGGAGAGGGTGGTAAAGAGGTAGTGATTAAGGATTTCATTCGACAAATGAATTTTGCGTATGCCATTGCGGATGTTGTAGTCTCAAGAGCAGGAGCCCTTTCGCTCGCAGAGTTAATGCTGACTGGAAAACCTGCAATATTGGTCCCTTCGCCAAATGTGGCAGAAGATCATCAAACCATAAATGCAAGCGCACTTGTTGAAAACGAGGCTGCCCATATGGTCAAAGATGTTGAAGCAAAGGAGTCGTTGATCGACGAGGCAATCTCATTGATGAACAATGACGAAGAAAAAGAAAGGCTTTCAACCAAGATAAAGTCAATGGCGCATGAAAATGCTGCTATTGACATTGCGAACGAAGTAATAAAACTGATAGCATGAACCTACAAGACATAGAAAGAGTGTATTTGGTCGGTATCGGTGGTATCGGCATGAGTGCGATAGCTCGCTACTTTCATGCATCAGAAATATTGGTTGCAGGATACGACAAAACGGAAACGGAATTAACAACCCAACTAATCGAAGAAGGCATTGATGTTCACTTTGAAGATGAGCCAACCCTAATCAAGAACGAATTCTTAGAAGAGAAAGGGACACTGGTTGTTTACACCCCAGCGGTGCCTGATGATCATCAGGAGCTGGCCTTCTTTAGACAAGGAGATTTTACTGTCAAAAAACGATCTGAAGTACTCGGCATCATTACCGAAAATAGCTACACCATAGCTGTCGCTGGCACACACGGCAAAACGACAACATCCTCGATGATCGCTCATTTGTTGAGTGGCACCAGAAAAGGCTGTACCGCATTTGTTGGTGGGTTTATGACCAACACTGGGTCTAATTTGATGATTGGCACAAAAACAGCTCCAGTTGTGGTTGAAGCTGATGAGTACGACAAATCATTCATGCACTTGCACCCAAACATCATAGTGATCACTTCACTTGATGCAGATCATTTGGATGTGTATGGTGATGTCACCAATATGCTGGACACGTACGAAGAGTTTGTAAGAAAGACGCCAGAAGGAGGAAAGGTGATCATGGCTTCTGAGGCAGGGTTTAAAATTAACCCAGGCAACAAGTACATTTCGTATGCCATTCGAAGTGGCGATGCGGTGGCCGATGCTTTGAGAATTGTAAATGGAGCCTTCGTATTTACCTATCGATACGGGATGGAGAAAATCTCTGATGTATACGTTGAGGTTCCTGGGTATCACAATGTTGAAAATGCATTGGCCGCAATCACTGTTGCGCTGGAGATGGGAATGGAAGCATTGCAAATTCGCAAACGAATGAAGACATATACTGGAGTGAAACGCCGGTTTGAATATGTCTACAGAAACCCTAAATCAGCATTGATTGATGATTATGCTCATCATCCAGAGGAAATTGCAGCATTTCTTAAATCAGTCAGAATTCTTTCAAAAAAGAGAAAGGTGACCGTCATCTTTCAACCACATCTTTTTTCAAGAACTCGAGATTTCAAGAAAGAATTTGCAGCAGAACTTGACAAGGCAGATGAAGTGATACTAATGGAAGTATATCCAGCGAGAGAAACTCCGATCAAGGGAATTTCCTCCAAAACCATTTTCGATTTGATGGAGAACGAAAACAAGGTGCTGGTGAATAAAACGACATTGTACGAGGAGCTGGCGGATCGAACCATAGATGTGCTATTGACGCTCGGCGCAGGAGATATTGACAAAGAAGTGCCAAAGATTGCCCAGCATTTGCGTGACCGATATGGCGAGAGCTACGATATAGAAGAGACAAAAAGTTTGAGTGATGACTAGTGAAAAGAAGAACATATTGCTTTACTCGTTTAGCGGGCTGATCATCTTCAGTTTGATCACATTCTCTGGTGTCAAGAATTCCGACCGAAAGGTGGAAGGTATTGAAATCACAATAGCTCAGGATGACGGAAACTTCTTTACCGATCAAATGGAAGTTATGAGTCTGATGACCATCGATGCTTCTGATTTTATTGTTGGTTCTGAGTTGTCCGACCTGGATCCAAGAGCATTGGAAGCTCGAATTGAGAAAAATCCATTCATACGAGATGCGCAGGTATATCGTGATTTGAAGGGAAACCTTAAGGTGACTGTAGAACAAAGCAGACCAATAGCGCGGGTGTTGATGGATGGAGCAAAAGACAAGTACATTGATGTTGATGGAAATATTTTACCAGTGAATGCAAAGCACACCGCACGAGTACCATTGTTGGAAACAACTTTTGAATTTGGTTGGGAGAAAAACCTAAACGAATCCACGTTTGGAACGAAGGTTTTTGAGCTACTGAATTACATCGAGGCTGATGAATTTTGGAGTGCACAGATCGCACAAATCATTCTACTTGAGAATGGCGATGTTGAATTACTTCCGCAAGTGACCAAGCAAAAGATAGCATTTGGAAAACCAGAAGGTCTTGAGACCAAGTTTGCCAGACTAATGATTTTTTATAAAGAAATTTTACCGAAAAAAGGCTGGAATACTTATAGCCTCGTCAATTTGAAATATGATAACCAAATTATTTGTGAATAGTAGTAACCACTTAGATAGTAGAAATTATGGATGATAAAATCATTGTAGGACTCGACATTGGAACCACAAAGATTTGTGTCATTGTCGGCAAAAAGAATGAATTCGGCAAGCTCGAAATAATGGGTATGGGGAAAGCTGTTTCCGACGGTGTCATTCGAGGTATTGTCACTAATATCGACAAGACGGTTCGAGCGATATCCAAGGCGGTGGCCGAGGCAAGCGAACAGTCGGGAATTGAAATTCGAGTGGTCAATGTAGGAATCGCTGGTCAACACATCAAGAGCGCTGTGCACCACGGCTCGATTACACGTGAATCCGACGAAGAAATCACAATCGAAGATTTAAGCAGACTCACAAGTGATATGCATCGCATCGTTACACCCCCAGGTAGCGAGATCATTCACGTGATGCCGCAAGATTACATCGTCGATTATGAAGATGGAATCATGGATCCAGTTGGGATGACAGGGGTGAAATTGGAAGCTGACTTCCACATTATCACCGCTCAAACCAACGCAATAAACAACATTAACAAGTGTGTGAAAAAAGCAGGGCTTGAGATTGAAAACCTCATTCTTGAGCCCCTTGCTTCTAGCCTTTCTGTTCTTAGCGACGAAGAAAAAGAAGCAGGTGTTTGTCTGGTGGATATAGGCGGTGGAACGACCGATGTAGCTGTTTTTCACGACAACATCATTAGACATACGTCAGTGATTCCTTTTGGCGGGAACATCATTACCTCAGACATCAAGCAAGGATGCATGGTGATGGAGCATCAGTCAGAGTTGTTGAAAACGAAATTTGGTAAAGCGATCGCAGAAGAAGCCAGTCCGAATGAGATTGTTTCCATACCTGGTTTGAGAAACCGACCGCCAAAGGAAATTTCAATTAAGAACCTCGCCCACATCATCGAAGCGAGAATGCAAGAAATCATTGAGTTGGTTCACACGGAAATCATTACCTCTGGATATCACAAGAAGCTCGCAGCGGGAATTGTTGTTACGGGTGGTGGATCTCAGCTTACCAATCTGAGTCAATTGTTCGAGTACATGACTGGTCTGGATACTCGAGTCGGATATCCAAATGAACATCTGGGTAGAAGCAAGGTGGACGCCGCGAAGAGCCCAATGTATGCTACTTCGGTAGGTCTTGTCCTTTCAGGATTCAAGGCACTTGACATTCGAGAAGCTAGATACGAAAGTGAAAAACCTGGAACCGGACAACGTAGAAAATTAAAGCAAGGAAATAAATTTTTCAGCAACATTTTGGAAAAAACCAAGGGCTTGCTGATCGATGATTTTGATGATAAAATTAATTAGTTGACAGTGGACAGTAGTCAGTGACTAGTCTTACTGACAACTTAAAAACTGATAACTGCAAACTAGAATATTATGGCAGAAAACATGTATCAATTCGATTTACCCTCACACCATAAATCTATTATCAAGGTAGTAGGCGTTGGTGGAGGAGGTAGCAATGCAGTCAATCACATGCACAGCCTTGGGATCAAGGATGTTGAATTTGTGGTTTGTAACACCGACCATCAAGCACTCGATAGCAGCGCAGTGCCAATCAAACTTCAAATCGGGATAAACCTCACCAGTGGCTTAGGAGCAGGCGCAAATCCTGACAAAGGAAGAAGTGCTGCGATTGAGAGCAAAGAGGAAATCCGAGATCTGTTGTCACAGGATACCAAGATGGTTTTTATCACCGCCGGAATGGGCGGAGGTACTGGAACCGGGGCAGCGCCAGTCATTGCCCAGGTGGCAAGAGAACTGGATATTCTCACCGTGGGCATTGTGACAGCACCTTTTGCTTTCGAAGGCAAGAAAAAAACGAGAGCCGCTGAAGAAGGAATTGCGGAGTTGAAAAAATACTGTGACACGGTGCTTGTGATCATGAACGACAAGCTGCGAGAGGTGTACGGAAACCTTTCCATCCGAGATGCTTTCGGCGAAGCTGACAATGTTTTGACAACAGCAGCAAAAGGAATTGCCGAAATTATCACGGTTCCTGGGTATGTCAACGTCGACTTTGAGGATGTCAAGACGGTAATGAGAAATGCAGGACCTGCAGTAATGGGTTCTGCAAAAACGCTGGGAGAAAACAGAGCGAGAAGAGCAGCAGAAGAAGCATTGAATTCGCCTTTGCTAAATCAGCAAAATATTTTTGGTGCCGAGAAAATTCTGCTCTCCATCATTTCAGGTGAAGAGGCAGAATTGCAAATGGATGAACTGACAGATATTACAGACTACATCCAGGAGTATGCAGGTGACGATGCGGAAGTGATCTTCGGTCACGGTGTTGACGCTAATTTAGGAGAGCACATCCGAGTGACAGTGATCGCTACTGGTTTTGGAGAAGTAAGCGAGGCAGGTGAGTACGTCAATAAGAATGAAGACACTAAACTGTTCGACCTGGAATCTGACAAAGAGATCGGGTTACATGATGAAAGCCGAGACAAAGCTTCTGAAGACTATGTTTTCAAAGTAGATGAGGAAGAAGAGACCGACGAAGTATCGTATGAGTTTGGCTGGTTAAAAAAGGAGATCAAACGAGAGGTGGAAGAGGAGGACAGACTGGAGTCTGGTGAGCCGAAAAGAGAGCCAGAATTTGAGTTCGATTTTACAAATAAATTTAGCGATCAGGAAGAAGAAATAAACGAGGAAGAGGTAGTTATCGACGATGTTTTTGATCAGGTCTCCGTTTCCAAGAAGCAGGAATTGGCTTCAGAACGTGCAAGACGAGAAGCTGAATTTGAAGGTAAAAAATTCGAGATGGCAACAGAAGAGTTTAAGGAACGACTAGATGTTCCAGCCTACGAACGAAAGAACGTCAAGCTAAAGGACGCTCCACACTCATCGGAAAACAACATCTCGAAGTTCAATTTGACAGAAGACAATCAAATACTAGGAAACAATAAGTTCCTACACGATAATGTGGATTAGTCCCGAGCAAAGCGAGGGATCTTGAACAAATGAGGGGAGTCATCCTGAACTTGTTTCAGGATCTCATGCTCTTTTGTCACCCTGAGTGAAACGAAGGGATATTCATAACATTGACTAGGTGTTAGTCATGCCTGTGCCGGACAGTATCCGGTATTCTGCCAAGAATGAGTCCCGGCTAAGTGCCGGGATTCCTTTTTTACACCTTGTCTGTACTTAGTTATCTGAATTTAATTCAGCGTCTCCTCTTCAAAATAAATTTCTCTACGAAAAATTCTTTAAAGCCCCTGACAATCAAGCTATTGCTTATGACTGATTAAAATCCTCTGCAACAAAACGAAAAAAGAATCTTTGCAATTGACAATTTTCGTTATGTTTGATCGAGATTAACCTACAGTTCACTACCACGAACTACAGCCTATTTAGTTGATTAAAGCGAAAAGAGAAGACGTGTGAGGTCTTGTCAGTTTAGAGTTATTGCGCCTATACGATAAAGATTGTTGACGCAATGGCCTTTTGTGTATTAATAACATCTACCAACTGACCTAACATGTACAAGACCTCAATTCGGCAATCCAGCCTTCCTACAATCAATTCTCACAATGCCATTGTTTTAGGAAGTACTAACACTAACAAAACATACCTTATGAAAAAGTGCGAACGATCCTTCCGAAAGTTCTTTGTGTTTCAATTTATCCTGTTTTTCTTAGCTTCATTTCTATCCTTTGGTCAATCCTTGTCACCAAATTCCGTTTCAACAGCAAATTTGTCTGCTGCTACGACTGGCCCGTACACTGGAAAGCCTAACATCAATATTCCTGTAACTGGTATCTCAGGTAAACAGATTTCTGTGCCGGTATCGCTCTATTACAATGCCTCCGGTGTTCGCGTGGAGGAGATAGCTTCCTGGGTGGGATTAAGCTGGAATTTGGATGTTGGCGGTGCAATTACCAGAACGATTAAAGGAATTGATGACTTCAACAACAAGGGATACTTTAGTCCGCCGCAAAATATGCCGACCTCGATCAGCAACACCTGCTATGATGGAGCTGCTAACTACTTTGATTACATAGAAGATGTAATAGAACTGACTACAGATGCGGAACCGGACATCTACAATGCTTCACTGCCGGGCTTTTCAGCTCAGTTCTTTTTTGACCAGGCAGGCAATCCCTATACTATTCCACGTCAAAAGGTTAAAATTGTAAAGCCTTCCAATGCCTTCGGCGAGTGGACTATTACGACAACCGATGGTTTCATTTACAAATTCGGAGGAACAGGGTTTAACGAAATTTCAGATGGGACAGTAACCACCTGGCATTTGAAGAATATAACTTCTCCGCTGGGAGAGGTGGTAAATTTCTTTTACACAGCACAAACCACATCGTATGCATTGGTGCCATCAGAACTGAGCCTGCTCGTGATGAATACCACATGTGCGGCGATAGATGAAGATCTCGAATTCTCGCGTGATGTGCATGTGACCGGCTTGTTTCTTGATCGCATTGAGGTCGGAGATTCCAAAATAGAGTTTGAGCTGGGAGACAGGTGTGATATCCTGGGGAAGAAGCTGGACAAGATTGTGGTGAAGGAGGATTCTGAAATTATAAAAGAATTCCATTTTGATTATCAGTGTGACCCGGCCAAACAACGACTCTGGCTGACTGAGCTCAGGGAAACAACTGGAGGTGAACTGGCACTGCCGCCACACCGCTTTACGTACAACAACAAAGAGAGTTTACCTGGTATTAACTCCTATGCTCAGGATCATTGGGGGTTTCACAATGGGAAAAGTAACAGCACATTAGTACCTAGCTATTTAGAAAGTAATTTCTCTTTTTCAGGGGGTGACAGAACTCCGAATTCGACTACTGTGCTGAATGGAGTACTAAGCAGAATTCAGTATCCGCTAGGAGGATTTACAGAGTACACGTTCGAATCAAATGATTACAACAATTATGTAAGTCAATATCCCGAGGTAACCGAAACCAATGAAAGCTATCAGGCAGCCGCAGGAAACCGGTCATCTCTGATGCCGGACGACGGCTTTGATCAGTTTGAACTCTTCACATCTACTACCGTGACCTTCAACTGCGTAGTGGATAGACTAGGACAGGCTGCCGCCGGGACGCACCATGTTCAGCTGAAGCAGGGCACAACCGTTCTTAAAACCTGGACACAATCGGGTTCATTTACGATGTTGCTCACTCCCGGAGTCTACGACATTATTGCGGATATCGGAACCAACGATCCGAATATATTCCTTTCAGAGATCTCTTTGTCGTATAAGTTGCTTACGGCTGAATCCAGTGCTCCTTCTACAAGGTATGGTGGTGGTATTCGCGTGAAAAAGATCGTGACTAATGAAGGAACCGGAAATTCTGAAGACGTTGTTCATACCTATGACTATACGAACTTCTCCAATTCCCTTACAAGTGGTAAACTGATGTCGGGACCAGTTTACAACTATAAACTAAGAAGTTACTGTCCAGGAAGCACCTACACAGATTACAGAATTTTTTCTTCAACCAGCGCGGTATCTCTTTCCTCCTCGGCCTCAGGTGCGTACGTGGGTTATGATAATGTGACCGTTTACTATGAGGACGGCAGTGACGAAGGGAAAACAGAATACACCTACATTAATAATGCCGATGGATTTAAAGCCTCTGCGACCATTCATGGAACTCAAGCGGTACCGTATACACCTAACAACGGCAACTGGTACCAGAATGGACTCATGGATAAAAGGCAGGATTATCGCCGATACATGGGTACATACTACTTGCAGGCTACGGAGGATCCCACTTACAACTTCGTTGAGCAATTCATCGGTAGGGGGCTGGTAGTGGCAGAAGAGGCTGTATTCAGTCAGCGATGCGAAGACCTCTTTCACGCATTTTATGATGTACGAACTTCCTGGATTCAGCTGGCCTCTGTTACTTCCTCTACCTATGATGGAGATGGAGTTGGTACCGGATCAGGAATTTCTACGACCGTAGAGTTTGAATACGATGCGACGGAACCCTGGCTCACGAAAAAGAAAAGTACAACGAACAGCGACGGAATTGAATATATCACTGAGTATAAATATCCTCATGACTTTGACAACAGTGTTTTTAATCAGGGTATCGGCTCCTTGAAGGCAGCATACTTACATGCTACACTTGTTCAACAGATTCAGTCCAGGAAAGAAGCTGGTGTAACCAAGGTTACAGGTTCAAGTGTCACGCAATTTCATTACGATCAGGGAGCGAATGCTCATTTGCCGATAGCTGTGCATAGTATTGAAATACCGGAGCCTGTTACTGACTTCACATTTAATTCACTGAATCCCCTCTCAGACAGCCGATTCGAAGAGCAGGTTACCTACGATTATGACGACGATGGTAACCTAATAGAAATGACCAGGGAAGGACAAAAATCGAGTAGCATTTTCGGATATGACGATGATTTGCCGATGGCGCAGATTGTCAACGCTGCTTTCTCTGAGGTTGCTTATACGGGGTTTGAGACCGCGGATAAAGGAAACTGGAGCTATCCGGCAAACGAAATAACGACTGATTCATATACAGGTTCCGGCTCCTTTTCCGGGAGTGGGACACTTACTGC
The DNA here is from genome assembly GCA_039986395.1 of Cyclobacteriaceae bacterium. Classification (GTDB taxonomy): domain Bacteria; phylum Bacteroidota; class Bacteroidia; order Cytophagales; family Cyclobacteriaceae; genus Ekhidna. Next base: position 11,538 of record JBDWQX010000139.1, read on the forward strand.
TGCAGTACCGAACGGAAGTTATCTGGTTTCCATGTGGGCGAAAGGATCTGGTAATATCACTGTTGAGGGAGTCGCTAAAACTGTAACTGCAGGATGGAGTCAGCTGACCTGGCAGATCACGAGTACATCGGATATTGATGTTGTAAACCCAACAGGTTCGATCATTGATGAGCTAAGAGTACACCCGTCAGATGCCATGATGACCAGCTACACCTTCGATCCAACCATTGGAATGGTGGCGGTAGCCGGAGCAGATGGCAGAGCAAGAATCAGCGAGTATGATGACCATGACCGACTGAAACTTGTAAAAGACTTTAAGGGAAATATTCTCAGGACAAATGACTATTCCTTACGTTCAGTGCTGTATGGAGAAATTGTGGGAGATAACCCGACGCTTAATGTAAGCAGTTCATGGTCAATTAATTTAGGTGAAGACTTACCACCCGGCATAACCTGCTCATGGAATTTTGGCGATGGCTCCGCGATACAAACTGGAACCACCGCTAATCATGTATACTCGAAACTTGGTCATTTTAATATTGAGGTTACTTTATCGAAACTTGGTTTTGAAACAGTTGTAGAACGTCGAGCCGTGAAGGTTGCCGGATCTCTTGCGGGAACAATCACAAATGGAACTACAAACATTAATTCATCGATTGTTTTGAATGTTGCTGGATATGCATCCAATCCTGCCGGAACTACCTATTCATGGTCTATTAATAATACGGCAGGGAATCCGATGACTGGATTGGGAGCGGTGACTAGCTACGACAGACTTGGAACTTACAGCGTCTCGGTAACTATCGATCACAGAGATTATCCATCTCTGACCGTAAATAAGGACATAACTGTAACCGGTCAGATGGTTGCAAGTTGGACTCCACCTTCCGGAAACCTGGTGGAAGATCAGAGTTTCTCCTTTATTGCGAGTCCTGGAATCAATCCTTTTGACGCTGTATATCAATGGAGCTTTGGAGGTACTGGATTAAGTATTTCCAAATCCTTTGCAGTACCTACGGAACCAAGTAACATGACTGCTACACTGACCGTGACGCATCCAAACTATAGCTCTGTAGACAGCTCGCACAGCTTTCAGATCTTGTATGGTCCGCCAATTTTCACAGCTACTCGAAGCTCAAATGGGAGTGTAACTATGAATGTTGTGAATAGTGAACCGGACTTTAAGTTTGAATGGCGAACGAAAGATGGATTGGCCGAATGGTCCGAATGGTCAAGCTCTACTACCTCGTCTCGATCATATACGACAGGAACGATGTCGGTATCCTTGCGAGTAGAATGTAGAGTGACTGATGATGGTGGAGGCGGGACCACTTCTGCTATTGTTTCTTTTAATGGACTTGTAGAACAATAAGAAGATGAAAAATCAGATCCAAACCAACTTGAATCCAACGAAGATGTTCACATTCGACGCTCGATATTCCCTTCTTTTCCTTGCATTTTTTGTTTCATTTTTGGCCTATGCACAACCACCTGATCCAGGTGGAGGTGGAGGTGGAGGAGGTGGGGGTACTCCTACACTTTCCATTTCGGGACCTAGCACTGCGAATATTAATGAAAATAAAACGTATACTGTGTCAGCAGGTGGAGGTACTCACTCATATTCTAGCTATTCGGTTAGTGGCGGATACATCACCTACAGCAATAAAACCACTGTAAAAGTTACTTGGACCTCGATAGGAAGTAGTAGATGGGTAAAGGTGACTGCAGGTGTGGGTAGTTCAACATTGTCTAAAACTAAGTATGTGACGGTATCTAGTGGACCTACAGCTCCTCCAAATCCATCCAATCCATGGGTGCATTCGACAAACAATTGTGGGAACAAAACCTTGCGTAGACCGAATCCTCCAACCGGTGTCACCTATTACTGGCAGACAAGTTCCAGTGGAACGTCCACTTCTAACTATAGCCTGGATTATACTCTGACTGGATCTCACTTGAGTACACAAACACGATATGTGAGGGCTCGGAATAATAGCAGTGGGCTATGGAGTAATGGATCAGGGTGGGTGCAAACTACGATGTTCGCTGTGCCAACAGCTGGCAGTATTGGGAACGCTCAGACACTATGCTATGGAGGAAATCCCTCAACATTAACAAATACCGCTTCTGGAACTGGCGGGTATGGATCAATAAACTACCAATGGCAGTACAATACAGGCTCTGGCTGGGCGAATGTTTCTGGCGCAACAAGCACCACCTATAACCCCCCTGCTCTTTACACAACGACAAGTTACCGAAGAAGGGCAGCTTCCTGCGCGTACACCATTTACTCCAACACAGTTACGGTAAGTATTTATGGAAATCTTTCCGCTGGTAGCATCGGAAATGCGCAGACGGTATGCTATGAGGGAAACCCTAGTACGCTGTCCAATACTGCTACTGCCTCTGGTGGCAATGGCACCATTGCGTATCTGTGGCAGTACAGATCGCCAGGAGGTAGCTGGACAACCGCAACCGGAACCGTAACCGGCAGTACCTATAATCCTCCGGCACTCACTTCTACCAAAGAATACAGACGAAGAGCGTACTCCTGTGGTCAGTACAAGTACACAAACACTGCTACTGTGACGGTGAGACCTGCTCTCGTGTCAGGTAATATCGGAGGTACTCAAACGGTTTGTTACGGGAGTGTCCCTTCGACACTGACGAATACTTCATCACCATCAGGTGGGGATGGGGGATATAGCTATCAGTGGCGGAAGTTTGTGAGCACCTGGCAAGACATCCCTGGTGCCACTGCATCGTCTTATACTCCACCCGCACTGATAAGTAGTACTCTTTTTCTTCGTAATGTCACTTCATGTGGCCAAACCAAATCAAGCAATGCTATTTCTATAACAGTTAATCCTGATCTCGATGCGGGACTGATTGGAAATGCGCAAACCGTCTGTTCGGACGTGGATCCATCCAGCCTGACCAGCCTGTTAGATGCGTCAGGAGGCAATACAAGCAGCTACGTCTACCAGTGGCAAAGCCGGTCGCCAGGTGGAAGCTGGTCTGATCTTACAGGGGAAACGAGCACAACGTACAACCCTCCTGTATTAGCCAGCGACAAGGAATACCAGCGCAGGGTAATTTCCTGTAGCCAGACGAAGTACTCTAATACTATTGTGGTGACTGTGAACCTGATACCAACAACACCACCCTCACCAGTCATTTCCTCAAACCTGTGCGGCGATAAAACGATACCACTTCCCTCTGCTCCTGGTGGGGAAACATACTACTGGCAAACGAGCGTCGATGGAGAATCAGAGAGTGATATTGCTTCCAATAAAATTCTGAGTACTGACGGAACGCTATACATTCGTGGAAAAAGTACTGCAGGATGCTGGAGTCCTGCCCGCACGGTAAATGTCGTTGTAAATGAAATCCCCGCAGCACCATCCGCACCCGGGGTCTCTTCGAATCAGTGTGGCGATAAAACGTTAACACTACCGTCTGCTCCTGCCGGAGAAACGTACTTCTGGCAAACAACAGCTGCCGGAGAAGTTCAGAGCGATTCAGACCCGACCAAACTTGCCACAGCAACAACTACCTATTATGTTCGATCGATCAGTTCGGCAGGATGCTGGAGTGCGACTACCACACTCCCTGTAACGGTAAATGAAATCCCGGCTGTACCTGCTATGCCGGTCATCACACCGGGGACAGATCAAACCACACTAACTAAAACCACCTCTCCGCCAGGTGAAACCTGGTTTTGGCAAGCAACAGCAGCAGGAATAGAGACAGATAACTCTGCGGTAGATTTGATTCTCTACGATGATGTAACGGTGTATCTGCGATCGCGTGGAGCGGGAAATTGTTGGAGTACCGCAAGAACAATTGTTGTTAACGTCGATCACGATGCCTTTCTGACGAGTGTCAGCTCCACATCAGTTCTCAAAGAAGCAGTCTCCGAGGAAACGATTGATGAGCTACCGGTTGCTGACAAAGCGATGAGCCGCCGGTACATGGACGGCCTGGGCAGAACAATACAGGCAGTTGCATGGCAGGCAAGTCCTAATCAGAAAGATGTAGTGAGTGCTGTAAAATATGATTACCGTGGGAGAGTACAGAAAAGCTATCTTCCCTATGTCAGTACAAACAATACTGGCGGCTATCGGGAGAATGCCATTAACGGCATATATACCAGTAGCGAACAGTATCTCTTTTATCAGAATACTACAGCGGTGATACATGATACGCAGCCTTATGCAGAAACCGTCTTTGAAACCTCACCGATGAGTCGGGTGCTGGAGCAAAGTGCTGCAGGTAGTGCCTGGGGTCTGAGCACGGGCAAAACAACGAAAGTTGATTTCGAAGTGTATTCATATGATGGTGCTGATAAAATCTACAAATGGAAGGTGACGGCTGGGTTGCCAGAGACTAATGGAACCTATCTGACCGGACATCTGATGATTTCAGAATCTGTGGATGCGGACAATCATCAGGTGAGTACCTATACGGACAAGACTGGCAAGACCATCCTGAAACGTATTGAAAACGGAACACAGGATCGAATGACATACTATGTGTACAACGAGAGCAATCAACTTTCGCACATTATTCCACCAAAGGAATCATATGAGATAACGGAGCTAAGTACTACGGTAGACTCTGCCTATGTGAACAGCCGACTGTTTCATTATACCTACGATGAACGCGGTAGGGTGAAAACGAAGGAAACACCGGATGCAGGACAGGTACAGTATGTCTATGACCATCTGGATCGTGTGGCAATGACACAGGACGCCAACCAGAGAGCACTAAGCCCGACGAAACAATGGTCTTTTGTAAAATATGACGAATTGGGACGGCCAACAGCATCCGGGGTGTACAACAGCAATGATACACAGTCTGCGCTGCAGGCAGGCGCGTACGATACGATCAATGGCGATACGCTGAGTATCAATTTTTACGATAGTTATGCCGGAACCACAGCTACATACAGCACAGCTTACGACAGCCATTTCAGCACGGCACCGGTCGCTGATGACAACCTGCATGGGAAGAATACCCGTAGCAGAACAAAAATACTGGGCGGAACCACCTGGCTTGAAAGCGTCATCTTCTACGATGACTACGGTCGTGCAATTCAGGTGCAATCGGGCAACCATAGAGACGGAACAGATGTGGCAACCATGGAGTATGATTTCGCCGGCAGACTTTTGACAGCTGTAGCGTTTTACGATAACCCGCAGGCTCAGGGTATGACGATTGTAAAAACGATGACGTATGATCACGCAGGTCGTTTGCTCGAGCTGACCCATAAGACAGACAATGAACCCAAAATCATCCTTGCAGCCTACACTTACAATGCGTTGGGGCAGGTGATAGACAAAAAATTGCACAGTGAAGATCTCGGTACAACCTATGAACAGTCAATTGATTATCGCTACAACATCCGTGGCTGGTTAACCTCTATTAACAACGCAGCACTGACGAATGATTCAGGGGTGACCAACGATGATGTGAATGACTACTTCGGACTGGAACTGCTGTACAACACGGCATCTGCAGGCCATGAACAATATACAGGAACGATCGGGGAAGTGAAATGGAAAGGGGTGACCGATGCGGCAACGAAAAGCTACCGGTACAACTACGATGATCTGAACCAGCTGACCAGTGCAGAATACGGCATTGACGGAAATTATACACAGAATGCGCTGGGAGTATCAGGTATTTCCTATGATCGCAACGGAAACATTACAGACCTGCAGCGGAAAGGAAATGTAGCCGGAGCCGTACAGACTGTGGATGACCTTACGTTCACTTACACGGCCAATCAGCTGGAAGCAGTCGATGATGCAACAACCTACATTGAGGCGTTTAATGACCGGGCGGAAACGACAGATGAGTATGATTACGATGCGAACGGCAACATGACCAAAGACCTGAACAAGGACATGACGTCTATTACCTACAATCATCTGAACCTCGCCACAGAAGTCAATTTCAGTGATGGCCGGAAGGTAGAGTATGGGTATTCAGCAGGTGGCACACTACTGTGGCAGAAATTTTATGACAATACCACGACCCTGACCAAAACCAGAGATTTCCTTGGCGGACAGGTATTTGAAGATGATATACTGGTTAGCATTCAGACGGAAGAAGGCCGCATTACTCCTGTTGGGAGTTCGGTGGACTATCAATACAACCTCACCGACCATCAGGGCAATGCACGTGTAACGTTCAGTACAACTCCTGAGAGCTATACTGTAATGGAAACCTTTGAAACTATCTATGACATTGCTGATTTTGTACCAAATGCAACAGGCATAGCAGTAACAGGTGGACAGATTGATCACGATGGTACCGCGACGGGTACTAGAGCTGCAACCTCCACCTTTACACCTGGTGGTGGAACAGGTGAGCTTTACAAAGTAAAATTCAACATAGTATCCAATAGTGGTACCTTTTGGGTCTATGTAGGAGGAACTGCTTCGCAAAGTAAAAGGATACCAATAACAGCCACGAGCGGGATTCAGATGATAGAAGTGGAGCAGGAAGGGAGTGATAAGCTAGTGTTCTCGAACTCTGATGGTGTGACTGTAAATAACTCAGATATCTGGGCAGTGAACGGAATCGAATTGTTTGACGCAGCGATTGGTAATCAGGGGTTTCAAGACTTGAACCGACATACCAATACGAATGCCAATACTACTACTGGAGGAGATAAGGTTGAACTTTTGCAGACAGGCCAGACAGGTGCATTGGGGCTGTTCAGAATGAACAAAGGAGATACAATAAACCTCAGTGTTCAGGCAAATTATGAAAGTACTCCGAGTGGAAACACATTTCTAGGTACGGTGTTCAGTGCACTACACACCTCGTTTGACGCTGGTTACGGTGGATCAGAAGGCATAAGCAGCAGTTCTGCAGAATTTGGTGATGCACTAGGAGGAGCGAATATGTCTGGAAAAGGCAATACAAGCACAGCACCACGTGCCTTTGTGAATTATATCTTCTTCGACAAAGACATGAACTACGTCTCCGCTGGCTTTGAGCAGGTTAGTACGAATGCACATGGAGTTGGTGTTCATGAAACGATCAGCATCAATGACATCATTGCAGATCAGGAAGGGTATTTGTTGACGTATTTGAGCAATGAAAACAGTGAAGCTGTTGATATGCACTTTGATGATTTCACAGTGTATCATGGTAAGACGAACATAGTACAGGCGAATGACTTCTACCCCTTTGG
>JBDWQX010000140.1:0-13413 GCA_039986395.1 Cyclobacteriaceae bacterium
TCGGCCGTTCTCTTCCCGTATGTTGGCGTAGTGTCCCGTGGCAATGTAGTCACACCCAAGCTTATCAGCGCGTCGTAATAGAGCATCCCATTTAATATGCGTATTACAAAGAACACATGGATTTGGAGTTCTACCATTTAAATACTCATTGGTAAAGTGATCAATGACGTAATCGCCAAATTCTTCCCGTATGTCTATGATGTAATGAGGAAAGCCAAGATCAACGGCTATATTTCTTGCATCGTTGATGGAATCAAGACTACAGCAACCTGTTTCCTTTTTACTTCCTCCAGAGTTTTGATAGTCCCATGTTTTCATGGTCATGCCTATCACTTCATAACCCTCTTCGTGTAGTAGTACTGCCGCGAGAGAGCTATCAATACCGCCGCTCATCGCTACTAAAATTCGTCCTTTTTTGCTCATAATTTGTTTATTGCCGGGTTCACAGCCACGGTTTACACATTGTAAAATGCAAAGCTAGTTAGATATTGGTTGAATGGTTATTAGTTATTAGTTAAATAGTAGTTAGTTACAGGTAAGTAGTCGTGATACCGATAAACGCAATGGATTCCGAAGGAACTTTCCCTCTCTTTTAAGAGAGGTTAGGGATAGTAAAGGAACTCAACAGGGATGCCATTTTGGCTCTCATTATCCACCAGTTAACTACCCAACCAACAACAGTTAGCAACATCCGCCTCCATCATAGAAATACGTACTTTCAGAAATCGAAAGATCTTTTCTACCAAGCCCTTCAAGGTTTCCAGCAGTCTTATCACAAACAGACAATGGCTGATTGTACATAAGTACATGACCTCCATGATCGTCAAAATACTCTTCGCTGCCTGTATATATAGCTGTGCGTCCTGTAAAGACACATGGACCATCTGCTGGCATTGGATCCTTTATGGCACAGACTTCTACACTTTCAATAAAGATCGGAGTATTGGTATCGTAGTGTTCTGGATCAAGTATTCTATATGGTCGTTTAGCTCGTATCTCAACTGTCCCGAATCCTACATCTGTGATCATCTTGATGTAGTCCTTTAATGGCAGAGATCCGCTCAAGCAAAGTCCGCGAAGTTCAGGATCGTTCTTTAAATTTTCTGGCATTGCATCCTCACTAATCGGATCGGATAGAACCAACCTCCCGTGAGGTTTAAGGACGCGATACATTTCTTTCAGTGCTGTCTTAAGGTCCTCTTCATGGAAAATATTGAACAAGCAATTTTGAGCTGCAACGTCAATCGATTCATCCTTTACAGGAAGATTAAGTGCATCTCCTTTTCTCAAACTCACGTAATCCGACTTAAACCAATCGTTGGATTTTTCAGCGGTTTTGAAGTTTTCGGCACAGGCTACTAACATTTCATCAACTACGTCAACCCCAACGACTCCCTCCGTCTGTCTGCTGAAATAGGAGAATTGGAGTAATTCCATTCCACCACCAACACCAACATATAGAATTTTAGGATTGTTGATCAAATCCCGAGGATGAACGGTGCTTCCGCAACCGTAGTTCATTTCTTGCATTCGCTTCGGAATGTCAAGTCCTGGAAATGCCCAAATGGGAGTTGTTGTGCAGCAAAGTCCGATGTCTGGAGTTTCAGCAGCTTTTTTGTAAATGTCTTTTGTTGTTTCTAGGTATGCTTCCACGAGTGGTGATTTAGTTCTTGTGCAATGTTAAAATAGAATTGACTAGCAACTACCGCTTATTTCTAATTGAGATGTTTAATGTAGTTGCCACGATAAATCAAATGGAAATGTGAAAAGTAAAGTTCAAACGAGATTGTTCGTTGGAAAATCTTGCCGCTGAGTTTGAAACTTATTTGAATTTTTCAAATAACAGACCTTCTTTGCACTTCGATTTAGATCAGTGTTACTTTCTTTGCGGGGAAGGAATAACAACAAAAAAATGCCTCTTAAAACCTTTGTCAAAATTTCGAATGTATCTAGCCTTAGCGATGCAAGGTATTGCGCTGGAATGGGTGTCGATATTCTGGGTTTCAATATAGATCCCGCTTCGCCATCCAGGATTAGTCCAGAGGATTTCAAGGAAATTACTGAATGGGTCGCGGGTGTTGAATTCGCTGGTGAATTTGACTCTGCAAATGCCGATGAGATTAAGGCGGCAGTAAGGGATTATCCAATAAACTATATCCAAGTCTCAGATCAGAGTTTGGTGGAGAAGATTGGTTTGCTAGGAATTCCCATAATTTTCGTTGCTGCAGTTGATGAAAGGGCGCATTTATCTAAATTGGGTGAAATGCTCAGCTATCTGGATGAGCTGGCTACAATTGTAATTCTGAAAACTTCAAATCCAGAGCTTGGAGATGAACTTGACAAAAGCATCTCCTTCTACAATGGCAATATCAAACTTGTGAAAGGTTACCAAGTGACACCGTCAGAATCCATCCATAAGTTTCCAGGACTTGAAATGCAAGCAACGAGGGAGGAGAAACCTGGATTTAAGGATTACGGCGAAGTCATGGATGTACTAGAAGTGCTAGATGCTGACTAGCTTGGTTCGACTACAATCCAAAGCGTTCTGTTAGCGCTTCGCGAACTTTCTCCAACCCTTCAAGTATATAGTCCTTTCGTTCTCCAATTCCGATCCGAATGTAATGATCCATTCCGAAACAATCGCCAGCAACAATAAACACACTCTTCTTCTCTCGTAACCATTTTGTCAGTTCGGTGGAGTTTATGTCAAGGATGTACTTGATAAACAACATTCCACCACCTTTCGGAGGTACATACTCAAACAAGTCTCCATATTGATCAAGCCAGCTTTTAACCGCAATTAGATTTTCATTCAACATCTCTCTGTTTCTTGTCAATATTTCACTTCTTTTTTCAGGTCGTAAGGCAATTTCTCCTATAAAGTGGCTCATGATCCCAGCTGTTATTGAGGTGTAATCATGATATGCCCACGTATCACTTATTAAATCATTTGGTCCGACAAGCCAACCTAGTCGTAGACCTGGTAATGCGTATGCTTTTGAAAGCCCACCGGTAACAACCGCCTTGTCATACATTCCCATGAAGCTTGGAGCTGTCTGTCCATTCAACTCCGCACCGCGATACACTTCATCACAATACAGCCATGCGTCAACTCCCTTCGCAATTTCAACAAGCTCGAGCATTTCTTCCTTGGAGAGCACATAGCCAGTTGGATTGTTCGGATTGCACAAAGCAATCATCTTCGTATTCGAAGTGACTGATTTCTTTAGTTCCTCCAAGTCTGGAGCCCAGTTGTTTTCCTCTCGTAAATGGAAAGCCTTTATGTTGCAACCCATTTCCTCAGCTATTCCCCAGATCTGCATGTAGTTTGGAATCATCATCACTACCTCATCTCCTTTCTTCAGCAATGAGTGACAGGCTACGAAATTCGCCTCTGAAGAGCCGTTTGTTACAAGTACGTTGTGTTGGTTCGAATCTTCATACAATGCACTGATTCTTTCTCTGATAGCAATAGAGCCATTTGTTTGACCGTAACCAAGGACGGTATTGGACAGTTCGTCCATCTGTTCTACAGATAAAAATTCCTTCAGGGTAAACGGATGGAATCCGCTCTCAGTCAAATTGTAATCAACCGTGTTTTCAAAAAGTGATTGGACACGCTCTAATTCAAAAATTGGAATGTTCATTGGTTTTGATTTTGTAGTAAATAGTTTGAATACACCGCTTCAGCTATCATGATGTCTTGAACTGCAACCCCGGTTAGGTCTGCTACCGTGATTTGCCGATCATTGGTTCGTTGTAGCTCTGGATTTTGGAGTGCATTACCAAGCTCAATCACTTGATCTGGGTTAATTGCTCCCTCTTGCACCGCATGAAAAATCTCTCCTCTCGCATTGCTTTGTGGGATACTGTCAGCAATTACGATATCAGATTTCTGGAGTATCCCAGCCTCTAGCTCCTGTTTTTCTGGAGTGTCAGATCCTACGGCAGTAATGTGTGTACCGGACTGAATATCTGTTTCTCGCAGCAATGGTGTTTTTGAAGGTGTAGTGGTTACAATAAAATTGCAATACATGGCAACTTCAGAAGGACTATTTGCTATTTGCACATCCAAGTGTGGATCAAGTTCCTCGCTCATTAGACGTGCTTTTTCCGTATTTCTTCCCCAAATCCAGACGGATTTACACGCTGTTTTCTTGAGAACGAAATTGAGTTGAAGCCTGGCCTGGATCCCCGTCCCCAGGATTCCAATTGCAGTCACCGTCTTGGGTTTGAAATACTTAGCAACTAAGGCACCCGCTGCGGCGGTTCGCAGATTCGTCAGTTTTCCATTATCCAAGAGAATGGCTTTCGTCTCTCCGGTATTCTGGCTAAATAATAGCATCACTCCTTGACTAGATGGGATGCCAAGCGATGAGTTACCGGGAAATCCCGAAGCGATCTTAATCGTGTAATGTTCTGTATTCTTAATGTATCCGTACTTGATGTGCGTTTCACCAACAGGCTCTTCAAAAAGCAGTTCACCCACAGGAGGAATGATTGTTCTCCCATTGCTGTATTGTATAAAGCCATCTTTCATAGACGATACGAGATCTATTGATTTCACGATCTCCAGGATATCCTTTTCCTCAATGATCGTTACCATAGTCCAATAAGATTTGCGTTAGTAGACCCATATTGATTTTCTTTCCTGTGAGAACGATCACCACATTTTTACCGCGATACTTTTCTGTATTTAGCAAAGTGGCCACTGAAAGTGCTGCGCCAGGTTCTACGATGGTTTGGTGATTCTTTACCATAAAGGCTACCGCTTCTTTGATTTGATCTTCGGTACAGAGATCGATCCCAGCAAGTTCTTTTCTACAGATATCAAATGTTAAGCTGTCATCTTCAAGGCCGCCGGCCGTTGCATCTGCGATCGTCTCAAGTTGTGACGGGTCAACGATGTGTCCTTGTTGGATTGAGTGGAACATTTCAGCTGCATTCTCGGGCTGACTGCCTACAACACCAACTGTATCGGAGTTGCTGAAATAACTCGCTAATCCAGATATCAAACCGCCACCACCGATCGGACACATGACGATATCCAGATCTGGTACCTGTTCCTCTACTTCCACTCCTATCGTGCCCTGTCCTGTAATGATGTCTGAATCATTGTATGGATGAATGAGCACACCATCGATCTCCTTGGCGTACTCGGAAGCCTTTTGTTCAGTTTCCATACTTCGTGCTCCGAAATACCTGATATCTGCACTGTATTGTTCCAACGCCTTCACTTTTGCAGGGCTTGCTCCCTCAGGAAGAAACAATACACTTTTCATTCCACGAATATGGGTCACATGTGCAAACGCTGTTGCATGGTTACCTGTCGATGCTGCAACCTGCGTTTTGGAGCATTCTTCAACAGATAAGTTCAGAATTTTTGTCAACGCTCCTCGCAGTTTAAAAGAGCCAGTATGCTGCAAACACTCCATTTTTAAGTGCACGTTAGCTCCGGATATCTTGCTTAATTCGGGAGAGTAGACTACCGGTGTCTTCAGTACCTGATCCTGTATTTGATCATATGCATGCCGAATGGCTTCTTTTGTTATCATCTGAACAAGTTTAAGGTGCGTAATAAAAAACTCCGCACACCACACAAATAAATTGTTAAGGTATGCGGAGTTTCCGCAAGAAATCAATTGTCTTTTCCAGTTTCTTCCTTAAGTCGAAAAGTCAATCGGTAACGGTGGTTACACAATTTCTTCTACAGTAAATTTATAAAGAGATTTCTAAAGAAGGAACATGCTTACAAATCTCTTTTACTTAGAGTAAATAGTTTACTAATATTGCAATTCCCCAAGTGACAAAACTCCCAACAATGTAGTAACCCCAGGATGAGGTTACTTTTTTTTTGCTTAAAACCTGATAGCTAAATGTGTGGAATAGTAGCAGTATTCAACCAAAATGGAGGTTGTGAAAGTCTAAGAGAGCAAGTGCTCGAAATGTCAAAACTTGTTCGACACCGTGGCCCAGATTGGTCCGGTGTATATAGTTGCGACACTGCTATTCTAGCTCATGAAAGACTTGCTATTGTTGACCCAAAGTCTGGCGGTCAGCCTTTGATCAGTCCCGATGGAAAGAAAGTACTAGCTGTCAATGGAGAAATCTACAATCATCAGGAGTTTAGGAATGAGCTCAAAAGAGATTATGAATTCAGAACACAGTCAGACTGTGAGGTGATTCTTGTGCTTTATGAAAAATATGGAATCGAGTTTCTAAATAAGCTCAATGGAATGTTTGCTTTTGCCCTCTATGACAGCACAACGAACTCCTACCTCATCGCTAGAGATCACATTGGAATTATTCCACTGTACCAAGGTTGGGATAAACATGGAAATTACTATGTGGCTTCTGAGCTCAAATCGCTTGAAGGTATTTGCAATAAAATCGAAATTTTTCCTCCCGGACATTATCTATCCAGTGATAAAGGGCTTGTGAAGAAATGGTGTGTAAATGATTGGGTAGCATTCGATCATGTCAAAGACAACGAAGCTGATATATCCGTTATAAGGAAGAGTCTTGAAGATTCGGTACATCGGCAGCTCATGTCTGATGTCCCCTACGGTGTTCTTCTGTCAGGAGGTTTAGATTCCTCCATTATATCAGCAATAGCTAAGCAGTATGCTTCAAAAAGGGTTGAGTCGCAAGATAAAAGTGAAGCATGGTGGCCTCAATTGCATTCGTTTTCCGTCGGACTTGAAGGATCCCCTGATCTCAAATTTGCCCAAGAGGTTGCTAATCACATTGGTACGGTACACCACGAAATCACCTTCACCATACAAGAGGGCTTGGATGCCATCAGAGATGTCATCTACCATTTAGAGACGTATGACGTAACGACAATACGAGCCTCTACTCCTATGTACTTAATGGCCAGAGTTATTAAGTCAATGGGAATTAAGATGGTGCTTTCAGGTGAAGGAGCCGACGAATTATTCGGAGGCTACTTGTATTTCCACAAAGCACCCAATGCCAAAGAGTTTCATGAAGAGACAGTCCGAAAACTTGATAAACTGCACCTTTATGACTGCAACAGAGCAAACAAAGCTTTGTCTGCATGGGGAGTTGAAGCAAGGGTTCCGTTCCTGGACAAGGAATTTATTGATGTTGCCATGACCGTAAACCCTAAAGATAAAATGGCAGGCAAAGATCGCATGGAGAAATGGTTGCTACGAAAAGCTTTCGAAGATTATCTTCCAAAAAGTGTTGCCTGGAGGCAAAAAGAACAGTTCTCGGATGGTGTAGGCTACGGCTGGATTGATATGCTCAAAGAGACAGTAGGACGGTCAGTTACAGACGAAGAAATGATGCAGAAAGAATTTCGATTTGCGATTCACCCACCGATGAACAAAGAAGAATACTTCTACCGTCGGATTTTTGAGGAACACTTTCCTTCAAGATCCGCGGCAGAGACTGTGCCTTCCGTACCTTCGGTTGCATGCAGCACTCCTACTGCCTTGAAATGGGACAACGCATTTGCCGAAATGAATGATCCTTCGGGAAGGGCTGTGAAGGCTATTCATGAGGACGGGTATTAGGCCACCGCATCGTCGACAATTGATCAAGCAAACTTGAACTTCATGTACTTCACATTCTCGCCTTTCTCTGTCCAAATTTTTTCGTACTTGGTCTTTATTCCATAGTGGTCTTCCAACAATTCAGAATTGTACAAATCATAAGTGTGAAGTTGATCTTTCACCTGAAGTTTCTCTAAAATCTCCATGGTATAATCAAATAAGGATGTACTATCAGTTTTGAACTTAAACCACCCATTCTTAGCCAGAATCCGCTCATAAATATTCAGATAGAACGCATTGGAAAGCCTATGCTTTTCGTCTCTGTCTTTTGGTCTTGGGTCTGGAAAAGTGAGCCAAATTTCACTCACCTCATTTTCAGCAAAGAGCTCCGGAATATTACTGATATGGGTCCGCAGAAATGCAACGTTATTCAGTCCTCTTTGGCTAGCCTCCTGGCTTCCTCTCCAAACTCGCTCACCCTTCAAGTCGACTCCAATGTAGTTCCGTTTCGGGAACATTTCAGCAAGAGCCAAGGTGTACTCCCCTTTCCCGCATGCTAGCTCAACGACTATCTCATTCTCATTCCCAAAGTAGGAACTCCAATGACCGCTAATCGTTTCGTACATGCTTTTCCCAGGCTCAATAACATTGTGGCTCAATTTATTCTCTGAGAATTTTTGTAGTTTGTTCTTTTTACCCAATGGCGAAATGATGTTTACTTGGCTGTTTTTACTCAACTAACCCATTGCAAATATGAGCCAATTATTGCTTTGATGATTCTTGAAAAAATTTCTAACTTGTTGCTTATAGTTACTAATTATTCTTAAACTCCATCATATGAAATTCTTTGTCTTTGTTTCCCTTACTTTTCTAACATTCACATCAGTCTGCCAGGAAGAAGAAAATATTGTTGAAATAGTGGATGACCTGACGATCACCTGGGATAAAGAAGCTTTGGATCTAAGCACGTATGTTGGTCTGCAATATTACTGTGCCACCAAGCCGTACAGAGACAATACAATCAAGCTTCTTGATAAAATTCACCACTACGACACACTTCTTTATGGTATCGTGAAAAGAAAGTTTGAGGTGGATGGTAACCAGGAAGCAGAAGCAACATTAAAGGATATTGAGAAATTAGAAGCTGAGTACACAACCAAGGACTTCAAACGGTTTATCCATAGAGAGTGCAATGGAGTGAATGAAATTGAAAGTAATTACGGCCGTGCAGGCGGTGAAGAGTACGATAGGGAAACGAAGAAGTTAGAGAAGGAGCTTGCCAAGTATGTTGAAAGTATCACCAATCGAATCGACATCATAGATGAGCACATTCACCACCTTAAACTAGACTAGTCATTCTTGCGTTTTTGGATTGACGCTGATCAACCTTGTCGCACTGGCCCCAAGGTGATTTGAAACAATAATACGATACCTGCTACTGTCCATAAATCCCGAAACAAAGAACTCATCCAGCACAGGTTTCCAATCGCTGTCTTTTGGCATTAGTATTCCAAACCTATCACCCATTTCGTCTCCCACTTTGTGCCTTTTGATTGGTGAACCCTTCTTGAAAAATTCCAAGTAGTACAGTAAATCTATTACTGCGAATGTCTTCTTATCTGCTGAGATTCTTTCAATAACACCTTGTCCAGAGTTCACTAATTCTATATTCATATTTGGAAATTGGTTACTCTTGATCTTTATCAGTCGATCCAGATAGGTAGATGAAGGCACTGAAACTGCACTCATCCCGGCGAAGCTTTTACTAACATCTGCTAGTGAGGTTAATGATGGAAGGGAATTATGCGTAATAAGTACAGAAATATTGTCAATGTAGGGTTTGCTAAATTGATAGATTTCCTCTCGCTTGGGTGTGATACTGGTATTGCTTAGACCGAAAACTCCTTGCGAACTCTGTTTGACCGTTCTGAGAAAGCCGTTGAAATCGCTCCCTTTGACTTGTTCAAAATGCACCTTCAGTGTTATCTTATGATTGGTTAACAGGTAGGACTCAAACTCTGCCATCAAATCAACAAGAATTCCTTCAACGATCCCATCAGTATTCTTCTTAGCAAAGTCTTCAACATCGTTGTACACGTAGATTACCTCTGCTTTGCCAGTTGCTAATGCTGATTCAAAAGATGTTCCTTGCAGTTGTGCGTTGGAGATTTGGGAAAGTAGAAAAAGGATCAATCCGCCAACGGGTTTTGTCAAATTAGTCATTCGACAAAAATTCAGCTAGATCAGTAGGATCGCTAATTCAGAATGTCTACAAAGAATCTACATCAGGCAGAGACCAACTCAACCGCCAGAGTAAAATGTTAATTGCTCTCCAGCATTCGGAGTGCTCCTTTTCCCAAGTTATTGATAACGATCTGACGATAGGTAGTAGACTTAAGAAAGCCCGAATTCAAGAACTCAGCCATGATCGGATCCCAGTCACTATCTAGCGGCATGATAATCCCATATTGCTCTCCACCCAGATCACCTGCTGGATGTCTCTTTACTTCTTTTCTTTGAGTCAGGTATTCCAGATAAAAACTGATATCAATGAATCCAAATGATCTTGGATCACCAATGATACTATCAATGATGTCATACTCGGAAGCCACAACCTTGATGTTAAGGTCAGGGAAGTTCGAACTCTTCAAGTCTGTGAGCCTTTTTTCATACGTTGATCCAGATGCCGTGTATGCCGCCAATCCTTTGAAATCTGAACCTATGCTTCCCATACTAGATAATGTAGGTACACTCTTGTGGGTAATCAAGACCGATATGTTGTTTAGTATGGCAGGACTAAATTTTAAAAATTCTTTCCTTTCCTCTTTGATAGTTGTGGTATTGAGTCCAAAAACACCACCTGAACCATTTTTTACATCATTCAGAAATTGTTGGAAATCTCCATCTTTAACTGGCACATATGTACTGTTTATGGTAATGCCATACTTAGTGGAAACAAACGACTCAAATTCGCTCATTAACTCAATGAACAAGCCACTAAGGTTGCCATCTGCTCCTTTGTTTGCGAAACCATTGACCCCAGCGTAGACATACGTTAGGTTTGCTGATTTCGAAGACTTAGCGGATTGATAAGTATCGCCACTTACCTGGGCGATTAGAGGATTTGTGATTGCCATCCCTAAGATAATCGGGATCGCAAGAAATTTAATAGTGGGTTTCATATTGCAACTGGTTGAGGGTTGAAAAAATTAACGCTAGAAAGAACAGATAATTTAGTTAGCAATCATACGCAATGCTCCTTTGCCTAGGTTGCGCGTGACCATTTCACGGTACTTTGCTGTTTTCACATAGCTAGATAGGAATTCTGTCATCACACCGTCCCAGTCATTGCTGAGCGGCATAATTATTCCGAATTCGTCTCCAACTTGATCTCCTACCGGATGTCTCTTTACTGGCTTACCCAGTTCTAAATATTCCAAGTAATAGTGGATATCCGAAAAACCAAAAGCATTTTGATTGGATGAAATATTTTCGAGAATCTCTCTACTAGAAGTCACATCCGTAATCTGCATGGAAGGAAAGTTCCCTGATTTAACGGCGGTCATTCTATCATAATTCGTCGTTGATGGTACTCCAAAACCCATCTTTCCATTGAAGGAGTTGCTAATATTTCCCATGTTCGTTAACGTTGGAAAACTTCTATGAGAAATCAAGACAGAAATGTTATTTAAAAAGGTGGGACTATATTTCAAAAATTTCTTTCTCTCTTCTTTCACGCTTGTATTACTCAACCCAAACACTCCTCCTGTACTGTTTCTAACCTCTTGCAAGTACAGCTTGAAATCTTTGTTCTGGGCTTCGACATATCTGCTAGAAATAGTAATTCCATATTTCTGGTTTACGAAGCTTTCAAATTCCTGCATTACATCTACAAGCAGTCCTGTCGTACTTCCTGAATTGTTACTTGCAAATCCGTTTACTCCAGCGTGGATATAAACGAGGTTTGCTGATTTTGAATTCTTTGCAGCAGCGAAGCTATCGCCAGTTTGCTGAGCAAAGGTTAATGTACCTCCTATTAGGAGCGCAAAACATAAAGTGTATTTGGTAAATCTCATAGTTATATAGTAGCTAGTTAGTTCCTTCAATTAATCTGAGAGCACCCTTGCCTAGATTATCGGTGATCAAGAGTCGGTAGTCAGTACCTCCAATGAATCCTCCGTCAAAAAACTCCTTGATAAGCGGTTCCCAATCATTGGAAAGAGGCATTATGACTCCAAACTTGTCCTCACCTTTATCTCCCACCGAATGCCTTTTTATTGATTTTTTGCTTTTTAACGCCTCCAGGTAATAGTTTAAGTCAATCACTGCAAATGCGTCGTTATTTTCTGTAACCATGGACATAACCTCATTCACAGAGGGAAGCGATATTATCTCCATGGAGGGGTAATAATTTTTGCGTAGGTCATCCAATCGATCGTAGTATGTTGAGGACGCGACTGAGTAAGCCTTCTTTCCAGCAAATCTTGTGTTTAGATCGTCTAGATTGGTAAGTGTTGGGGTTTTTGCATTGGAAATCAACACAGAGACATTGTTCATATAGGCAGGGCTAAACAGGTAATCCTTTTTTCGCTCCTCCTTTATACTAACATTACTCAATCCAAAGACTCCACCTGAGCCATTCTTGACTTCAGACATAAAAATCTTGAAATCCTTATCAGGAACTTGAACAAACTCCACTGAAACAGAAATTCCTTTGGAAGCACGGACATAAGATTCAAAGCCCCTCATTATATCCACCAACAGTCCTTTTACCTCGCCGCTAGCGTCTTTGTCGACAAACCCAGGAACACCATCATAAACGTAGTAAAACTTAGCAGACTTGGTCTGTCTGGCTTTGGAATAGGTATCGCCTCTAAGTTGGGCTGACAACAAAAATGGCAAATGAGCCAAAAGTACGAGAGTGGCAATCGTATTATGTCGAAGTGGTGTTCGCATAGCTAGCAAAAGTTTATCAATAGTAAATAACAGCCAAATTAGATCGTCTTTTTTCGACCAAAATAGCAGTTTTTCATTAGTACGTAACCAAACCTTTCAAATTATTCAGTTAAATATGACCTTTATTCTTGTTCAAGATAGATTTTGTCTAGGATGACCTTGACAGCACTGTGCATCAATTCTTAAGATTATACAAATATCGGACCAGTTTCTACTCTAGCCCTACTACAAGAAACGCCTCATGTCCCTTCCACTTCATTGGAATCACGAAGACAGCGACCTCCGATGGAAACTTCAATTGTTTTGGCATTCCTTCAAATACGATAGGCACAGATATGTTGAAATTGTTCCCGTAATTGGCTCTAACACTACCCGCGATCACATTTGATATTTCCCCGGCCATATCCAGGATATCTTCGGTGGTAGGCTCCTCAATGCCAATGAAAATATTGATCAAGTCAGCATACATGCTTTTATCAGCGGATATATACACGAATCCTTTTCTGTTACCCGATATCCCAATTAGTCCGGTGAAATTTTTCAGCGAAAGCGTTTCAGATTCCTTAATAAATGGTACACCTATTTCAGATGACACGTCTGTTAAGTGCTTAAAGTAATTCTCCAATGCCTGAATAAACAGGTTGCAGGTGGTTTCAAAATCTTCTTTTTTGGTATCCATCTACTCTGGTTTTTTCAGTAGCTTATCAAAAGCCTTTTTCAGATCGGCACCATTCACAGGTTTGTACATAAACCCCCTCGCTCCTTTGTCTAGCGCTTTGAGGCCTGTCAACTTATCAGAGAGTGCGGTTATGATCATTACTTTACAAGTAGGGTGAATTTCCATGATGCCTTCAAGACATGTAATTCCATCCATCTCTGGCATGGTAATATCTAGAGTGATAACATCCGGTTTCTTTTCTCGCACAATCTCCAAGGC
>JBDWQX010000141.1:0-18434 GCA_039986395.1 Cyclobacteriaceae bacterium
TATGTCCTCCCGATAGCTATCGGGACTGATGAAAAACTAAGCTAGCGAAGCTCGACGGGAACGCCTAGTTCCAACTACAACTATTTTCCAAAAAAAACTCTGTTAGAAAGATGAACGCAAGAGCAGAGGAAAAAGCTAAAGTGAATTGAACTTTCAAACCTGCCTGCCCTGCCGGTTCGGCTGGCAGGGATTGAAGCTATTTCTTAATCTTGAAATAATTCAATGACGTGAACCTAAAGGTTTGTTAGCTAGCGTGTGATATACTTGGTTTTGGTATTTCCTGCCAAAGAGATAGATTCCAGTTTTAAATTTGTCGGTTTCCCAAATTCCACTTCCATGAGCCATTTTAAGCTCGTTACGTAGCTAATGATACCTTCATCAGCCCAAAGTTGCTCCTCAACTACCATGGTGATGTAGTACTCGTCACCGATAAGTTCAAGTCGTGCAATATTTCCATAGTCTTGTCCAAAGAAGTCCTGTGATTCGAATTGTTTGAGAAGTTTATTAACGTCACCTTTCGATACATTTGGGCTATAGTAGAGTTCATTCCCCTTAACCGTAACAACTTCACCTTCATAAAATGGTTGATCTATTGAAAGTCCTAGTATTATACCCAGGTTGAGGACAAGTCCCAGAATCGTTATTCCAGCAACTGACCAATTAGACCTTTTTTGAGTGCCACTTTCCAAAGCTGCAGTCACATCTTTGGCCATAAAGCGTCTAAAAAATAAGAATACAATAAGTCCATAAAACGCGCTAAAGGCAAAATTTGGAATCTTATCTAGAATTTCTTCAGGTATCTGAAGCATTGCATAGAAGAATATGATTGTAAAGATTAGGGTAGTGGCCAAAGAAATATTGGCTTGCCTGTCCTTTCCTAATGCCTTATAATTCTGGTAAATGAGAATTCCGGGAGGAATCGGCCCGGCAAGAAAGGCTGAGATATCAACTTGTTTTTCTGAAAAGATCTTTTTGCTCATGTGCGATTATGCTAGCTAACGACCAACTATCATCCGTAAGCTGGACTTTTTAAATATTTATAAAAGTATCTGATCCTACCAGCCTTTGCAAATAGCTCAGTAAGCTTATGGATGATAGTGTCTGTTATCAGCTTTTATAAACCAATTACACGATTCCAATCAGCGATATACATATAAATCCTTTGGAATTCAGATGGTAATAGCATTCTGTTATGAGCAATAAAGTTCCTCGCTTTTTCCAACTCATCCATTCTTTGATTTAACCAATGTTGCGATGGAATTAGGTTATTGAAGTGTTCCCATTTTTCAATTATTATTTTTGCAAGCATTCCGAAATCGATAAAACCTAATAGATCACTTTTTTCACCTTCTAACCACGAATCTTTAAGCGCTGTTTCCTGCCTCCCTTCAGCATGACTTTTCACCTTAGCAGGTAATTTATCCCACCAATCCAAACCGACTTTTTCCTCTAGTGTTTCTCTAATAAAAGCACGGATCTCATTTTCAAAACAATTTAGAACGGCATAAAGTCTTGCCATTTCCAATGCTTGGTTTCTTCGAGTAACTCCAAATGGAGATAGAGCTTCTGCTAGCAACTCTTTTTCTGAGTGTTGTGAATCCGCTCCAATTTGAATGCCTGCCTTTTGAAATTCTGATGCTTCAGATTCAAACATTAATCCTCGGAAGAAAAAATCTCTTATATCTTTTTTATCAATCAAGTAAGTGTTCTTTTAAGGATTTAAATATTGCATTGTAAACTTCCACGTCTTTGGTGGCAGGAAGGTGTATTTGAATGTTATAGTGAAGTCCAACTTTACTTGCTGGTAAATCAACCACATTGCTATGATTGTTTTGTTCTATTGGTGCTGGTTCTGACGAGCTTTCGACTGATTCTGCTTTAACAGGTTCGTTTTTGGTCTTCACTTTCAAGTCTGCTAGACCTAGAAGGGCATAAAAAGTACTTGTATGAAGTTTGGCTACATTTTCACTAGCATTATGGTAACTCTTAAATTTTCCTTGTATGAGGGCTTTATCTCCAGAGGTTGGATGGGCCTTGATCAGGAAAATATCACCATAAGCTTCTTTAATAGCATTGGCCATTATCTCCCTAGACTTAGAGTGATCTCGATATTCATGATAACGTTGAGTCGGTGTGCCTTCAGACGAAAGAAATCCTAATGATTTGAGTAGTGGGATAAATACTCTATGATTGTTTGATTTATACCCCCAGTCTTTAAGTATTTGTTGTGTGAACTTATCAGGAGCTTGAGCATCTCTTATTCTATTAAAAAATTCACCTATGGAGCTATATGCTTGAGTATAACTGGTTGGTAGTGCCATATTTGATTCATTTATTGCTGATAATGATCAAGACAAAAAACGTCATCATCCTTGTGGTAGGAAGAGGAGTAATTGTCTGATTTGATAAAAGTAGCCAATTGCGCTGAATGGTGGATGTTTTTTTGTCGGATGTTAAGATGAGGCTTCAGATGAAGAAAGATTTACAGCTGTCGTTTGTTGTCTATACGATCTCACAAAAGCAAAGAGATTCAGGCAATGTTCTTTATCCGAGGATAAGGAATGTTGGGTCTACATTTGATGATCAAGAGAAGATTAGAAGCTATCCTTCTTGATCCAACAATCAAAAGCGGCTAACTTCAACCAAGTTTTTGAATGCGTCTCACGCGTTCTGGAAAGCGAGCTTTCGCCGCGGCATCACCGCAAAACTTGTGAGTTCAGTGACTTCCTTTCATTCTCTTCATCTCTCAAATCGTAGCTGAATGCTTTGCGACAACAAATGCATCTTAACGTCTCAGCTAAAGTGCGTATGTCCCGAACCTAGCTGATGAAAAACTAAGCTAGCGAAGCATCGACCCAACCACAACAGCATCTACAAAAAACTGCCACTTGAAAGTAAAGGCCCGAGTAGAGGAAAATGCTAAAGATGATTAAACTGACCAAAGGCGAATGCTTTGCGGTTCGAATTGCAGGATAGCTGCTAGAAGCAGTTTGACATATGCACTTTAGCGACTGTTAGCGAGATTTTCTTCCGTAGAGCTTGAATTCAGTATATCCGACAGTGTCAATCTGCTTTTTAAAATCGAGCACTTCTGTTGAGTCGCGATCGTCAGGAAATCGATAATGGTACATCAGAATATTCGATGTTGTATCAGTTAGAAACCCAACTTGTAGTTTGCTAGTTCGACCAGAATCAAGTTTGTCTGTAGTTAGAAAATAAGTCGAGTCAGATGCTCGTATGTTGAAATTACTTGTTCGTTGGAATAGTCTCAATCTCACTCCAAAACTATGTTCGACAGTTAGCTCGTAGGTGCTGTCAGAATAGAATCTTGTAATTCGTTCACCGTTCAAACCCTTAAGAGCAATTACTTTATCAGAAGTTGAAGTTGGTTCCAAATGTTTATCACCAATCTTGATGGTTAATGTGTCAACTCGAGTTTCCTCGTTATCAAGGTCTGTTTTTGATTGACATGACAGAATTGTTAGTAGAGAAATAGTAGTTATAGATCGGATCAAAATACCGCAAGTAAAATCATTAGAATCCCAGCAAACATCAGTGCCCAATAACCTCCTTTAAAATGCGATTCAGATAAACCAAGAGGTCTAGTTTTCTTTTCTTTCCATGATCTTGGCTTATCAGAAATCTTAGCCATCAACCCGATTAAGAAAGCAATTAGTCCGTACAGTAGGTGTTCAAAGTCCATAGAGTTGATCCGTAGCACGAATTCTCGCTAACACGTTTATATGCGGAATTTATCCATTTATGACGAATTATCGCTTACAGCGTCAGGGTAAACGCACTTTTTTGAGCAGTGTTCATTATTTTCATAGTAGCTGATTAACGTCCAAATTGGAGGATAAAGAGACACTTGATGAACAAACAAAAAAAAGCCCAGCATTTCTGCAGGGCTCTCTGGTTGCATCCATTTTGCAACAGGGCGGTGTATTTAAAATTCTACTTCATCGACCAAGTCTGGCTCTGATTTCGATTTTCTGGACAATGCGATCGAAGCGATCTCCGTCGTGATCGCATTCATTTTATTCACGAGATCTACGTGTGCCTCCGGATCGCTCTCCTCAAGAATTCTGATGGATTGGATGAGCGCGTTGACATGCGGTACTGCACTCTTCCTGGCATCGGTCAACGTTGGGTAGCTTTTCTTTGCATCCTCGTCTAGCCGATCGTTGAAAATTTCGGAGAAGGCTACCTGTGCTTCTTTCATCTCCGTATATAGCTCGGCGAGTCCTAGTGCCGCAATGGCATCCAGATTTTCTTGCTTATCTAGCTCCTGAAACATTGCATCCATTTTACCGGACTGCTGTGTATAGCCAAGGGAGTATAACCGTGTTCCTGCTTGCTCCAAAATAGGCCACACCGTTTGATATGCAGATAATATGTCGTTGCTCTTCCTACGTTTACATGCATCCAGCATGTCACGAAAACCAATAAATAAATCGTCGCGCAGTGCATCCGCCTCGGAGACATCGTCAATGAGTCTGTTAATTCGTACAGCAGTAATGGCCTGTCTCAGCCGTTCATTGTCGGCTTCCAGTAGTTTGACAATGCGATCGATGAACGGATCTTCAAGATCCAGCTCATCGATGGCCTTAAGAAAATTTGAGATTGTTTGCGTCAGCTCCGCAGGTCGCAGATAGCTAACTTGTAATTTTTTAATCATGTTAGTGAACGTTTTGTTTGCAGCAACATTAGCGGTGATAAATAGAAAAGGGGGCTATGCAGGACTTGAAAAAGTCAGATGTTGATCCAGTGTAGATTCCTTTTACCGTTTTCCCCTTCAGACAGGCAAGTCGAAGCTTAGTCGAACCGCGAAACTCGTGCAGTTCGCTACAGATCAGTCTTAAATTTTAAGGGTTCAATACGCTTTGATCCGAGTATCGGAAATTTTCGGATATTTAGCATATCTCATTCAGATCGAGTGAAAATTTTAAAAATTCTGAGTATTTCACTCTGATTGACCAAAATGTTTAGAGATTCTACGAATCACCGATGGGTTTTCAATAATCCGTAGAAATCCAGTGTGATTAGGTGTGAGAGCTGAAAAATTTTAAAAATTTTGCATTTTCGTTCTGGTTTGAGCAAAAAATCAAAAAAAACTAAAGGATGTAACAGGGAAGACTGTCCTTATCAGAAACAGATATGCTTTCCGTACCCGATTATTGGGATCGCACTTGGATTTTGGCTTAAATTGATTGCGAACGATCATCATACTTAAAATGGATAACTACAAATTTCCTCCTGAACCTTTTAGGTATCTCAGGTTGCTCGCACTACTTGCTACATGGTTGTTTTGGTTCCAATCCTCAGCGCAGGTAAATGAGCCAGGCAGTGATATATGGAATGCTGAGTACCACCGTCAATTTGATTTTTGGGTGGGAGAATGGGATGTGAATCTACGTATACAGCAGGAGAGTGGGGTTTGGGAGGACAAAGTCCAATCGACGGCCCGCATTTATCAAATACTTGATGGAAAGGCTATTTTGGAACTCTGGAATGAAAACAAAGTCGGTGAAGGAATTAAGGGTTACAGCCTTAGGTATTACAATGAGGATCTTGAAAAGTGGGAATTATGGCTGAATTGGCCAAGGAAAAACCAATCAGCTTCAAGCAGTCTAGAAGGTAGTT
Organism: Cyclobacteriaceae bacterium; assembly: GCA_039986395.1. Lineage (GTDB taxonomy): Bacteria > Bacteroidota > Bacteroidia > Cytophagales > Cyclobacteriaceae > Ekhidna. The sequence goes on from JBDWQX010000141.1 coordinate 5,644, forward strand.
TTCGTCACGAGCGTGGAGAGTTTTTCTCTGAGTTCCCAAAAAATGATTCCGTTACAATAACTCAACGCTATACTTTTTGCGATATAAGCCCCAACTCTTTGCGATGGGACAATGCCTATTCTGAAGATGGAGGTAAAACCTGGAAGGAGGGTACCTGGATCATGGAGTTTAGCAGAAAGGAGCAGCGTGCCCCGGCTTTTGTACATGGCCAGGCTGTGCACACGTATGACAATGGAAATAGATGTGATCTAGCTGAGTTTAACTTCTTCGATGAGTGGGTTGGAAATTGGTCAGGTAAGTTAAAAGTATCTATGGATGAAAAGTGGAACCACTTTAGAAGCAATGTAGAGATTTATCCGATTTTGGACGGATGTGCCATCATGACATTCATGCGCTACATCGACAATGGGAATGAAATTAAGTCGTTCAGCCTCAGTACCTACAATACTGCAGCAAACAAATACGAGGAGGGGGTTCTAGACAACCTTCCAAATTCCAACTTCAAGATTCGTTATGGAAATCTTACCAGAGATGTATTGACTTTAGTTGATGATGACGAGCTGACCAAAAGTGTCTGGAGGAAGAACGGAAATCAACTTGATTGGGACTTTTACCACAAAGTTGAAGGAGCTTGGCAGCACCTCAAATCCGCCAGTCTTAGCAAATAATTAGACTACGTTAGTAACCAAATTTGTGCAATTCCCGTTACTAGGCAAAGGTGAAACAAATACTGATCTTTTTGCCATGAAGGGAACCTACTTAGGAGAATTTGAAGAGCTCGTACTGCTAACTGTTGGCATTCTGACTGATGATGCCTACGGTCTTGCTATCACAGATGAGTTAGAATCCAGAACAAAACGAAACGTCACCATAAGCTCAGTTCACAAATCGCTTGTTCGATTAGAGAGCAAGGGATTTCTTAAGTCAAGTATGGGAGGCGCTTCCAAGGAGAGAGGTGGAAGAGCCAAGAAACTGTATCAACTGACCAACTCTGGTAAGAATACAGTAAACGAATCCAGAAGACTGAGAAATCATATGTGGAACGACGTGCCAAAGATCGTGTGGGAGGGGGGAGAATTATGACACCATCGCCTCCCAATTGGATGACAAAATTTTTGCGATGGTATTGCCGGAAAGATCTGGTGGATGGCATTGAAGGAGACCTTTATGAGCTGCATCAAAGGAGAGTAAAAAAACTTGGTCAAAGAAAAGCTAACCTGCTCTACTTCCTAAACACGCTTCTTTTTTTTCAGCCTTTCGCCCTCAAGAAAAAAAACCAAATTAGAAAATTAAACTCCATGGATATGTTTCGAAATAATCTCAGAATAGCTATTCGCAGTTTGCTAAAAACAAAGTCAATTTCTGCCATTAATATCTTAGGATTAGCAATAGGCATTTCTAGTTTCATCATGATGATAGCCTACGTGTTCGGTGAACTCTCATATGATCAGTTCAATTCAAAAGCGGAACGAATTTTCAGAGTAACCTATTCCTACGAGACTAGGGGGACAAATAGAGCTGTACCTCGCGTTGCATTTCCATTAAAACAAAGACTCCTAGAAAATTACCCAGAAGTTGAAAAAATAGCTCGTTTCTATCAAAACAGGATGGACGCCACCACTTTAAAAGCGGGCGAGAACTTGTTTACTGAAGAAAAAATCTTCTTTGCTGATCCTGAAGTGTTTGACGTATTTGACTTTCCGCTTTTGTCTGGCAATCCTTCTACTGCCCTCCAGTCAATGAATTCCATCGTGCTGACAAAGGAAGCTGCAGTCAAGTATTTTGGTGATGTAGATCCTATGGGAAGGACAATTTTGTATAAGAACCGTGACAAACTTGAAGTGACGGGAATTGTTGAGAAATCAACAAAATCGCACATTGATTTTGAGTTCTTAGTCCCGGTGGAATTGCAGAGACAACGTTGGAAACGTGACAATAATAACAATGGGTATGACTTTGAACAGGACTGGAAATGGTCCGGGGCCTGGACTTATGTCTTATTGGATGATCCGTCATCCCGTCCAGCCTTCGATGCGAGACTTTTGGAAGATGGCAAGGACTTGTTCGGAAGAGTCTCAAAAACAAGAGTGGAATACAATTTTGCCACCCAGCCACTCCTTGATATTCACTTAAAATCAGACATGATTTCTGAAATCGGAATCAATGGTAATCTAAAGCAGGTCTATGGTTTTGCTATCATAGCCTTTTTAATCCTCCTGATTGCATGTATCAACTTTATAAACCTCATGACCGCTCAGTCAACCAACAGAGCAAAGGAGATAGGCCTCAGAAAAGTTATGGGTGCTCACCGAAAGAGCCTCGTTTGGCAGTTCATAACTGAGTCGGTTCTGGTCACTCTATTGGCAACACTCCTGAGTTTGATAATCCTTGAAGCAATGGTGCCTGTCTTCAACTCATTCATGGGACAAAACGTCTCAATACCTTATATGCAATTGCCAGTACTAATTATTGGAATTTTGATAGGAGCAGTCGTGATTGGCGCATTGGCAGGGTCGTATCCTTCATTTTATCTAAGCAACCTTAAACCAATACTGACACTACGTGGCAATTACAATGGTGAGAGTAGCAATGCAAGACTAAAAAAGGTTTTCGTTGTGGTGCAATTTACCGTTGCCAATATGCTGGTGGTTGGAATTATTGTGGTACAAATGCAAATGAATTTTGTAAAGGGAAAGAATCTTGGATTTGATAAGAATCAAACAATTGTTTTGGAACATGGAACAAAGATCGACGACGAATTTGAATTGTTCAGATCACGATTGACTAATAGTACATCTATCGCAGGAACCTACAAAGGATACATTCCTGGAACTGGCGGATGGCAACAGAGTTTTACTATTGATGGAGAGGAAGTTAAAGAAGCCAAAAGCATGGGATTTAAGAATATTGGATACGAATTTTTAGATCTCTTTCAGCTTGAAATGGCGGCAGGCAGAAATTTTTCCAGAGTATTTGCTACCGATTCCAGCCAGGCTATTCTCCTTAACGAAGCTGCAGTGCGCGCCTTGGGATGGTCAAATGAGGAGGCTTTGGGCAAAAACTTCTCCTGGATTGGAGGAAATGACAACAAAACCAAATTCTCTACCAAGGTGGTCGGGGTGATGAAGGACGCAAACTTTGAGTCGCTGTATCAACCAGTCAGACCAAGTGTATTCAAGCTGAATTTTTTCGGTGATGTTGCTATTAAATTCAATGTCTCCTCAATGAAAGAATTACTAACATCAATTGAGAGTGTCGAGGAAGTCTGGAAGGAAACTTCGCCGCAGTGGCCATTCGAGTTTGCTTTTCTGGATCGGCAAATTGAAGACCAGTATAAGAAAGAGGAAAGACTTGGTCAGATGGTTCAATTTTTCGCTCTTTTGGCAATATTGATTGCGTGCATGGGGCTCTTTGGGTTGGCCTCATTTACTGTGAAAAAAAGGACTAAGGAGATTGGAGTGAGAAAAGTCCTTGGTGCTAACATCTCAAGTATCGTTTTTGTCATTATGAAAGGCTTTGTTGTTCTGGTTGTGGTGAGCTTTGTGATTTCTACTCCAGTGGCATATTATTTTTCAAACAACTGGCTTCAGAATTTCGAATATCGCATTCAATTGAATCCCATTGTTTTTGTTGTTGCTGGTGTTGTTTCCATTGTGGTGGCTGGATTGGCAATTTTGTCTCAAAGCTGGAATGCGGCTACCGCCAACCCCATTCATGCATTAAAAGATGAGTAGGGGAACGTGTTGGCAAGTCAATAGTCCTCAGTAAGTTTTTGCTGTCTAGTCGTTTCTATTCGTATATTTATTTCCATTAAATAACTAGCAAGTGACTAACAAAGAATATAAAATCGAAGGACTTACGATCGCTGTTGTGAATATGGACGAAATGCTGAAATTCTACTCCAGTGTTTTCTCAATAGAATTTCAGGAGCAGGACATGTTTGGATCAAAACTGTATTCCGGTCAGTGGGATTTACTTAAAATACTACTCTGTCCAGCAGATCTGGCTGGAATTGATGTTCATCGCAATAGGCAGCAATTTGACATCAAGGTGAGGGATCTCGACGAAATCCTAAAGATTGCGTTCGAGAATGGAGGTAAGGCAATGGGAGAGGTTCAGTCCAGTCCAGAATCAAAGGCAGGTTCGGTATTTGATCCTGATGGAAACAGTATTGTTTTTAAGGAATACGTTTGAGTTTATAGTCTCTGGTGCATTCTGAGCACGAAACTTGAGAGTTACCATGTACATTACCTGAAACACTAATCCTTTGTCAAAAGAGATAAAAGTACGAATCACACATCAACCATCTGGTGAGATTATTGCAGAGGGAAAAAAAGGGTGGGGCATGTTCATGTTCGAAGGGAATTACTACATTTCTTCGAAGAACCTTAGAACAAATGGATTCAAATTTTCGGGGATACCAGGCATTTGTCCCTACAAATTTTTGTACTTCTGGTACCATTTTAAACCTGAAAATGGAAAAAAATCAAGCATGCTTGGCTGGAAGTATTGGCTTCCCAATCCATTGTTTCCATTCATAGCTTTTCGAATGGCTGTTCCAGCACGTCATCCTCATTTACTTGTGGAGGAATATTAACTTGCAAAGTTCAATACAGGAAGTCATCCAATGAACTAATTTGGATGATTGGTAAATACACGAAATAAAATGTACACCCTCAATAGACTCGCAGTTCTCCTCTTTTTTGCCCTCTTTTTGGGCTCAAGCGGCCAAGCCCAAAACTTACTCGAAACAGAGAAATGGAAGAAATTCTTCGCCGAAAAGTCGTACCTCCAAAAGGGTGCCGAGATAAGTGATGACAAATTCTGGGAGATTGATGAATCTTACACCTATTACCAAAACTATACGCTTCTGATAATTTTTTCCAATGGTGTAAGTGAAGAATTGAAGTGGCAGTATGATGGCCTTCCAAATTTGCTGAACAAGAAACAACCACTGCTTGATAAAAACTTCGAAACTTTGGAGAAACAAAATATCGCTTATATTGTTTTTGATGGCTATCTACTGCGAAATTCCAAAATGGGAAATGCTATTGCTGGTGATTTTACATTTGTTCTATGCGAAGGGCCGCTCTCGATTTATCGCGAGTACTATTCTTCACCGATCACTCCGGAAAACACAGCATCGGGATTTATGTATCGAAAGGAGGGGAAAATAGTGTCTGATTTCTACATCGGTAAATTTGAAAAGAAAGCAGCCAAGCTTGTGGGAGATTATCCAAAACTGGCCAATAAAATTAGAAGTAAAAAAGCAGGTTATTTCAATACTGAAGCTGATATGCTCAGAATTGCAAATGAGTACAATACCTGGGTAAAAGGAAAGTATCCGTACAGATATGCTGATTGGGCAGGATTACAATTTGACCTTTAAAATCAGAATCAATGTACCTGTAACAAATTTGGATTCAAGATTAGCTCTTTAAAATACAAAAGCCGACCATACAATATGATCGGCTTTTGTGTTTGTCAGCATTTGCAGAAACTGCTATTCGCTTCTTAGTACCTCAGCAGGATTGATTTCAATAGCCTTTCTCACTTGTCCTGCAACTGTGATAATCATAGTGATAGACAGGAGGACGATGGCGATAGCAAAAGGTAAGATCGAGACACCCTTGACGTCTATGAAAATGCTGTTCATTAGTTGATCCATTCCAAGAAAACCAAGCGGAGCACCTGCCACGAATGAGATCAGAATAATCCACATGTACTGTTTTCCTGCAATTTGAGCCAAAGTACGAGGCGCAGCACCCAAAACTTTTCGAACACTGAATTCTTTCAGTTTACCTTGGATATTAAACGACAACAAGCCGTACAAGCCAAGACATGCAAGTACTATGGCAATGATCGAAACAACGATTAAAATCTTGATGTTTGCAGTATTTTCAATGTAGAAATCATCAAACACATCTTCTTGAAAAACTCGATCGTACGGATCATTCGGCGCTATTTTTTGCCACGCCTCTTTAGTAAACATGTCCAGTTCGAATACTTTATCTGAAGAGGTGCGCATTGATAAATACCTTACATTGGAAGTTTTTAAGCCTTCAATTATTACTGCGTCAATACCTGAGTAGAAGTCGTAATAGTGATAGTCTTCAACCACGCCCACAATGGTTCTGCGCAGACTATCATAGACAAATGTTTTGTTGATAGGATCGTCTGTCCATCCCATCTCCTTTACAAATTTTTCATTGACGACGACAGCACTCTCCTGATCAGCAGCTTGATCGGTAAGGAAACGTCCTTCTTTCAGTCGCAATCGAAAAGTTTCGAAGTACCCTTCCCTAACACCATAATTTCTTACACGTATTTGTCGACCGTCATATTCCATGGCTCTCAGTGCCACACCTCTACCTATTAGATTGCTTGAGGCGGTAAATGTCTGTACGTCCGGGCTTGCAATAATTTCATTTCGAAGCTTCTCATACTGCTCCTCACTATTGACATAAACAGAAAGTGAGCCTGATGGATCATATCCCCAGTCTTTTGAAGCCAGATAGAAGCTTTGATCTACCATAACCAGACACGCAACAATCGTAATGATTGCTAGAAAAAACTGGATACCCAACATGATCTTTGAAAACAGGTTTTTTGAGCCAAGCTTCTGAGTTCCTTTAAAGATCGTTACAGGCTCAAATTTTGATATGTAAAATGCAGGATAGGCCCCAGAGATTAGTCCTACGCCTATTAGTAAACTCACAAAAAAAAGAAACATCGCCATTGCCGAGCTTGCCCTTAACTGCAAATCCATTTGCGGAACAAGCGCATCGAAACCAGGTATGAATAGGAAGTAAGCCAGCAAAATACCAAACATTAAAGCAAACAAGCATTGCAATGTGTTTTCAACAAGAAATTGGTTGATGATCTGTCTTCGTTGGCCGCCCATTACTTTTCTTAGCGCAATTTCTTTAAGTCTTTTTGTAGCGCTGACTACAGAAATATTCATGAAGTTGAAGCAAGCCATTCCAAGCAAAAAGCAAGCAATAACTGCAAGCGCTATCCTGCCAGCTGGATGTCCACCACCACTGACTGAGCCAACGATTTCATAGCCTCGTTGAGATAATTCAGGTAAGGGAATAGGCTCAAAACTTCTGATATTCCATTCAGGGTTACTTCCATGTTGTAGTTCTATGTATTCAGGATATGAGCTAGCTATGGATTCGATATTTTCTCCCTCCTTCATGAGGATAAAAGTCCCATCAGTCAGGAATGACCATGTGTATTTATCCTGAAACTGTAGGTCAAAGAAATTTTCAATGGAGATATAGAATTCGTCTCTCATGCTATTGTTAAATGGAAATTCATCCATCACAGCTCCGACTGTAAAACGCATAATCTTCCCATTCAAAAATTTGAATGATAAGTCCTTGCCCATGGGATCTTCATCATCGAAGTATTTGATAGCCATTTCACGACTTATGACGATTTGACTCTTGTCATACAAAACTTGCTTGTTCCCGTTTAGGAGTGGAAAATCGAAGATTTCCATATACGAAGGATCAACGAAGGTTGCTAGTTCGTCAAAAACGTCAGCATTGAATCGTACACTTGCACTCCTATACTCCACGCGAGAAACTGCTTCTACACCTGGGTGATCTGCCAGTAGTTGAGGTCCGAGAAGAATAGGGGAATCACTCCATCGTTTATCATCTCCATCTTGATCAACAAAATTTGTCAATTGATAGATTCGATCTCTGTTTGTATGGAATGTGTCCATATTCAGCTGCATATCTGCGAATATGAATGTTGTAATAGCAAACCCGATGGCGATCGCTAGCCCGAAAATATTGATGGAGGATGAAACAAAATTTTTCCGAATGTTTCTTAATCCTAGTTTTAGGTAATTTTTAAAAAGTAGTCCGCTGTTCATAGTTGAGTAATTTGAGTTTGACTTTTTGATATTTGACCATCTGAAAAATCGTAGTACATCCCAGATGAATTTTATTCTTGCCGTTTTATGTCCTTTTTTTTCCGCCCTACGGTCAAATAGCTCGTAGATATCGCCCTCGATTTCTTCTAAAAACCTGGGATTGCAATACCACCTTAGAAAGCGATCTGCCCAATATGGAGGGTTAGGTTGTTTCATACAGTCATACAGAAAAGTTGTAGGTCAGGTCAGGGATTCGGTTATAAAGTGAGGTCCTTATTGCTATGGTGTGATCCAGTGCTTTCTTTCCCGCTTTGGTTAAGGTGAAGAGCCGCTTTCGTCGACCACCACGTTCGTTGGTAGATCCACCCATACGAGAACTAAGCAGATTTTTTTCTTCAAGCCGTCTTAGTACAGCATGTGCGGCACTTATGTTCAAATCTCTACCTGTTCTTTCCCGGAGCTCGTCCATTACAGCGACACCGTAAGCTTCATCAAAGAGAGAGCCGACCGTCAAGAGTATGAGCTCTTCCAATTCGCCAAGATTTGTTCCTTTCATAATATCAATTGATTTGTTGTAGAAAACGTGAATCTAATAAATTAGTTGTAGTTATCATGAAAGAAATAAAAAGGATCAGTAAAGATGAGTGAATATGGAGGGGAGTTGTGATTGGCTTCACCGAAGGTCGAGAAACAACTTCAAGATCAAATCTTGGACTGTTCAAACAAGTTTGGCTAAATTCAGATTGAAAAACCTAATCAAACAGCAACATGAAGCGTTTCCAACTCTACCTCTCTTTGACACTACTCATTACTTGTTCCTTTGCGCAGGAGTCTATCTTAGGCTTCAAGCAGCAAAATGTCGGTGAACAAGTAACTCTGGAAAAGGAATTTGACACCAAACTATCTGCCACTAATCTGGACCAATGGATGAAACGAATGTCGGCCCAGCCACACTACGTAGGCACTGAATACGGTCGAGAAAATGCAGAATGGATGGTGAAGCAATTCAAATCATGGGGTTACGATGCAAAGATCGAGACTTACTATGTCTTGTTTCCATACCCTAAAGTAAGGTTGCTCGAGTTGGTGGCTCCTGAAAAGTACACAGCCAAACTTTCTGCTGTTCCGGTGGAGGGGGATGAGTCTACGAATCAGGGGGAAGCCCTTTTGCCGAGCTATAATGCCTTTTCAAGGGATGGTGATGTTGAGGCAGATCTCGTTTTTGTCAACTATGGTATTCCGAGTGACTACGAGGAGCTTGAAAAACTAGGAATTAGTGTGGAAGGAAAAATTGTGATTGCCAAGTACGCTGGATCATGGAGAGGTATCAAGCCGAAGTTAGCAGCCGAAAAAGGAGCGATTGGATGTATTATTTATTCAGATCCGAAGGATGATGGATACTACCGGGGAGATGTCTATCCCAAAGGAGCCTTCAAAAATGAAACAGGTGTGCAACGCGGTTCAGTCATGGACATGCCAACATATCCTGGAGATGTGCTGACACCTGGATATGGTGCTACCAAGAATGCAAAAAGACTAAAGCGGGAAGACGCTCCAACAATCACAAAGATTCCCGTTTTACCAATTTCGTACGAAGATGCTCTTCCATTACTTAGCGCATTGGAAGGTCCCGTAGTACCAGATGCATGGAAGGGAGCGCTACCGATAACCTATCATGTTGGCCCTGGTCCTGCTAAAGTTCATCTCAAGCTCGAATTTGAGTGGGAATTGAAACCAGCTAACAATGTTATTGCGACGATGAAAGGAACGGAGTTTCCAGATCAGTGGGTAATGAGAGGCAATCATCACGATGCATGGGTTCATGGCGCAGCTGATCCGATAAGTGGTATGGTGGCTCTGATGGAAGAAGCGCGGGCAGTTGGAGAACTAGCAAAGGCAGGAAAAAAACCAAAGAGAACAATTGTGTACTGTGGCTGGGATGCGGAAGAGCCAGGCCTAATTGGTTCCACGGAATGGGTGGAAGATCACAAGGATGAACTTCAATCTAAAGTAGTAGCATACATTAATACAGATGGAACTGGGAGAGGATTTCTAGGAGTAGGGGGCTCGCACTCTTTGCAGGCAATGGTGATGGAGGTAGCTAAATCAGTGACTGATCCACAAAAGAAGGTTTCTGTTTATGAAAGAAGAAGTGCTGCGGAAATGATAAATGGAGGAGATGGAAACGTAAAGTTATCAGCCTTGGGCTCTGGATCAGACTATACGCCATTCATTCAACATGCAGGAATTGCATCATTGAATTTGGGCTACAGAGGGGAGAATGCAGGTGGCGATTATCATACGATTTATGATACCTATGCTCACTACACACGCTTTAAGGACCCAGGGCTTGTATATGGAGTTACACTTGCTCAGACAGCCGGAAGATTAACCTTGAGGTTTGCGAATGCTGATGTGCTGCCATTTGAATTCACTCAATGGCACAGCACCGTGAGTGCCTATCTTGATGAGGTAATGGCATTAACAGATGCAAAGAGAAAAGAAGCTGATAGGCACAATTCGTTGCTTGATAAGAATGCATTTGAATTGGTTGCTGATCCTAAGAAGCCGTTTTTGAATCCTAAACGCAAAGAAGCAGTTCCATTCCTGGACTTCTCTCCATTGCAGAATGTGATAGCAGAATTGAAAGCGCAAACGGATCGCATCTCGAGCCTTTCAAGTAAAGACCTGACGGATGATCAAATGGAAAAGATAAATACGGCCATTGCTAAATCTGAGCAAATGCTTCTACGTGAAGAAGGATTACCAAGACGTTCATGGTTTAAGCACCAATTGTATGCCCCAGGATTCTACACAGGCTATGGGGTAAAGACACTGCCAGGCGTACGAGAAGCCGTGGAGCAAAACGATTGGCAAGAGGCACAGGACCAGATTCGAATGTTGGCTGATGTTCTCAGGAGTTTTGGAAAACATCTGGATAAAATATCGGAGCTTGGCGGGATTTGAGTTTGCCTAATCTTTAAATCAATGCTCAATTATCCCCATGAGGAGATCTTAGGGGTGTTCTCGATGCCAAATTCATGGCGTAAGATATGCTAGGCCAACACTCTCTTTAGTGCCTGATTGAATAATTGGACCTCTTCAATAGTGCCCATGCTTATGCGACACCACTCGTCAAAAGGAGGGAAAGGTCTTCCCACTTTTACACCTTGCTCTAGCATTTGCTTGTTGAATGTTTGGATCTTTCGTCCGGTCCTGAAGAAAATGAAATTGGTATTGGAGCGTATGTATTCCAGGCCAAGATCATTCATGGCACTATACATCAACTCCTTGCCTTTCTTCACTTCGCCCAAACTGAACTGATAGAATTCATTGTCCTTCATTGCAGCGGTAGCAGCTTTTATTGCAATTACGTTGGTGTAGGCCACCACGTTTGCTCTGATCTTTGCAGCGATTTCAGGCTTTGCAATCAAATAACCAATTCGTAGGCCAGCAAGACCATACACTTTTGAAAAGGTTCGAGAAACAATCACATTCTCACCTTGCTTCACCAATGAAACCATTGAAGGATAATCAGGATCCTCAATGAAGTCATAATACGCCTCATCGCTAAACACCATTGTCTTTTTAGATGCCGAGGTACAAAAATCTACAAGTTTCTTCTTTGGTAGAAGGGTGGAAGTTGGATTGTTTGGGTTGCATAGGAATATCAATTTTGTCTTGGCCGATATCCTCTTTTCCATTTCATCAACATCGTGCATTTTGTCTTTGTCCAGCGGAACCCAATTGATACTAGCACCCCATTGCTTAGCATAGTTCATCATTGCAAGAAAAGTCGGCTTGGCAGCTATAATCTCCCCACCATTGTTTGCATAGGTAAGTCCGGTAATTTTCAAACCTTCCGTCGATCCACCAACCACTACTATATGATCAGTTGTGACACCTTCTTTCTCAGCTATCATCTCATGCAATTCCTTGGAATATGTCGATGGATACCTGCACCCGATATCGAACGCTTTGGTCATTGCCTCCCTTACTTTGGCGGAAGGACCGAATGGGTTCTCATTGAAGTTTAATTGAATAGGTTCACCGAGTGGGCGAGGGTTAAATTGTCGTTTTTCGTTTTCTGAAAGTGTGGCTGCAATCGTTTGACCACCTAATAAGGTAAGTGCGCTGACGGCACCCCCTCGTTTGATCCATTCTCGTCTGTTCACGATAATCTGGTTTTGGTTAGGCTAGGAAGTTAAGGAATTTTGAGAAATGGATGCAACACACCCTACTACTATTTTACTTTCCCAAATAGTAGTTTATCTCCTCCTCGAAAACCACAGAGATAGATATCGTTGACCCCATCGTTATTGAAATCAGCGAATTGATAATCAAACACATACATATCCAGAACCGGAAAGAGCTGCTTAGTCTGATCTGAAAAATTTAGTTCTCCATCGTGGATGATTGCAAGTTGTTCATGACCATTGAACCTGTTCCCTGACAGGATATCTAGAATTCCATCATTGTTGAGATCTGCGAAATCAATATCAACCGTCCGAAAACTACTTTTGGGCAGCTTATCTGTGGCTTCAGTAAAATTACCTGCGCCATCATTTAGAAGTAGCCTGTTTTGAGGATTGCCAAAACCTCCAAAATCAACATTTGCACAGATAATGTCCAAGTCGTCATCGTTGTCAATGTCTCCTAAATCTATTTCGCGAGTCTGGTCATTTACTTTGGGCAATCTTCTTGTCGATTCATCGGCGAAAAAGCCCCTACCATTATTGATCAATATTCTGTTGTATGTTTCATTTCCTTCGATAATGTCCATATCACCATCACCATCAATATCACCCAACTCCAAATCTTGCGTCGTATAAGTATTAGCGGGAAGTCTTGCGTCCGTTTCATCTAAGAATTTTCCCTTTCCATTATTCATCAAGATGAAATT
>JBDWQX010000142.1:0-3159 GCA_039986395.1 Cyclobacteriaceae bacterium
GTAGGCCTTGGCTCACATTGAAGGCAGAAGCACCAAACGCAATTCCTCCCTCCAGAGGCACATGAAAACTAGCGTGCATGGTCTGTGGCGAGCCTTGAATATTCGTCCACTGCTGCCTATACATCACGAAAAGCGCAGTGTGTCCTTCTACACCCGCATAGGCGGGATTGTACACGTACGGATTCATGAAAAATTGATTGTAAACTTGAGGTTGCTGGGCGAATGAATTGAAGCTTATTAGAACTGTGAAAAGACAAATGGCTAATTGTCGAGTTCTAATATATAAATGACTTGCAGTGACTCTGGAGTGTCTCAAATGTGATTATTTACTTATATATAACTCAAAACAAAGGTGAAAATTATTAAAAAAAACCCATTTAGCCTTACCCGTAACAAACTATAAAATTAAACCAGCTCTTTGCCTTCATTGAAAACCAATCAAATAATATGAGTCGTGGAGGGCTTTTTGCAGTTTAATTTTGAAATTTGATCTTATCAGTGCGGATGTTTTCGTAATATTACAACGATAATCTATGTCACTTTTAATGAAGAAATGTCTCTCCATAGTAATCTTGCTTGTTGTTTTCCAGACTGCAAACGCACAATATTGGTTCGGACCGAAGATTGGAATCAATTACGTTAACCCAATTTATCAGGAGGATTCATATGAAGATGAATTGTACGATGTCGAGAATGATTTTGATTTCCAGTTTGGGTTCGCTTTAAATTATACAGCAACTGATCTGTACTCGGTCTACACAGAGATTATCTACGAGCGCATGGATAGGAGGCTAACCAATAAAGAGTCTAACCCTATACTTTCCGTTAGTAATGCTTCAAATAGTTTCATAACGATACCAGTAATGTTGCGGATTAGCCTTGGGAAGCTGCCATTTCACTATTACGTTAACGGTGGACCGAAAATTAGCTATTGGCTAGCAAGCAAAGGTGATGTTATTCTATCCTCGTTTGAGGAAAACATTGATCCTGATACAAACGAGGTGATACCTCTGACTTATAAAGTTACTTTCAACTCCAAAAAGGAGAACGGAGAAGATGTCTTGCTAATGGATAATCCAAATAGGCTTCAATTTGGATTAACCGCCGGAGCTGGTGCCTTTTTCGACCTGGCAACTGGAGCTAGGCTTATGATTGATTTCAGGTACACCTTTGGCCACTCTAATCTGGGGTTTGATACGATCGGTGATTCTTTTGATTTTCCTGAGGATTTGTACGTTGAGAGTTTTGAGTATACAATGAACACCTTATCAGTTTCTGTTGGTTACCTTTTTGGCTACAATGCGCAGTTCAAACGAAAAGGACGTAGTACAGACAAGGAAAGTAACCGAAAGAAGAAATAATAGTACTTTTCTAATATTCATAGTCGACATTAAGTAGACGGCCTGTTATTCAACCAGAAATTCACCACAAATTTCGAAGTATTACCTAATTTAGTCTTACGCCTAAAAACCTGCTATCGTGTTACAAGCATTTTTAAAATTTCTTGGAGGAGAGGATGGAGAAGAGAAAGAAATGATCCTGTTGTTAGGGAAGGGTTTCTTTATGGGTATTTTGCTTGCAACCTACGATATTGGTGGAACCACTCTTTTTGTCAGTGTAATGGGAGAAGGATGGTTGGATGTAGGCTTTTTCGCCGCTGGTGGAGCAGGTATAATAACAACTGTGCTATTTGTGCAGCTTCAAAAGAAAATCAATTTCTCCACCCTTGTTCTCTCAACAACGTTTCTAATTCTCCTGTTTATTGGCGGTCTAAGATTAGCTTTTGAGTTTGTTGAGTATGACTCCACCCTGGTCGGCGAATTTCAAATTCTTCCGTTTGTCCTATTTGCCATGATTGGCCCCATCAATACGATAACCTTATTGGGTTTTTGGGGACTTTTCGGTAGGATATTTGATTTGAGACAGTCAAAAAGAATCATTGGAGGAATCGATACAGGCCAATTGATGGCAACCATGATTGCATTTTTTAGCATTCCATTGTTGACATCAACAGGACTGGTTAACGAGACCTATGATTTGCTGATCGTCTCTGCTCTTGCTGCAGTTGGCGTGTTCATTTTTACCTTACTGTTGACGCTAAACTTCAATATTGATAAAGCTACGAAAGCAGCGCAGGGTCAAGATGTGAAGAGAGTTCGATTCGGAGATTTGATTAAGGATAAGTACCTGAGGTTACTATCCGTTTTCTTGATTTTCTCTATGGGTGCGGCAGTTTTTGTGGACTATACCTATTTGTCATCGACAAGTATCATGTATACAGATGAAAAGGAGTTGTCAACGTTTCTTTCATTCTTCTCAGGAACAGTAATTGTTATGTCATTTTTAATTCAGAGTTTTCTGAATGATATGATTATTGGAAGATTCGGGCTGAAAGTGGCCTTGATGACCATGCCTTTCATTTTGGCGCTTTTTACACTTGGAGCAATTATAACAGGTCACATTTTTGAGTATGAAGTCAAAACGGACGAGTTTATATTGTTTTTCGTTCTTATTGCTGTAGGAAAAGCGTTTACAGCGGCATTGAAAGATGCGCTGGAAAATCCTGCATTCAAGCTGTTTTTTCTACCACTTGATATCAAGATTCGATTCGATATCCAAACAAGGATAGAAGGTGTTGTAAACGAAGTTGCTGTGCTTGCTGCTGGTGCTGCACAGATGGGTCTTGGCCTTTTGGTTTTCTTTAAGCTGATTCACTATTCGTATTTCATCTTACTACTCGCTGGAGGTGTGGTTTATTTAGCAGCGAAGTTGTTTGAAGAATACAAGAAGACACTAAAGGAAACGCTGGAGAAGCAAAAACAGGGTTTGGAGGGTGAAGGCAAAAGGAATGATAACAACACAATAAACATTCTCAAAAACGAAGCACGAGAAAAAGACCCAAAGAAAGTACTGAATGCGTTAAAGCTTTTTGAGAAGTTGGAGCCCATTGAGTTCGAATTTGCACTCTTGGATTTGCTAAATGCCAGACTGCCAGAGTTGAGAATATATGCGTATCAGAAACTTGGGGATCGACTTTGTTGGGAAGCACTAGAAATCATCGAAAAAGACATAAAGTCAGAGGGAAACGAAGATGTTTTGGCTCATGCCAACAAAGCGCTAGAATTGCTTAAGGAGGCTGAGTCATTCAATTTGACAGAT
>JBDWQX010000143.1:0-2487 GCA_039986395.1 Cyclobacteriaceae bacterium
GGCAAAAAATGTGCTAGAACTACTACAATCCGACTTAGAAGTGATAAAAGTATTTGGGACAGCTGATTTTTTGACAAAGCATCAAGATACGCTTTCTAAACATTCCGAACTGTTGACTGAGGCCAAAGAGGCTGACCTAAAAAAAGTGGGAAGTTTTACTAGTAACAACGCTGCACTGGCCTTGGTGAAAATTCCAGAGCAAACCGAAATCAATAGTTCTCAATCCATTTTGGCTTTCGATCGCATCAAAGATCCGGGCAACTTAGGGACGGTCATTCGTATTGCAGATTGGTACGGATTCAAGCAGATTGTTTGTTCACCAGAATCGGTGGACTGTTATAATCCTAAGGTGATCTCTGCTACGATGGGGTCATTTGCTCGTGTGCAAGTACATTATGCGGATCTTGGTGAACTGCTGCAAAACTCAGCGCATGTCTATGGGACCACCCTGCAAGGCGACAATATCCATGAACTGAAGTTTCAAGAACCGGCCATTGTCGTATTCGGTAATGAATCTGAAGGCTTGGCTGAAGAGCTGAAGCAATACCTGACCCAAGAAGTTTACATTCCTGGTTATGGTGGTGCAGAGTCTTTGAATGTCGCGGTTTCTACTGCTGTTTTTTGTGATAATTTTAGGCGGTTGCTGAAGGCGTAACGATCACTTCGTTATTGCCCGGCGTAAGTCCGGGTAATCCATTGGAATCTTCAACTGCCGATTCCATAGGTTTCTACAAAAATGCTTGAGATTGCCACGTTGTGCATTCGATAGTCATCGAATCGCACGCCTCGCAATGACGTAAATAAGTTCGATGGTCGTGTATTTTTTATCACACTCATCAAAAGCACGTTATGGCATAGAGAGTGATTTGCCGTTGGGCAATCAACCGATTCGGCAATCCCTTGCAGTCTTCTTCTGCCCAGGCTTTTTTGATCTTACCTTAATAATTCCTATCCTTACGAAGCAGCTCTTTCGAGAAATAATTAGGCGTCTATTTATAATATTCGTTTAAGAAAATTATAAAGGATATATGTGTACCCGGTGACACATATCCAATTGTTGTGAGGAATTAGGCAAAACTAAATGAGCGATCTGGATGTAAAGCACTTTCTTGATGTTTATCGAAATAGGATGAAAATGCAAGAGGCAGGAATAACCCAACCAACTGACGAGGTCAAGAAAATCACTCGTGACATTGTCGAAAAACTGTCCGCAATGCCAATTGATGAACTAATTGAAATTATGGATAATTCATTAGTAGATTCAAAAGGTAATGTTGTCGCGGCACTGCCAACAACTCCTAAAGACTAACAATGGCAATTTGGCAATTCAATATTGAATTTTTCCCTATCAATGGATTAACAGCTGAACTAGGAAATATTCCAGTCAAAATACCTGACAATTATCTTCCTGATTTTGTAGACTATCATACGCATCTGGATGACTATACTGATCCAAGAACTAATTTCTGGAAGAATCATTATCGAGATGATTTCAGTGGACTAATTCACGAGCTAACATACAAACTCCCAGAGGTAGAATGGTTAATAAGCTCAACCGATGTTTTTAGTTGGGGGCATGAAAATACTAACGACTTGACATTGAGCTTTAAAGACGATAATCAAGTTGAAAGTTTCGGATGCCGCATTGATTTGAGAGAAATTGATGAGTCGTTTATCGACTTGATACTCGAACTTTGCAATCGCAATAAATACCTTATTTCCGATCGACAAGGTAATCTGAGAACAGCAAACAGACTTGAACTAGGAAAGCTTATAGCGAATTCCAATCCTGCCAACTTTGTAGCAGATCCAGAAAAATTCTTAAACGATTTTGAGAATGGTAAACGAAAGCCAAAATGAAAAACCCCCGCTGGCGCAAGTTTGCAACTTGTGCCTTATTATTCCTATTTAAGGACTACTTAAGATCCTTCTGGCGTGCGTTTGCAACGCGTCACCAATCTACCCAACCAAACTCACAAACTTCTTAATCAACTCATTGGTCGTGCCCTCTTTCCAAATCAAGGACAGATAAGTAATCTGTTTGACATTTTTTAGTTCAATGAATTTGATGTCCAGATCAAAACCGTGCTTCAAGGAAGTGGGTACAATGGCTACCCCAAGTCCATTTTCCACCAGCCTAAAGATCGTATTCGCATGAACCGACTTATGCGAGATTTTGGGAGCAAATCCATGGTCATCAAAAATGCTCATCACCTTGTTGTAGTAGGTGCGGCTATAGTCGCTGGAAAATAGAATGAAATTATCCTGCGCAAACTGACTGAGGTCAGTAAAATTGTTTTCGTTGATGCGGTGGTTTTTAGGAAGCACAATCGAGAAGTTGTCTTTAAAGATCTGTTTGAAGGCAATGCCCTCTGGTGCTTGCTTGGCTCGGATAAAGCCAATGTCCAGTTTGTTGTGCTGAATGGCGAAGAGTTGATCTTCATTACTCATCTCCTCCAAACTGGTATGGATTTTCGGAAACCGATC
>JBDWQX010000144.1:0-25352 GCA_039986395.1 Cyclobacteriaceae bacterium
TGGTATATAGGCGATGGAACAACCACACCACTGACTGACGCAGCGATTGGTGGAAATGGTACATTGGCCGGAGAAACGACTGCACATGTCTCTGGTATTCCAGGTGGTGAATACACAGTAACTGTTCAAGATAATACCACAGGCTGTGTCGGTACCTACTTAGGGAAAATAGAAGATAGACCTAGAGATGCTGACTTTAATGTAAATGTCTCTGCAGTTACCAACTGTGTGAATCCAGATGGAAGCATGACTCTTCAGCATATTACTACTCCTGGAATACCATTAACAGTAGCTGATTTTGATATTTACTGGTTCATAGGGGCACCAACAAACCCAGACACTACCCTCGCTGACTTTACAGGCATCAGTGTTCTCAATTTAGCAGCAGACACCTACACGGTAGTACTGGCTGAGAAAGCGGACAGATTCTGTCAGTCGGTAGAGACTTTCAATATTCCTGATGGAACTGTAGGTCCGGACTTCACGCTTAGCATTGAAAGCCATGCTACTGTGTGCTTTGATGTTAAGGATGGTTTTGCCAGAGTAGATGTTGCCGATTTCTCCAGAGTGAACATCGAATGGCTTGATGACACAAATACCGTCATCAGTACGCAATTCTTTGCCGATTCTCTTGCAGCTGGTTCATACATCGTTTCTTTAACGGATATTAATACGGGATGTATCGCTACCGAGGTGTTCAATATCGATAACACAGCGATTACTCCATCCGACCCACTAATTATTGTGAATAACAATAGAATAAACTGTACCGAGCCAAATGGTAGCGCAGTTGCAAACGTTGATGGAGATCAAACTGGATTCCTTTTTGAATGGTTCGAAGAGAGTGATTTGTCTACTCCGTACACCACAGGATCAGAAGTATTCAATCTTGATTCTGCTACTTATCTAGTCAGAGCCACCAATCTCTCAACTGGTTGTCAGTCCGCTCTTTCTTCAGTCACAATTGAGTACGAAATACAGGATCCAATATTCGAAGTAGTATTCTCGCTTTCAGCTTGTTTAAGAACCGAAGATGGTGCTGTAAATCAATTTGATGGGGATGCTTCTGTCTTCATTGATGAAACGACAAACCCTCAGCAACGTGATGGCCAACTAAAAGCGACAAATTACGAGTGGAGAGATTCCAATGGCGACATAATCAGTGAAGATGCTAAGCTTATCGATACTGCACCGGGAGAGTACACAGTCTCGTTCACAGCAAGAAATGGCTGCACCTACTCTGCATCATTTAGCATGACAACCAATGTCACCGTTTACAACGGTGTTTCTGCCAACGATGATGGAATGAATGATTTCTTCTTGATCGATTGTGTGGATTACTTCAGCGGCAACTCTGTTAAAATTTACAATAGAGCGGGAAGCTTGGTTTACAAAGTAGACAACTACGACAACGTTACTACAAGGTTCGAAGGACTGAGTAACATTGGAAGAAATGGACGTCAGCTTCCAGAAGGAACCTACTACTACCTCATTGATAAAGGTGACGGAAGTGACGTAATTCAAGGATATTTAGAATTAGTTCGATAATTTTAGAACATGAGAAAAGCTGTTATCTACATTTTCTTAGTATTTGTTGGTGTCGCTTCGCTTGCGCAGCAAAGGCCAGTGATGTCCACATACATGTTCAACGGCCTGGCCCTGAACCCTGCATATGCTGGCAGTCTCAATCTTTTTGTTGCGACTTTCATCCATAGAAAACAATGGATCAACGTCGAGGGTGCTCCTACCTCTCAAATATTGACCGTTCACAATTCGTTTCTCTCCAACCAAATTGGAGCAGGACTAATGGTGACAAAGGATCGAGTTGGTGTTCACGAGGAAACCGCCCTTTATACCAGCTATGCGTACAAAATCAAAACTTCCCTAGGTATTCTTGCCTTAGGGTTATCGGGAGGATTTGATAACAGAAGAGCTGATTTTACCCAGTTGACCGTACTGAATAGCGAAGATCCCTTACTAAGTACCGCCTCTACTCGATTCACTCCTAATTTTGGAACAGGAATCTATTTTGCCAATCCAATTCTTTACGTAGGAGTTTCTGTTCCGTACATTCTGGAAAGTAGACTCTATGAGGTGGAAAATGCATCCACTCAATCTAGAGCGAGTAGATATTACTACGGTACTGCAGGTTTAGTCTTAGATCTCAACCGAAACATCAAACTGGCCCCCTCGTTCTTAGTCACTGCTCAAGAGCAAAACAGACTTAGTTGGGATTTCAATGCAACAGTTATTTTTGACGAAATAGCATATGCAGGACTCTCCTATAGAAATGGAGATGCTTTGGTGATATTGGCACAGATGATCTTAAATGAAAATTTCAGAGTGGGGTACTCATACGATGCTACCACCTCTTCACTATCAAATCACTCGAAGGGATCTCATGAGATCATGCTTATCTACCGCCGTAAGTTCAAAAACTGGAGAAAAGACCAAGGCTGTCCAGTATATTTCTAAGTTTCAGTACTACTTTATTCTTCTATTATTTTCATCTTTCTTGCCACTCAAATCTGCAAGAAGAGAATTCGTTAACGAAAGCAATAGACTAAAAATGAGTGCCCACCAAAATCCATCGACCTGAAAGCCAGGAACAATGGAATCAGCAATAAGAATTATCACCGCATTTATTACCAGCAGAAACAGCCCAAGCGAAAGCACAGTAAGCGGGATTGTGAAAATTATCAGAAGAGGTTTAATCGTTACGTTTAAAAGTGATAGAAGTACAGCAATTACAATTGCTACAAAAAAACTATCCACATAAATACCCGGAAGTAGATATGATACGATTACAACTGCTATTGATGAAAGAAGGATTCTTGTTAGAAAATTCATAGTTATGATTCTTTAAACCAGCCAGCATACATATTGTAGCTTGAGGCTATTCTTGATTGCATTTTTCTATTTTCTTCGTCAGTCTCTTTTAACTTCTTACTTGGAACACCACCAATCACCACATTGTTCTCAACCACGGTTCCAGCAAGTACAACTGACCCAGCTCCAATTATTGAGCCAGATTTGATAACAGCATTATCTAGGATTATTGCGCCAATTCCAATGAGCACGTCATCTTCAATAGTGCACCCATGAACCACTGCATTATGTCCAATAGTCACATTGTTTCCGATTGTTGTAGATGATTTTTCATAGGTTCCATGGATAGTCACGTTATCCTGAATATTGGTATTATTCCCTACTTTGATCAGATTAACATCCCCACGAACGACTGCACCGAACCACACCGTACAATTGTCTCCAAGCTCCACTTCCCCTACTATAGTAGCATTTTCTGCAAACCAGCAGTCTTTTCCAAACTTGGGTGTAAAACCTCTTACCTCCTTAATCAAAGCCATTGCTATTTTTCTGACTAAACTAATTAGAAATTCCGAAGCATCAATGCTGACAAAATGTCACAACTGTTTCTATCTTTGCGTCATGCAGGGATTGATAGCCGATATTGATTTAGTTGAGGTCGAGAAAGATACAGAACTTTGTGATTTCAAGGTATCAGGAGAGGAAAATTTTGGAAGCAAGAAACTTTACATAGAAAGCTACGGCTGTCAGATGAATTTCTCCGACAGCGAAATAGTCACCTCTATTCTAAAAAAAGAAGGCTTTGGAACGACCTCTCGTGCGGATCAAGCTGACGTTATTTTGATCAATACCTGCTCTATTCGTGAAAAAGCAGAGCAAACAGTCCGCAATAGGCTCAACTATTTCCGGGGGGTTAAGAAGAAAAACAGAGATGTAACTGTAGGTGTACTTGGCTGCATGGCTGAGCGACTAAAGACAAAGCTTCTTGAAGAGGAAAAGATCGTGGATCTAGTGTTAGGACCTGATGCCTACAGGGACCTACCTAAATTAGTAAGGCAAGCGGAAGAAGGTGAAAAGGGAATAAATACGTTCCTTTCTCGGGAAGAAACATATGCCGACATCTCCCCTATTCGTTTGAATTCAAATGGGGTTAATGCATACATTTCAATTATGCGAGGCTGTGATAACATGTGCTCCTTTTGCGTAGTTCCTTTCACACGAGGTAGAGAAAGAAGCAGAGATCCTTATTCCATTATAGATGAAGCTAAAGATCTATTTAGTAGAGGATTTCGAGAAGTCACGCTTCTAGGTCAGAACGTAGATTCTTACAAATGGTCAGAAGCAGAGAATAACAAAGCAAGGCTCGAAAAGAGCGAGGAGGAAGAAATTGTAAATTTTGCTCATCTGCTTGAAATGGTTGCACTGGTTGATCCAGATCTTAGAGTCCGCTTTTCCACATCGCACCCAAAAGACATCACCGACGAAGTGCTTTATACAATGAAAAAGCACGAAAATATCTGCAAGAACATTCATCTCCCTGCACAAAGTGGGAATTCGAGAATACTGGAAATGATGAACCGGACTTACGATCGCAACTGGTACATAAATCGAGTGAATTCGATACGAGGCATTCTCGGAAATGAATGCGGAATTAGCTCAGATATGATTGCTGGATTTTGCTCAGAAACCGAAGAAGAACATCAGGATACACTGTCCCTTATTGACTATGTGAAGTACGATTTTTCCTACATGTTCTTTTACTCGGAACGGCCAGGCACTCTTGCAGCTAAAAAATACGAAGATGACATTCCTCTTGAGGTTAAGAAGAGACGCCTCCAGGAGATCATGGACAAACAAAAGGAAGCTTCACTCGAAAGAAATAAGCTTGATGTAGGAAAGACATTTAAAGTGCTGGTGGAGGGTAGAAGTAAAAAATCGTCAGATCAGATGCAGGGTAGAAACTCAGCCAATAAAGTGGTGATCTTTGATGGCGACTACCCTAAGGGTACCTACGTCACTGTTTTAGTTCACAATTGTTCACCTGGGACGTTATTCGGAGATGTGATATGAGTCAAAAAGTAGATTCGGAAGTTCAGGCCATAAAGCAACGATTTGAGATCATAGGCAATTCCCCTAAGCTCAATAATGCCATTCGTGTAGCGATGCAAGTAGCACCCACGGACATGAGCGTGTTGATTACAGGAGAGAGTGGCGCAGGGAAAGAATCTTTCTCAAAGATTATACACAGTCTATCCCATCGGAAGCATGGGCAATTCATTGCCATCAACTGCGGAGCAATTCCCGAAGGGACCATCGACTCTGAGCTATTTGGACATGAAAAAGGAGCCTTTACAGGGGCGCTAGAAGCTAGAAAAGGATATTTTGAAGTGACTGACGGTGGTACAATTTTCCTAGATGAAATTGGGGAGATGCCGCAGAGTACACAAGCGAGACTTCTCAGAGTATTGGAAAATGGAGAGTTTATAAAAGTAGGTTCTTCAAAAGTGCTCAAGACGAACGTACGCGTGATAGCTGCTACCAACGTCAATCTTCTGGAAGCGGTAAACAAAGCTAAATTTCGAGAAGATCTATTTTACAGACTAAGCACCGTCCCTATTTATGTGCCTTCCCTAAGGGAGCGAGACGATGATGTGATTCTTCTATTTAGAAAATTTGCCTATGATTTTGCTGAGAATTATAAAACAGATCCTATCAAGTTGACTTCTGATGCGAAGACCTATTTGAAGTCTCATCGATTCCCTGGCAATATCAGGCAACTGAAGAATTTGGCTGAGCAGATGAGTATCTTGAGTGTAGAGCGAGAAGTAAATGCAAGTCAGTTAGAAACCTATCTTCCACGATCTGGTAGCAATCTTCCAGCTCTTATTGACAAAGCTGAGTCACAAGACAATTTTACTGAAAGAGACATCTTATACAAGGTCTTATTTGACATGAAGGCAGACATGGCTGATCTGAAGAAACTGGTTTTTAAAATGCTGGATGGAAATGAGAGTGAAAAAGAAATTCTTGAGGAGCACAAAAATTTGTTTTCAACCACAGAAGCCGCTCCTTCAATGCTGGAAGATGCGAGCACACCCGCTGAAACCCCTACTCTTGTGATTTCTTCTAACGAGGAGAGCTTTGACGAAGAAGTAGAAGACATTACACACGAGACTGAATTTGAAGATTCTCTTCTACTAGAAAGAAAAGAGAAAGAGATGATAATACGCGCGCTCAGGAAAAATAATAACAAGAGAAAATATGCAGCAGAGGACCTGGGCATCTCGGAACGAACATTGTATAGAAAGATAAAGCAGTATGAAATTGAGAAATTATAGCTTTATCCTTCTAATTGTGACGTTGGGGGCTTTGACCAATTGTGGGATCTACTCCTTTACTGGTGCGTCTATCTCTGACGATACCAAAACCATATCAATCCAGACATTTTACAACAACGCTCCACTTGGACCTTCAAACATGAGTGTTTTATTCACAGAAAGCTTAAAAGACTATTTTCAGCAGAACACTAGCTTAGAACTGGTGGATTCAAATGGAGATCTTCAAATCGACGGATTTATATCAAATTATACGGTTACGCCCGTAGCGGCAACTTCTTCTGGTCAAAACGATGGTGTAGACTTTGCAGCACTTTCTCGAATCACAATTACGGTGAATGCAGCTTACGTCAACCTCAAGGACCCGACCTATGATTTTGATCAAAATTTCTCATTTTTCAGAGATTATGATAACACAATTGACCTTTCCTCCAACGAAGAGGCATTTGTAGAGGAAATATTCGACCAAATCATACTGGATATCTTTAACGCGTCGGTGGCAAATTGGTGATTTTGCTTAATTTTAGCATTAACACCTAAGACCAAAACCCTATGAGCCTGTGAATAGGAACGAGCTAATCGACTATATCAGAGATCCCGCATCTCTTACTTCCGATCATCTTAATCAATTGGAGGAAATCGTTGCTGAGGCACCCTATTTTCAAAGTGCACGATTGCTCTTGGCAAAAGGAAGTGCAATCTTAAACGAACCCGCCACCAAAAAGAGAGTTACATCTGCCGCCATTTATGCCACAGATCGACCACTACTCAAGAAATACATCAGCGGAAATCTTCTTTTTTTGACCAAGCCTCCGTCGCAAAAGGGAGAAGAGCCGGCAGGTAAATCGAAAGCTTCAGAAAGTACTAAGAGTGCAGCGCCGTCCGCAAAGACAAAAGCAGAAAAAGATGGTTCAGCATTAACAACTGTTGCTCCAACCGATGACAAGCTCTTTATTCCAGGAATTCCCGTAGGTGCTCTAGACGCAATCCTTGATGAACTTGAGCAGGACATAGAAGATCTCAAATTCTCGAGATCCAAATTTGCAGATCTCCAAGAACAGTTAGAAGATGAGGGAGATATCAGTACTACGGTCGAAGAATCAGCAGGACAGGAAGCTTCAGAAACACTATCTGAAACTGTCGAAACACCAGAAGCTCCTATGGAGGAGATAGCAAAGGAAGAAATGTCCGAGACCAGTTTTGAATCACAGACTGCAGATTTACCTACTGCAACTAGCGAGGATGATACAACCGAAGATTCTGAACTTCTCGAAAATCAGAACGACAAAACGGTTGAAAGCGAAAAAGAAAACGAAGTTATTGATCCACCAGCCAAGGTAGAGGACAAAGCGGCACCAATAGATGAATCCATTCCTGTCGAGGAGAAAAGCACTGCCAGTGATGACGCTGAAGAGGAGGACGAAATTGAAAAAGCCATAACTGAAAAGCTAAAGAATCTTCAAAAGCAAGAGTCCACAAAAATTGAGGAAGTTGAAAAAGAAGAGCTCCCAAAGGCAATTGAGCCAGAGACTGAATTACCTCCTGGAGTCGATCAAATTAGGGAGGTAAAATTAGAATCGGACATAAGACGTGAGCAGCGAATGGAGAAGCGTCTTGAGAGAGAAAAAAGATTGTCGAGTCTGAACAAACTGTCCGAAACAAGTATCAAGAAGTTGGAAGATCAGATGTGGGGAGATTCCGATGATGACACTAGTAAGAAGACAGAAAAAGGGAAACCAGCGAAGACTGAGGACAAACTCACCCTAGACAAGGAAGACTCAAAGAAATCTGATGAACCTATAGAGAAATCTACCCCAGAGACGAAAATAACCAAGAAAAGTCCTGCTAAAAAAGCTCCCGAGGAGACAAGTTCCACAAAGAACACAAAGGAAACTCCTGTAAAAAAGGTTGCAGAGAAAAAAACCACTGTCAAGAAAACGGAGGCTAAACCAACCAAAACTAAGAAGGCAACCGCTAAGAAGGCAACTACCAAAAAGGCAGCTACCAAAGCTCCTACATCAAAAAAATCGACTACCCCTAAAAAGCCCAGTGCAGCCAAAGCAGCTACTACACGCAAAACCTCTACAAAAGGGACTACCAAAAAGAGTGCTACGAAAAAGGCCTCCCCTAAAAAAAAAAGTGAAGATGACGGAAAAAGTGATCGTCCGAAAAAACAAGACAAGCTGATAGAAAAATTTATTAGCGAAAACCCATCCATTTCTAAAGGCATCAAAAAGCCCAAGAGCGACGATGACTTGTCAACCAAAAGTGCCACCTGGAATAAGGAGCTTGCCTCTGAGTATTTAGCCGAGATCTATTTAAATCAAGGCAACAAAAAGAGAGCAATCGAAATCTATAAGGTATTAAGTTTGAAATTCCCCCAAAAAAAATCTTACTTTGCGGACTTAATTTCAAAGATCAAGTAGATGTACGGAGTAATTATCACAGTAATTTTAGTTGTTGCAATCCTATTAATTCTTGTTGTGCTTGCACAAAACCCTAAGGGAGGCGGACTTTCAAGCCAATTCGGAGGATCAGGCTCAACGCAACTAATGGGTGTGAAGAAAACAGGAGATCTACTAGAAAAACTAACCTGGGGATTTGCTGTAGCACTATTGGTCCTATCCATTTCTACGAATTTTGTCCTTCCCGAACAATCAGAAGGACTTTCAAGCCCTAATATTGACAACGCTCAAAATCAAGTTGTTCCACCTCCAGCATTTCCTGCAGCACAGGATGGCGCACAAGATGGTCTCAATTTGGATGCAGAAGTACCAGCTGACTCAGCGGGCAACTAAACAGAAATAGCTCGCACAAGCATTCTTTTTGCAACGGGTAGTAAGGTCTCGTTCAGTGGAAACTTCAACCTACTCAATGCAAGATAAGTTGCAGGATTTGGTAATTCTGTAAACTTCCTAGTCAGATCAATCTTGATCTTTTCAAAGGTTCTGCTAATGTTCTTGATGTCATTCATCAAAAATTCGGTTGTCATGCTACGGTATTTCTCATCTGCATGCTCAAACAGTGTAATTTCATAGCGATATACGGATACATCACTTGCATTGTCCTGATTGATAAATAAGTAGCCTTCTTTTTCATAGATTGCTGATACTCCAACAGGAATGATCTCAATATTCTCCTCAACGAACTCGTAAATTTCTTTTCCATCATCTAAGGTCGACTGTATTTTTGGTAACGCATAGGTAATTATATCATCAAGGGCCTGCATAACCTCACCGTCTTTCACCACCTTTTTGTAAACAAGTTGAAGTTTTTTGAAGTCAGCCTTGGATAGTGATTCTGGAAAATTTTCATACATCAATTTCTTACTTTCCTTGACCTTTAAGATATTTCTGTAGTGGAAAACAAGATCAGACATAAAAGGATACAACTCATTCATGTCAAAACGTCTTCGAATATCCTTGAGGTAAGCAAGAAGAATATACTTCTTGTATTCAAAATCAATCAATCCTTCCGTAAGCCAATCGTGCTTTAAGTTTTCCATATTAAAATTTTCTTGACTAATAATACGATCAAAATGTCAGAAGTATTATGAATTAACGGTCAGTTCGACAAACTTTTGATCAATGTCTGTAAAAATGTCAGTATTCATGACAAAACAACGATCTAAAAATTGATTGGCATACTTAATGATCATCGGTTATTTCAAATTGAATTCAAACTAAACTATAAACGTTTAACACATGTCAAAATTAAGTTTCAAACCACTTGCCGACCGGGTTTTGGTAGAACCTGCAGCCGCTGAAGAGAAAACAGCTAGCGGTATTATTATACCTGATACTGCAAAGGAAAAACCTCAGGAGGGCAAAATTGTTGCTATCGGTACTGGTACGAGAGACGAGCCTATCGTTGTGAAAATCGGAGACCAGGTGCTTTACGGTAAATATTCAGGAACTGAAGTTACCATCGAGGGAAAAGATTATCTGATTATGAAAGAGTCAGACATCTACGGTATCGTTTAAAATCATAACTAAAAACTGAAAATCATTTAAATCATGGCAAAAGATATATTCTTTAATACAGACGCAAGAGACAGCATCAAAAAAGGTGTTGACGTTCTGGCGGACGCTGTTAAAGTAACACTAGGTCCTAAAGGACGAAATGTAATTCTTGATAAAAAATTTGGCGCACCAACCGTAACTAAAGATGGTGTTTCTGTGGCGAAGGAAATTGAGCTCAAAGAGCCAATCGAGAATATGGGAGCACAACTTGTAAAAGAAGTTGCTTCAAAAACTGCAGATGATGCAGGAGACGGAACGACTACCGCGACAGTTCTAACTCAGTCAATTTTTGGTCATGGAATCAAAAATGTAGCTGCTGGTGCAAATCCGATGGATCTAAAAAGAGGAATTGACAAAGCAGTAACTGCTGTTGTTGAAAACCTTCAAAAACAGTCTAAGGCAATCAAAACCAGCGAAGAAATCGCTCAGGTAGCTTCTGTATCTGCCAACAACGACGCAGAAATTGGTGCAATGATTGCGAACGCAATGGACAAAGTAGGGAAAGATGGAGTCATCACCGTTGAAGAAGCAAAAGGTACCGAGACAGACGTAAAAACTGTTGAAGGAATGCAATTCGACCGAGGATATCTTTCTCCGTACTTCGTCACTAACACAGACAAAATGGAAGCGGAATTAGAGAGTCCGTACATTTTGATCTACGACAAAAAGATTTCTAGCATGAAAGAGCTTCTTCCAATTCTAGAAGCGACTGCGCAGACTGGCAAACCATTGCTAATAATATCAGAAGACGTAGAAGGCGAAGCTCTTGCCACCCTTGTTGTCAACAAGATCAGAGGATCTCTGAAAATAGCTGCTGTTAAAGCACCAGGCTTCGGTGACAGAAGAAAGGAAATGCTTGAGGATATTGCAGCGTTGACTGGCGGAACTGTGATCTCTGAAGAAAGAGGCTACAAACTTGAAAGTGCAACAATCGATTACCTTGGAACAGCAGAAAAAGTTAACATTGACAAAGACAACACTATCGTTGTTAATGGTGCTGGAAAGAAGAAGGACATCGAGGCAAGAATCAATCAGATCAAGCAGCAAATAGAGAACACAACTTCAGACTACGATAAAGAAAAGCTTCAAGAAAGACTTGCTAAGCTATCAGGTGGAGTTGCTATTCTTTACATAGGTGCTGCAACTGAGGTTGAGATGAAGGAGAAGAAGGATCGAGTTGACGATGCACTTCATGCAACTAGAGCTGCTGTTCAAGAAGGAATCGTAGCTGGTGGTGGAGTTGCTCTAATTCGAGCAATCAAAGCGCTGGATAAAATGGAATTGGAGAATATTGACCAGAATACAGGAGTTGCTATTGTGAGAGCTGCCATTGAATCTCCACTTAGAACGATTGTTGGAAATGCTGGAGGTGAAGCCTCTGTTGTAGTAAATGAAGTATTGGCTGGAAAGGCTGACTACGGATACAACGCAGCAAACGGAACCTATGTAAACATGTTTGGAGCAGGAATTATTGATCCAACCAAGGTGACAAGACTTGCGCTTGAGAACGCAGCGTCTATAGCCTCTCTCCTACTTACCACGGAATGTGTGGTGGCAGATGAGCCGGAACCAGAAGGTCCAGCAATGCCTCCAATGCCTCCAGGTGGAGGAATGGGTGGAATGATGTAATTCCATCAAATTGAAAGTATAACTAAAGGCTCTGACATCTCATGTCAGAGCCTTTTTTCTGCCAATAATCGAACTGAAATAGTTTACCAAGAAAAGGACATCGCTTGGCATAATTTTCCTACCGTGTTTCCAGTTTGAGTACTGAATTACTAGTTGCTTATCCAGCATTTCCGCACCAGAGTGCTTCTGGATTATTTCGCAAAATCGTACAGACAGCTTAAGTACGTCCATCGGCTTCACATCTCCCTCCCTTCTTACAATTCCGATATCGCTAATTGAACTTGCTTTTTGGAACCGATCGATGGTGGAGAGGAGCTCATTATAAACATCGTCAGGTTTTATCAAAGTATCTTGAGAAAGCGGGAAACTTAGATTTTTCCCAGAAACACCATATAGTTTGTAAAGCGCAGGAAGTGTATTCGTGAAATTGAAATGGAAAACATGTTCCGGTTTAATAAATTCATGCTTTAACGCACTGCCTTCATTCTCATAATCAGACTCCTTATACAGGTCATCCAGATGAACGCCCAATTGAATACCTATATGTGATGACTCCCTAACCGCACTTAGGTTTTGTTGTACCGTATGATCAAGGTTGTTTGCTGATTCAACAATGGTATCAACTATTTGTGCATTTTCCTCAAATGAATCCAGACCTTCCTTTAATGAGTTTATTATCTCATTTATGCTCTCAAAAATATTTTCCAAGGCACCAGAGCTTTGTGAAACACCTTTGGCGATCTCTTCTCCTTGTTTCTTTGACTGACTTGTAAGTTCCTTGATTGACTCAGAGGCGCTCAAGCTTTTGGAAGCGAGCTCCCTTACCGACTTTGCAATCACAGCAAATCCCTTTCCGTGGCTTCCAGCTCGGGCCGCCTCCACGGAGGCATTTAGAGCTAGAATGGAAGTTTGTGAAGAAATGTCTTCAAGAAGTGAAACTGTTTCCGTAACAGATCTATTATGTTCATTTAATTCTTCGATCGACTCGATAAAGCCTTGCAGTTCATCAATTCGGCTCCTTATATTGACAATGTTTTGTTGGCCTAACTGGTCCATTTTATGAAACCCAGAAGTGGAGCCATTCAGAATTCCTTGCAGCTCAGTCGTAGACTTCAAGAATGAATCAACAGACAACAAGTTGCTAGCCGCAAGGTTGGTTAAACTTATGCTCAAATCTGGCAGGGCGGATCCAGATTTACCAACTTGATCGATTACTCGATGCAACTCAGTATTTTCAAGCGCTACATCAGGTGCTCTTTGAACCTTACGAAACAAGTAAAAATTATAGGAGAAAGAAAGCAGTAAAATAGCAAGGACTATCCAAATCATAATTAATGTGGCAACTGGTCAAAATCGTGTGAGATCTACTGGTCCATTGCCATTATCCAGTGATTTACTGCTAGGACTATTCCTTGGATATATAAGCTGGGCTTCCTATTTGACAAAATAATTTAACTCAAATTATTATCAATTGACAATATTACCAAATGTAGATTGTACACACACACTCCTTTCGATAGAATGTATATATAGAGACATTAATCATTAATTTATATTTTAGTCAAATGAAAAAACAATCGCTTTGGCAAGTTGTATTTGAGTTCCTTTCGATTGTCTTTGCAGTTTTGCTTGCGCTGGGACTAAACTCATATAAGCAAAATCAAGACTTAAAGGCAGAAAGCGAAGTTCTTTCGAACAAAATTCTAAGTGAATGTCAGAAGAATCTTAGTAATCTGGATACTGTTCTGACTCAAAACAAAGAATTCATGATTTATCTTGATTCATTACGTGAATTGAAGGACGAGGTAGATGGCTTTGGCTTAGACTTCAGCAATGATTTGCTTTCAAGCAGTGCTTGGAAGTTTACCCAAGCCTCGCACTCTTTTCAACTGATGGATCAGGAATTTCTGGACGATGCCACAGAGCTCTATGAAATTCAAAGTTTTTATATGGAAATCTCCAATGACATGTTCCGGAACCTGGGAGAAGTCATACTTAGAGCAGACGATCTAAAAACTCGTACCATGATTAGCACACTACATTATTACCTTAGGAACATCGTCAATGTAGCTGATGACCTTAAAGAGAATTATGAGGATTTTATTGCGAAGTACCAAGATTTGGCAACGGAGTGATTCCCTTGCTCATAACCAAATTCTTCTCTAACCAGGCATTATTAAGTTCTACTTAGGAATACTTGTGTCTAGCTGAGCTTCCGAAGGAATCTCCATTCGAGCATAGTCAAAAGATCTTCTTGTGTCCCAATTCGAGACTTTCCCTGTTATAATGTGCTCCATATTCTGTTGCCAATGTACTTTATACGACGTTGGTAACAGCAGCCCCTCAACCTTCTCAAAAGTTTCGAAGGTCAACACGGAAGCTGGTAACGATTCAAGACCTTTTGGTAACATGGATGCATAGGTCATGTTGTATTCAGCACCTTCCAATCGGAACGTGTTCTTATTTATATACAGCAGATAAAAATCATTCGAACTATCTCCCACATCGCCACCAAAAGTCAGTTTAACTGAATATCCATCCATCTTCTTACCGGGAATCCTCACTTCTCTTAAATCAGAAACCGTAACTCCAGCGTCATGCATTACAAATGGCAAATTCAGCAGGTAAAAATTTCTCCAGCAAGTGAATCTTGCAGGTGCCATTTCTAACCCAGAGCCAGCGCCTACTGCCCAAGCCTTTTCACCATCATGAGCTAATTGTCGTCTCGAATTTCCTGCTTCGTCAGGAAAGTCCACATATGTTTTTCTTGAGATAGGATGGATTGTAACTTGTTCATTGTACTCAGGAAACATTCCATTATGAGCAACTAAATTTGTCTCAAAGTACAGTGAGGGGGAATCTCTCCATTTTTCAAGCCCACCGTGTGCTTCTGTCATTTTGGTGGTAATCCTCTTGATTTCTGTAGATTCATAGTTTGCCTGCGCATTGATACAGCTCATAGCTCCTACGAAAGTCACAACGGCGATAAATACTTTTAAGATTCCTTTCATTTTGTTTTCATTTCAATCTCACATAAAACAGATTCAAGTTTATGGATCATGAGACAAACAACAATTAGTATTGTCGCGAACAGCATATTTTGTTACAAATGAATTTTGTTTGGGTCTAGATGATACCTCAGCCTTGCGAACACATATGGCCCCACTTGAATAACACTCCCATTGAAATGGTTGAAAAAGAATTGAAAGTATGTAGCTAGATCCTCTTCATGCCTGCTAAGATTTCTTCCCAACTTTGATTAGTAGAGAAAAAATAGCCATTGATCAAAACATACTCAAGCCTTCCCTCTTTGTAAAAGAGCAGAGATGGGTTTCCTCCAGTTCTCAACCTTGAGGGCTTACGGGACTCTCGGACAAATTTTACTGGCATCGAATTTCTATCCTTAACTCCCAATTCGTCCGAAACTATGAAATCAGTAAACCCACTTTTTATCGACTCAGATAGGTCGGAATTTTTCATGCGCTGCAATTCTGACAAGGTGGTCGAGCGAGTTTTGCCTGGCTTAACCGTGTATCCTTCTACATCATAAATTTTATATGCGCCCGAAGTACTTAAATCACCAACATCAGACAAAATAGGTTTTAAGTAATAGTCATCACGGCTTTCATTTTCTACTTCTTGAAAATTGTAAGCAATATCCGTCAGGTAACCACCCATGGCTTCCGGTAGCTGAATGTTCTTGATAATGACGTCCCGAAAACCGCGATTTGTCCTTGGAATCTTAAAATAGTCATCTGTGGTAAAAGACTCATACGAGTTTGTAGCGATACCATGCAAGGCCATCAAAATTGCCATATAATTCAATCTTCGGATTTCCTGCTTCTCTCTGTCGTTTACCAGCCCTCCTGATTCGATAAGAATGGTCCTTGTACCCCATTTCTGAATATTATCGCCAAAAGCCCTCGGCTCAAAGTCATCAGAATATTGACTAACCTGATCAGGAATATATTCCTGGAGTGCCTTTTCCATCAGAGCAATCAGTTGCATTGCATCTCCTCTTTTCTCATTCACCGATTTTTCGAAATCGTATGCGGGAGCCAGAACGGAGATTGTAGCTGACTTGTCTATGATGTACGACGTTCGCCCCTGATCATGAAGATTAAAACCCCAGTCTGCTTCTAAGCTATCTCGCACCTGCTTCAATGCTCTACCCTCCGGCGTTTGTTGCCTGAGCGCATCACGGTTGATGTCGATGCCTTGATCATTGCGTCTTACAAATTTGTCCGCCCCATCAGGATTAAGCATGGGAACAAAGTGGACGCTAAGGTTTTCCTGAATGATCTCGCGAATCGCATCGAAACCATCACCCTCTGCCTCGAAAAAATTAAATATATCCATTAGAGCCATTGTAGCTGTTGGCTCATTGCCATGCATCTGAGACCACAACAGAACTGAAGTCTTACCATTGCCATAACTTACCATTTTGATTGGCTTGCCACTCACTGATGAGCCAATTTGTCGTACGCTCAACGGTGCTTTCCTCCTATCCATCAAACGCATGATTTCAGCATGTTTAAATCTTCGATGAGTAATTGAAGTTGCTTTGTTTGTTTCATGAGACTCATGAAAAGAACGAGACAGTTGAGCTTTGGTGTCTACTTGTCCATGAAGCATGAAGGTGAAAAGCACTGCCAGAAATACTAGTGCGGATTTTTTAAGCAAGTTCATTTTAGATCAATTAAGTTATGTATGGATATTCAAGAATAAAGGTAGCGCAAAGCCCAGAATTTGATTGACCACTAAACACAGCTTACAAAAAATACAGAATGATTAACTTGGCGTTTTAACCCAATCAAATATGACCTATCTCATCGTAACCATCGGCTACATTTTATTGCTAGCCGGAATTATCATCTACAAAAGCAGATCAGTAAAGAGTGAAGAAGATTTCGTGGTGGCTGGCAGAAACGTTCCAGTGTACCTTCTGGTCGGTACGCTCGTCACTACCTGGATCGGATCAGGTAGTCTCTTCGGAACAGCTGGCCTGACATTTCAGGTAGGCTTCTCAGAATTGTGGTTTTCGCTTGGTGCCTGGATAGGAATTCTTGGCGTTTACTTTATAGCTGCTCGAGTTCGGAAGATTTCTCAGTATACGCTAACCGACATACTTGAAAAGCGCTACTCGCCGCTGGCTCGATTACTGGGAACCATTACCATTATAGTTGCATATCTCATTATTGCTGGCTATCAGTTTAAGGGTGGAGGTAGATTTCTGTCCATTTTAACGGAAGGAGGAATAAGTGTTGAGCAGGGGACTTTGATTACCTTTTTGATAATTATTGCGTTCACAGCCTTAGCTGGAATGGTCTCCATCGTTTCGATAGATATTTTTAACGGTATCATTATGATTATGGCGATTGTTTTGGCAGTGCCTTTTGCTATTTCTGGTTTTGGCGGATGGGACAATGTTGTGTCAACCATAAATGAGGTTAGTCCAGATCACCTTTCTGTCTTTGAAGGACACGAGCCGAAATGGTATCTAGGTATTATGCTACCCACTCTAATCTTACTGCTTAGTGAGAGTAGTGTTTATCAAAAATTTTCTTCAGCGAAGGATTCTAAGTCTGCAAAGAAAGCTGTGATGGGAATGTTCATCGGCGTTGTTTCCATTGAGTTCTTGATGTGTCTACTTGCTATTGTGGGATTCGCTATTTACGCGCATGATCCGCGTTTCTTCCTTGCTGATGGCTCAGTTAATGCTCCAATGTCAGAGGAGATCATCCTTAGAATCGGGTTTGAACAATTGCCAACATTTGTAGGATCCTTACTGTTTGCAGGAGGTGCAGCAATAATTCTATCCACTGGAAACACTTTTCTAATGGTAACGTCCACCAATTTTTCCAGAGACATTTTGGAAAAGTATTTTATCAAGAATCCTTCGGAAAAAAAGAAACTTCTCATTCAACGAACGGCAATTATTGTACTGGGATTCGTGGCTTATCTCATCATGACTCAATTTGAGGAAATACTAGCAATGGCATTCATTTCCTACACCATGATAGGAGCTGCACTTGCTCCTGCTCTCCTTGCGACCTTCTTCTGGAAACGGGTAACTAAGCAAGGAGGTATCGCTTCAATTCTTGCGGGTATGCTCTCAGTGATTATTATCGAAGTCTTGAATCGTGTTTACGCTACGGAACCTGCGGATTTCGGCATCATGTCCTTTCCATACGATTCTAAAATGATTGCTATTCCTGCGCTCTTAGCTTCGATCATTGCGCTCGTTGTTGTAAGTCTCATAACCGAGCCAACAAAAAAAGAAATCGTTGATCCTTTTTTCGAGAAAGAGTGAGTTGACCTAACTTCGCGCAAACGTTTGCAAGTCATCTCAAAAGGCAGTTATAAAATCCAGTAATCCTCATAAAAAATGCAAGAATTCGGCGTAAAATCTACCAAAAATGATCTTTCAAGTCTTGGAATCACTGTGCGTGAAGCAAGATGGAATCTCAGTCAATCAGAGTTGATTGAGGAGACATTAAAAAACAATGAAGGTGTATTAACTTCTACTGGTGCCCTGATGTGTGATACCGGGAAATTTACTGGAAGATCACCAAAGGATAGATTCATCGTTGAAGATGAAAAAACGAAAGATTCTGTGTGGTGGGGAAATATCAATATCCCTTTTTCACCAGAGAACTTCGACAAGCTGTATCAAAAGATGCTGAAGTTTGTCGAAGACAAAAAGGTGTACGTTCGAGAGGCATATGCTGGCGCCGACAAAACACATCGCCTAAGAGTAAGGGTCATTAACACCATGGCTTGGCACAATCTGTTTGCCTATAATATGTTTCTTAGACCCGAAGATTATAAACTCAAGGAATTCGATCCAAATTTTACCATCCTTTGTGTTCCTGAGTTTGAAGCTGACCCTGAGGTTGATGGCACAAGACAATCAAACTTTGCAATTGTCAACTTCACCAAGCGGATGATTATTATTGGCGGAACTGCATACTCTGGAGAAATGAAAAAAGGAATTTTTTCGGTTCTCAATTATCTTCTTCCCCATGAAGATGGTGTACTGAGCATGCACTGCTCAGCTAACATGGGAATTGAAGAGCAAGACACTTCGATCTTTTTTGGCCTTTCAGGAACTGGAAAAACAACACTTTCCGCTGATCCGAATAGACTTCTGATTGGCGATGATGAGCACGGATGGACAGCCAAAAATGTCTTCAACTTCGAAGGTGGTTGTTACGCCAAAGTGATAGACCTATCTGCAGAAAAGGAGCCAGATATTTACAACGCTATTCAGTATGGTGCCATTCTTGAAAACACAAGATTCGTAGAAGGAAGCAGGGAAGTTGATTATGAAAATTCCACTGTTACAGAAAACACCAGAGCCTCCTACCCGCTGCATCACATTCGTAATGCTGTAGACCCTTCCATTGGCGGTATCCCAAGAAACATTTTCTTTTTAACATGCGATGCATTTGGCGTGATCCCTCCTATTCAGCGTCTCTCAAAAGGGCAAGCAATGTATCACTTCATTTCTGGCTATACTTCGAAAGTTGCAGGAACCGAAGCTGGGGTAACTGAGCCAGAACCAGTATTCTCCGCTTGCTTTGGAGCGCCATTTCTACCATTGCATCCAACCAAATATGCAGAGATGCTAGGAGCAAAAATGGACGAGAATGAAGTGAGCGTTTGGCTGGTAAATACAGGATGGACAGGAGGTCCATATGGAGTAGGAAGCAGAATCAGTCTGAAGTATACCCGAGCAATGATCACGTCGGTTCTAAATGGATCTCTTGACAATGTTGGGTTCAGAACACATTCCATTTTCGGTGCAGAAATTCCAATGACTTGCCCTGGTGTACCTGGGGAAATCCTGAGTCCAAGAGAAACGTGGAAAGATGATGTGGCATTCTATCAAAAAGCCAATGACCTGGCCCAAAGGTTCAACGACAACTTCAAGAAGTTTGAAGAATTTGCAAACAAAGAAATTATGGATGGAGCTCCAAAAAAGAATAAAAAATACATAGGGGAATAGAACTTCAGTGTTGTACTATTATTGTAAAAAAGCCCAAATAACAACTGACACGCTAAATAACCTAACATCCTAAATCATAATTGTGACCAGCTCCCTTTCGAAAGGACTATTTTTTCTTTTCAGTTTTTTGATATCATACCTTGGAACAGCGCAAGGGGAAGTGTTGGTCAATGAATCGTTTGTGAGTAAAAGCGTAAGCTTTATTTTGTCAGATTTGGAGGAGAAATACAATTTTTCTATTTACTACAAATCGGAATGGATAAGCGAAGCTGAAATCTCCCTAACCATCGAAAATCGTCCACTGCTAGAGGCCCTCAACTACGTCTTGAAAGAGGAGGATGTAAGCGTTGAAAAGTTAGTCGATAACGTATATGTTACTTTCTCCAATCAGAATTTAGGCCCAAAAAACTATCTGGTGACGTTGAAGGGACGAGTTATTGATGGTAATGCAAACGAGCCAGTACCGAACGCCGTGATTCGCATACCAGAAATGGAACTTGCCACGATATCCGATTTAGAGGGGAACTATAGTTTAGAATTTAATGCAGGGACCTACCTGATCACTGCAAAGTCCATCAGCTCTGATCTAAGTAGAGAGGTGAGGCAAGTTTATGAGAATCAGAACTATGACATCGAAATTTTTGAACGCGTAGTTGAGCTCGATGATGTGGTAATTACAGGTAGAAGCGAAGATGAGAATCTCGCCGATTCAAATCCAGGCAAAGTTTCCTTCACGCTAGAAAGCATCCGAAAACTTCCAAGTCTTATGGGAGAAACTGACATTTCGAGGATAATTCTCTCCTTACCAGGTGTTCAGACCGTTGGTGAAGGTGCTACTGGTTTTAGTGTAAGAGGTGGGGCCATCGATCAGAATCTGATCTTGATGGACGGAGTACCATTGTATAATTCTTCGCATTTACTTGGGTTCTTTTCAATCTTTAACCCAGATTTAGTTAATGACTTCACCGTGTACAAAGGCAACATCCCAGCTCAGTACGGCGGGAAACTCTCAAGTGTGGTTAGTGTTGACATAAAGAACCCACAAGCGGACAAAGTTGAAGTCTCGGGCGGTATTGGCCCTGTGTCTAACAAAGCATTTGTTAACCTGCCCATTGTTAAAGAGAAACTGTCAGTAGTTGTTGGCGGGAGGTATAGTGATCCTACTTGGATTTTGAAGTCTGTAGATGACCTTGATGTGAAAAAAAGTTCAGCAAACTTCAACGACGTAAACATAAAGACCAACTATTCAGCAGGAGAAAAAGACGTTCTCAAGGCAAATTTTTATAGAAGTCACGACTTTTACGATTTTGGTTCTGACACGTCTTTTACCTACTCATCTAAGCTGGTCTCCTTCGACTGGGATCATCAATTCAACACAGGCTTATTTGGGAAACTACATGCCTACCACTCTAGCTACGATGCAGAGCTCGATGACAAATCTCAATTTAGAGAATTCAATTTTGCCAATGGCATCTCAGCAGATGGCCTAAAAATAAGTTTTGATTTTCATAAAACTGAACGTTTGAACTACACATTGGGAAGTGAGCTGAAAAGCACCACGTTCAGTTTTGGGAGAATTGATCCTGTAAATGCTTCTTCGATTGAATCACGAGATCTTGGCAGCAACAAATCCCTTGAATTTGCCTTGTTTGCCGAAAACAAGTTTAAGGTCAATAATCGTCTAGAACTGGTGACTGGCCTCAGAATGTCAAACTACTTTATCAAAGAGTCTGATCTACTTCAATTCGATCCAAATTTAGCGCGGTCAGAGTTTTCTGTGCTTGATACATTGAGTAGTCAAAATTTGAGCAACCTCTTCTCTCAACTAGAGCCTCGTCTCTCTGCGAACTGGCGTCTGACTAATTCAGCCTCTCTCAAGGGTAGTTATGCAAGAGCAGTCCAGTACGAACATTTATTTTCAAACTCAACCGCTTCATTACCAACGGATCTTTGGCTGCCAACGAGTAACAATCTAGCCCCAGCCATCTCCGATCAATTTTCAATTGGTGTGTTCAAAAACTTCGCTGACAATAAATGGGAAACATCAGTCGAACTCTACTATAAAGATTTCTCTCAAATAAACGTACCCAAAACAGGTGCTGAAATTCTCCTCAATGATTTCATAGAAGCAGATATTGTAGCAGCCGCGGGCGAATCCAGAGGCATTGAGTTTCTGGTCAGGAAACTTAGTGGCAAAGTAACTGGATGGATGAGTTACTTCTATTCGAAAACTGAGTTCGTAACACAAAACAGATTTCAGGAGGAACAAATCAACAATGGTCAGAAGTTTCTTGCAGACTTTGACCGACCTCACAATTTTAACTTTTCGGCCAATTTTCAACTTTCACGGTTATGGTCCATGTCTTCCAATTTTGTATTTAACTCTGGTAGACCGGTCACCGTTCCGAATTCATCGTACTCAGTCAACGGGGTTCGAATTTTTAACGTTCAAAGAAGAAATAATTTCAGAATCGGCAACAATCACCGCTTTGATCTTTCCTTCACGTTGGAAGGAAGCAATAAAAAGAATAAGAGGTGGTCAAACAGCTTCACGTTCTCTGTCTATAACATTTATGGTCGACAAAATCCGTTCTCGGTTGTGACCAAGGCAGTAAATAATACTACGCCAAGAACATTTAGGCTTTCGGTTTTAGGAAACGCTATCCCGTCCTTCACCTATAACTTCAAATTTAAATGAGCCGCTGCAAAAAAGTATTCTTTAGCCTATTTGTGGCTTGCGCAACACTGGGAAATGCGCAAAATCTGCATCTAAGTCAGCAGGTTTTCTTCGAAAATGACACAATCGATGGAGTAGCCTACTTTGCCAACGAACGTCTATTAGATCACACCTACTATGTAAGCATCTTCTCTGAGGAAGAAGTTGTCGTTGCTAGAGAACTCATTTTCGCAACAAGAGAAAATACACTCTTTCAACTAGTGGTTCCGGAAGGAACCCCAAGCGGGTATTACACACTTCAGTTGTCGAATTATCACAATGCCGTGGTTACTCATACTGTTAATCTCCTTCTTCTAAATGAAGATGATTGGACACAAGTGAAAGTTCAACCAATAAAAGAGCAAGTACTTCCCAGGAGTGCTAAATCTGGTATTAACTTCCAGGTTTCGGAAATTGAAGACCAAGCAATTTTAAAGTTTACCCCCTCTGAGTTGGTGAAGTCCGCAATCAAGAATGTGTCAGTTTCTGTTAAGGATTTGAGACAAAACCCACTCTCCTTAGACTCGGAGATACAACCTCTTTCCCAGCCTCCGTGCAATTTGAAAACGCGGCATATGGTATCTGATCAAAATCTGCAGGGCTGGTTATATGGGTACCAAGTAACAGGCACAGTTACGAATGAGCAAAATATTCCAATTGTAGATTGTCCGGTAATATTTTCCTATACACAAGAAAGGCTTGTCTATAACTATACTAGGACTAATGAAGTCGGTAGATTTGGGTTCTTCAACCTAGATGTGAATGGAACATTTGATGGATATATTCAGGCGCTTAATCAGGATACCACCAAATCAATAAAGGTTCACATTCAACTTCCGAAGGAAGGTTTGGGATACAACTTCCTGGATTGCGAAAAGAAATTTTACATCGACTCAGCTCAACTGGCTGAAATCGTTAGAGTCAGGATGCTTCAAAAGAAGGTTAGCAGTACCTATGCCATTGATGAGAAAAAAGCGGTTTGGACTCCTGCCGAGCCAAAACCTTTACTCAGAAGTCCAGATCATCTCATCAAAATTGACGACTATGTTGCTTTCAATACAACCAAAGAAGTATTCAAAGAAATTGTACCTCATGCATTCTTGGTGCAAAGAAGGTTGAGAGTCTTCTCTCCAGAGTTAAAGAAAACGCTATCAAAACTTCCTTTGCTACTCATCAATGGCATTCCAGCCAGAGACAATGAAATTCTTGAGTTACCACCACATGAAATAGCCTACATAGAAATTCTCAATGAGATTACGAAGCTTGCAGGATACGGAGATTATGCATTAGGCGGCATAATTTCCATTATCACGAAAAATGATTTTGAGCACGGCACATACTTGAACAAAGTTAAAATCGAAGGTTTCGCACCCAAGTCTCGGCTTATTCAGCCGGTAAAAATTGAATCAGCTCCTTTCTTCCCATCTGTTCTGTACTGGAACCCTCAAT
Organism: Cyclobacteriaceae bacterium; assembly: GCA_039986395.1. Classification (GTDB taxonomy): domain Bacteria; phylum Bacteroidota; class Bacteroidia; order Cytophagales; family Cyclobacteriaceae; genus Ekhidna. Next base: position 23,992 of record JBDWQX010000144.1, read on the forward strand.
TGAAATCCACTAGCGAAAGCTTCGACTTCAGTATTGATTTACCCGCGTATCGCACCAAAGTTCTAGTCAGTGCAGTTTTCCAGTTGACAAACGGATCAATCGTTTCTCATGAAGAAATTGTAAATCTCAACAATAAATATGAAGACTAGTTTTTGGCTCTTACTTCCCTTGATAGCCTTAACTTCTTGCCTTCAGGAAATCGACGTAAATCTCGAATCTGACCAGCCAACTTTAGTGGTGGAAGGCTACATCAATGACCAAGTGGAAACATACACGGTCAAGCTTAGTACACTTTCAGATCTTAGGGGGGCAGGCTCAAATACTTTGGGACAAAATGCTGCTGTGGAAGTGGAAGACCCTGATGGTGCCAGGTGGCAATTTGCAGAAGTTAGTCCAGGTATCTATGAATTGGCGCCGGGTAGTCTGCAAGGAGAAATTGGCAAATCATACCAATTGTTTATAACTCTTGAAAATGGAGAAGAATACCAATCTTCTGTGGAGAGGATTCCCCCGAAAGTTAATACAGTAGGCGGTGAAGCTGTATTTATCGAAGAGTTTATTGAGCAACAAAACGGAACTACCGCTAGAAATATTCGCCATGACATAATCATTACCATAGAAAACCAACCAGAGCAACAGTTTTACATCGTTGAAAACCAAGCCTGGGCGGAGGTAGAGATCGGATACGGTGATTGCTTTTTCGGATCGCCTGCTGGTCCGAGTATCTGTTGGTCTTTCAGGGAAAGTATTTCAGACAATGCGGCGATCATAGGAACAAATGTGAATTTGGGCTCCGATACGTACAAAACGCAAGCCATTTCTGTTCCATTTGATTCCAAACTTCAATACATAGCAATTATCAAAGTAAATTCAATGTCCCCTACCAGCTATTCATTCTGGCAGTCCGTAAATGATCAGTTACAACGTGATGGTGGTATTTTTGATCGTCCACTAGCACCTATTGTTGGGAATATTGTAAACACAACGAATAACACGCTCGCTCTTGGTTATTTTCATGCGTATTCCAGTTCTGAGGAAATCATTTGTTTTGATCGATCAGAAGTGCAAGGAACTGTAAATATTGTCGGGCCAATTCCATGTCCGGTCTTATGCACAAGTGTATGGGCTCCAGCTACTTTCAACAATGTAGCAGAACTTCTTTGCCAATAAGCTTGAATCGGGTCATGAGAAGATCTTAAAAAGTTGAATACTGAGCGTTGGCCACTTTTACTAGTGGCTGCCTTGAAAGACATTGTTTATGAAGAAAACAAATTTCGGGAAGGCTATTTTTCTGCTACCATGGTTATTTCTATCATGCCTGGAAGAAGTGAGTTTTGATCCGTCCAAAGACGAGTCACAAC
>JBDWQX010000145.1:0-11238 GCA_039986395.1 Cyclobacteriaceae bacterium
AGAGTGCACAGACCCCTTCTCAGTCACAAAATCACCCCGTGCAACAAAGTCATTCAAAAATCCAGCAAAGCTCCCGGTAAAATCAACCCTACCTAATTGTTCGATGTTTTCAGATATTTGGCCCACATAAGGTTCGATGTCTTCTGGGACAATGTGTGAATCTGTTATATCAGCAAGAATAAAAGTACTCTTTAGGTTAGGCAGCCCAAAGCTGCTGAGTCCACCCCTTATAAATGATTCTCTTCCAAAGCCAATCCTGGAATGATCCATATTAAAGTCCTGAACCTTGCCCCAAATTGTGCCATCAATTCTGAAGGAAGACTTAAAAACATCTAATCCCGTCATAATCTTCAAATCAGCAGCTGAGATTCGCGTATTAGAAAAGTAAAGACCGAATGAGACACTGTCGACGAAATCTGACAGATTGGCGATCCCATCATAGTAAAACTTTATGCTATCTGACACCTGGCTTGAAGCTGTACGTAGATTTAAATTTGTCAGACTTAATGATTGATTATTCAGTTCTAGTCTACTACTTAGTTCCCTTATTTCCAGACCATGTCTTGACTCTATGCCGCTGAGTTGAATCACATCAACCATAACGGTGTCGTTAGTCAACCTGAAATTTGCAAACTCCATCTCTGATAAGGACATGTCCAGATGAGCTAAATCAAGCCTATTTTCAATTGGTTCTTTGGCGTTATTGTTTACCGAGAAGTCAAGGTTTGCAAGTGAAACTGACTCAACACTTAAAGGCTTGTTTTTCTTATTTGGCTTTTTTAGCACATTTAACAGCTCAGAAAGGTTAAGTAAAGACAATGAATCACGTTTGATTAGCTGCAAATGCATTTGGTCTACAATCACCTCCTCCACATTGAGAAACTTCGAATTCAAAATATCCGTCAATCTGTAGTTGACCAAAATTCGACTGGCATAGGCAAGCGTATCTGATTCTCTATCCAGAATCAGTAGATCATTTAATTCCGCCCTGTCTAACCATGCTATTTTTACTGAACTGATCGAAACATCATGCATTGTTCTCTCAGAAAGTGCAACGAGAATTTTTTTGGTAAGAAAAGTCTGGACTGGCTTAACTTGAGCCAATAGAAGTGCGACGATTACTATTATTGAAAAATAGAAGATAAATCTTGCAACTATTTTCCCAACTAATTTGCTAATTCGCAATATGGTATCTCTACTACTCAAACCGTTGACATTGTGGCGATAATACTTGGCATAGAGTCCTCATGTGATGAGACATCCGCATCAGTATGCATCGACGGCAAAGTAATCAATAATGACATTGCCACCCAAGTCATACACGAACAGTATGGAGGAGTTGTTCCCGAACTAGCATCAAGAGAACATCAGCGAAATATTGTGCCAATAGTGAAGCACGTCCTGGAAAATGCCGGAATTTCTCTAGAAAATCTTGATGGAATCGCTTACACGAGAGGACCGGGACTACTAGGTGCCCTTTTGGTAGGCTCCAGTTTTGCCAAATCAATGGCGGCCACACTTAAGATCCCTACCATTCCAGTTCACCATATGAAGGCCCACGTCCTGGCTCACTTTATAGACGACCCAAAACCTTCCTTTCCCTTTATTTGTCTCACAGTAAGTGGAGGTCACACGCAACTCCTTAGAATCAACAGTGAGACAGACATGATTATTCTTGGTCAAACGAAGGACGACGCTGTGGGCGAGGCGTTCGACAAGTGTGCTAAATTATTGGGGCTTCCGTACCCTGGTGGTCCGATGATTGACAAACTAGCACAGCAAGGAGATCCTAACTATTTTCAGTTCGCTAAGTCAGAGGTCCCCGCACTAGATTATTCCTTTAGTGGGATAAAAACTTCCTTCCTCTATTTTCTTCGAAAAGAAGTACAAAAGGACTCTGGTTTTGTAGAAAAAAACATTAACAATCTGGCAGCAAGTATCCAGTCTACGCTCATTGACATGCTCCTTGTAAAATTGAAATTGGCGGCCGACCAGGAAGGGATAAATCAGATTTCCATTGCCGGAGGTGTCTCCGCCAATAGTGAGCTCAGAGAAAGACTAGCTTCGGAGGGCAAAAAGAACAATTGGGAGATTTTCGTACCTGATTTTCAGTATTGCACCGACAATGCAGGAATGATTGCAATTTCTGGTCATTTCCTTTACAAGAATCAGCAATTTGGCCTCTTAACCGATAGCCCTATGCCTAGAATGCTATTTTAGAGCTATTTTTAACCCTTATGAGTAAGGAGAAGAGTAGGTTCAGTCAGAACATTCAAATAAAAAATAGAAAAGCAAGCTACGAGTATGAGCTTGTTGAAAAATTTGAAGCTGGAATTATTTTGAAGGGAACTGAAATCAAATCCATACGGGAAGGTAAAGCCAGTGTGCAAGAAGCTTATTGTTTCCTGAAAGATGGAGAGGCATTTGTAAAGGGTATGAACATTTCGCCCTATGCTCAGGCAAGTTTTCAAAGTCATGAAATGGCCAGGGACAGAAAGCTGCTACTAAAGAAAAAAGAAATTGAAAAATTGAAGACCAAAACTGAGGAAAAGGGTCTAACCATCGTACCCACCAGAATATTTATTAATCAAAGAGGATTTGCTAAACTCGAAATAGCCTTGGGCAAAGGAAAGAAGCTATTTGATAAGCGTGAAAATATCAAGAAGAAGGATCAAGACCGTGAATTGCAAAAATTGAAAATCAGATGAATTCCGTCTTAGTGCTAAATCAAGACTATTCGCCATTGACAATTTGCTCTGTTCAAAGAGCCTTTCTTCTCGTTTTCATGGGCAAAGCAGAACTGTTGACCAGTGCTAAAAATCGAAGTCTTAGATCGATTTCTCAATCCTTTCCTTTTCCGTCGGTGATTATGATCAACCGATACATAAATATTCCTTACAAGGGAGTGGTACTGACTCGCCACAACATTTTCAAAAGAGACGGAAATAAATGTCAATACTGCGGCACGAACAAAAATTTAACCCTTGATCATCTAATACCAAGATCCAAAGGTGGTAAGTCGTCATGGACAAACCTGGTCACAGCCTGTCAACGTTGCAATGCTCAGAAAGGAGACTTCTCATTAGATAAAATTGGATTTAAACTTTTTAAGGTTCCAATAAAGCCATCCTACATATCTTTTTTGAAAATGGGTAGCGGGGCGAATCGTGAGGATTGGAAGCCTTACCTAAATCCAAAAAAAGCTTCTGCGTAGCCTCTAAGTAAAAAAGCCTATCCATTGCTGAACAGGCTTAGTGTTATTGACATTCTGTAAATTAGTTTTCTACAGTTCCTTTTCTTATTGACTTGTACAGTATCTTCAATGCATTGGCATCCCGAAGCTTCTGCTCAACATCTGATACAATACCCATCTTAACTTCCTGATCGACATTCATTGCCATCGTGATACGATCTCTTTGGTTTTCATCCAATTTGTCTTTCTCTTGATTCACGAATTGCACAATATCCGCAGGCTCTACGAATACGTCGTTGGTCTGAATTTTTGGTTCAGATCCGAACAAACCGGTATTCTTTGGTTCGCCAATGAAAATATGACTTACAAGAGACTTTTTCTCAATCTTGGTCAACTGATCTGCCTTAGGCAGTAACTGTTTTACCAAAATCTCCTGGTCTCTCATCACAGTTGTAACCATGAAAAAGAATAGCAACATGAAAATGATATCCGGCAATGCTGCTGTAGGAATTTCCTGTCCCGCTTTAGATTTTTTCTTAAACTTTGACATACTATTCTTTATTTATCAGGTTCTGCAATTGATATGGCTCGAGGAATCTTAGACCTTGCTTGTTGGTAGATCCTTCGCTGCGTATCATCTTTCAAATCAATAGCAAGCCACTCTTCAGCAGTCAGACCCACACGCTCTCCATATATTTCATTGTACGCTGCGTTTACTGCATCCAATACTTCGATATATACTTCATAGCTTGTTCCTCTATTTGCCTTGAACGAAACAATCGCTTTGGTTGGATCATCCGACGAGTCTGGATTCTGCTTTGCCTTAGCTTTCATCGATGACGGAAGGGTGTTGTACAAATCCACACCATCCGTAGTTGGATTACCGAAATTCAAGATGAAATCCTTAACTATGTCCTTTAGATCACCAATTGGCTGTCTGTACGGCTCATCTTCTACTAGAAGTTGATCCTTTGAATTAGCAAGAATCTTGAAAATGTTTCGCTGCTGAAATTTTACTTCAGGCGGCGGATCGTTTGGATCCGGTTTCGGAGGCAGCTGAATTGCAATCCCTTTGTCATTCGCTATGGTGGTTGTCACCAAGAAGAAAATAAGCAAGAGAAAGGCAATGTCTGCCATAGAGCCGGAACTAACCTCCGGGGTACCTCTATCTTTATTTCTAGCCATTAATCAAGCATTTTTTGAATTTCAGTAAATACAATTCCTCCGATCGCTAAGAAAGAAAGAAGGTACATCGTAATCAATCCTGCACCAACCATTCTGGAAGTGCCAGCAGATGCTTCTTCGTAGGCAGTCCCATCAGCAAGTACGTATGCGATGATAAAAACCACGACTACAGCTCCTACGCCTGTCCCCATCTTCTTGAGTGACTGGGGGTCGCCGAATGCCTTTACAAGAGGCATTCCAATTGCGGCTAATGCGCAAACTCCAATGAGTATATATGATAAAAATAATCCTACATCAATCATAATTAATTCTGTTTAAGGATTACTTAGATAAGTTATGCTTCACAAGAAGATCTACTAATGAGATAGATGCATCTTCCATGCTGTTTACTATTGAATCTACTTTAGAAACAAGGTAGTTGTAGAAAAGTTGAAGAATTACAGCAACTATCAAACCGCCAACAGTTGTCAAAAGTGCAACTTTGATACCGTCTGCTACTAGTGCAGGAGATACATCACCTGCCTCAGCAATTGCATCAAAAGCGTCGATCATACCTATTACTGTTCCCATGAATCCAAGCATCGGTGCAAGTGAGATGAAAAGAGATATCCAAATCATTCCTCTTTCCAGTCTTCCCATTTCCACTGATCCGTAAGCGATAATTGATTTTTCAACCATTTCAATTCCTTCTGACATTCTCATTAGGCCTTGTGTAAAGATGGAAGCCACAGGGCCTCTTGTATTTCTGCAAACTTCTTTAGCCGCTTCAGCTCCTCCAGATCCTAGTGCGTCTTCAACATCAGCTAAAAGTTTGTTTGTGTTAGTAGATGCCATATTCAAGTGAATGATTCGCTCTATAGCAATTGCTAGTCCCAGAATTAAACATGCTAGCACGATTCCCATAAATGTCGGCCCCCCATCAATGAATTGTTGTTTTACAACTTGATGGAATCCAGGCGAGGCTTCCTCTTCGTCCACATATACTTCTTCTGCCTGCGCCTCTTCAGGTTCTTCAGCAACTTCTTCGGCGAAAGAATCTTCTGCTACGGAATCAGCAGCTACCTCAGTGGAATCAGAATCTTGTGCGTTTACATTAGATGCGGTGAAAATAAATACACCTGCCAACATTAATAGTGTCAATAACTTTTTCATAATTCAGTCTAATAAGTTAAGTCTTCGGTTTAAGTTAAATATTAAGTTTTTAAAAATTCTATCTCAAAATAACCTCCTTCACAGCCAACTCAAAATAACCTCCTTCACAGCCAACTTCAAGTAACATCTGCAGAGAGGAAGGGATTCGAACCCCCGATACCCCGTAAAGAGTATACACGCTTTCCAAGCGTGCGCCTTCAGCCGCTCGGCCACCTCTCTAAAAATTCTCCGCCCATTTTGACGGCCTACAAATAAATGATGAAAAATACCTTTATGCAAGTTTTGAATTAATACTCGTGTAGTAATTCAAATTTTTGATCCTTTTCATACATTCATTTCTCCATTTTGTGGCAAGGTCAGTTTCCTCTTCAATTTTTTTCTATCCTTCTCGCTTCCAAGTAGTAACATAAGTTTTGCGACTGCTGCCTCAGTAGTAATGTCTCCGCCGCTTAAAACCCCTATTTCATTGAGTTTTTTGCTTGTCTCGTATCTTCCCTGCATCACCTGCCCTCCCAGGCATTGACTAACATTTAAAATGATCAAACCAGCCTCAATACCCTCTCGAAGGCAGTTTAAGAACCATTCGGAACTCATTGTATTGCCAGAACCGAAAGACTCGAGAATCATGCCTTTTAGGTTACTGGCAAAAATCGTACCTCTAACTGCACCTTCTGTGATTCCTGGAAAAATCTTCAATATCGTAACATTTGGATCAAGGTCGTAAATGATATTAAGTGAGGATTTTTCCAGATACGGGGAAAGTGCTCCGTGATTGAAATCGATTGATATACCAGCTTCTGCCAGGTACGGATAATTCTCTGATTCAAAAGCCGCAAATTGACTGCTTCTGATTTTTTGCGATCGGTTGCCTCTCAGTAGAATAAAATTGAAATATATGCAAACCTCACTAACCACAGGGTGTCCTTTTTCTTCCACCGAAGCTATCTCAAGCGCTGTAATGAGATTTTCTCGAGCATCTGATCGAACTGATCCAATAGGCATCTGCGCCCCAGTAAGAATAACTGGTTTGTTTAACCCCTGAAGCATGAAGCTCAACATTGAAGCTGTGTAAGCCATTGTATCTGTGCCGTGAAGAATCACAAATCCGTCATAATCTTCATAATTGTCCTCTATTATTTTACATAGATTTACCCAATCTTCGATCATTATGTTCGATGAATCAATAGGGACCGAAAAAGAAATTGCCGAGAGTTTTATGCTTAATGCCTGGAGTTCAGGAATTCTATCAACCACCTGACTAAAGTTGAAAGGAGCTAGAGAACCTGAATCATCGAGGACCATACCAAATGTGCCCCCAGTATAGATAATTAGGATTTTTCTTTCCCCAACTTCATTGATGTTAACAACTTCATATTTCACGGACGGAAAAATAATTCATTTGCATTTCTTGTAGTAAGAGAAGCAACATCATCAATCGAAAGATTTAAGAATTCCGAAACTCTTGCTGCAATTAAACTCACCTTGCAAGGTTCATTTCGCTTACCTCTCTCCGGAGCGGGCGATAGGTAGGGGCTATCAGTTTCAAGAACCAATTTGTTTGAATCCAATTCGGGTATCACTCTGTCCAGTCCTCCGTTTTTGAAGGTAGAAACTCCTCCTAAGCCTAAGTAAAACCCAAGGTCAGTAATGCTCTTTCCCTGCTCAGTTGAGCCAGTGAAACAATGAAATACACCACTCAACTTCTTACTATCAAATTCTGCGACCAAGTCAATCGTTTCATCAATCGTATCTCGGCAATGTATAGCTACTGGGACATCATACTTGATGGCTAGTTCGCATTGAAAATGAAATGCCACCTTTTGCTCTTCCCAAAATGTTTTGTCCCAGTATAAATCTGTTCCAATTTCTCCAATTGCAATGAATGTACGTTTAGAAAGCCAATCTTCTACGACCTGCAATTGTTTTTCAAAATCTTGTTTGACAGAACAAGGATGCAGGCCCATCATTGCGTGGCACACTTTGGGGTATTTAGCCTCAATATCCAACATATCATCTATGGAGTCTACATCGATGTTGGGGAGGAGTATTTTTTCAACCCCTGCATCTATGGCTCGTTGGATTACTTCATCAACGTCGTCTTTGAATTCCTCAAGAAAAATGTGGGCGTGGGTATCAATTAACATTGAGGAGTGTGTTGAATTTGTAATTTTTAGCTGCCCAATATGTAAGCATTTCAGGTAAAATTTGCTTCAAATTATGGAATGATTTCTCATTGTCATGAAAAACTACAATACTGCCTGGTTTTGCTTTCTTCAAATTTTCAATTGATTCTGAAATTTTCAATTTCGGTTTGAAATCCCAAGCCAGATGACTCCACATGATAATTCTATATTCGTTTCTAAGTCGCTTGGCTTGTTGTCTTTTGATTTGGCCAAAAGGAGGTCTAAACAGCTTCCTTTTGCTCCCTTGAATATCCTCGATCTTATTCATACACGTTGAGATGCTTTCGTAATAGTCTTCGTTTTCCGTCCGTCTACCATCTTCATGATTTTGACTATGATTAGCTAAAAGATGCCCCCGCTTCGCGGTTTCTAGCGCCGTTGATCTAAAGGCCACAAGGTTGGCCCCTACGCAGAAAAAAGTCGCTTTGGCATCATGTTCTTCAAGTCGATCGAGTACCCAAGTTGTAATCTCTGGATGTGGCCCATCATCAAAAGTTAGAAAAATTTCCTCCTCGGAGTTGGTATCCCAGGTTAGGTCTGGGTAAATGTTTTTAAGAATTTTCGGTGATTTATAAAGCTGAATCATCATTCAATACTCTGCACGAAAGCATAGTAATATCATCGTGGAACTTGCGTGAGCCCTTAAACTCAACAAGTTCATCAAGAATTTTATTATGTAACCCCTGCAAATTGCCCAATTGATTTTTAATGAGCTCCTCAAGCCGTTCAAATTCGAATGCTTCATCTTCTTCGCTGAAGGTTTCCGTGAGTCCATCTGTGTAGGCGAAAATGAAAAAATCGGTTAGATCTCGAATCACTTCAGTTTTGATAAAAGGAAGTGGGTCGAACATACCGAGAATCGTCGTTCCTTCATTTAGCAAAACAATTTCATCATTGTTTATTAAAACGATTTCATTGTGACCGCAATTGATATATTCAAGCTCCTTGGTGGTGTAATCATAAATAGCAGCAAAAAAGGTGATGAAGTTTTCTGCATTTCCACTTCGATATGTCGTGAGGTTTAGCTCATGAATAACTTCTTCCAAATTGAGCGAATGCCTTACCAATGTTCGAAGAGATGCCTGGAAATTGGACATCAAAAGTGCAGCGGGGACTCCCTTTCCCGAAACATCTGCTATGCATATCAAAAATCTGTTTTTGTCTATTGGTATGTAGTCGTAGTAGTCTCCTCCAACATCCTTGTGCGGCAAGTAGAAAGCCTCAATTTGCAACCTTTCCGCCATAGGAAGCTGCTTGGGAAATAAGAAATTCTGAACCTTCTTAGCAATCTCAAGTTCACGTTCGTAGGCCTCCTGTTCAAGCTGTTTCCTTGAAAACTTCTTATTCTCAATGGCAACTAGAATAAGGTTCGTTAAAGCATTCAAAAATCTATTTTCAACTGCTGACTCTTCTCCAGTAGATATGAACACTACCGCTAAAAGTTTTTCTTTATGATAGACTGGGAAAACCTGCTGGAATTGTCCCTCAAACTGATCTGATGTTTCTATTTTTTCAACCTCCTTTAGATCCAAAAACTCTGGGTTCAACGAAACACCTTCACACGACTCCGCGGTACCAAAGTGCACTCGACATGTCCAGTCACCTTCCAGATCGGTGAACAGGGCTAACTTCTGGATTTTTAGATCCGCAAGCAGCGTGAACTTGTAGATCTTCAAAAGGTCCTCTTCAGGCAGATTGTTGTTTATCGCCTGCGTCACTTCAAGAAGCGCATTGAGTTGTAAATCCTTTAAATCCAAGGTGGTAGTCATTGCTTGTTGTGAGCTAGGAGTCCTTTTTTAGAGGCAAGGTAGAAATATGACTTGAAGTTACTTATTAAATCAAATTCAGCTACTTCTTCCTCTGAATTTTCATACACGCATATCCAGCCTTTGGATGCCAGAGAAACCAAGGTGTTTTGGATTTTTGTTTCGGACATCTCCGTATTTGCCCTCAATTCTGAGAATGAAGTCACAAAATACAACTCGTCCAGTAGGTCAAACTCAGCTTCATCCATAACTTCTGCCTTTCCATGTATACTTACTAAATAAGGACCCAATGCCCATTACCAAAACATGAACAGGATAAAACAATTGGAGCAAAAGAAGTGGTCCAAGGACATTAGAATGGTGTAAAAAATTACTAACCTGTTTCAATAGTGAATAGTTGGCTGCTAATCTGATAATAAAAATTATCCCCAGAAAAACGATAGTGAAGTAACCAAAAACCGTGCCCACAATAGCAAGTAAAAAAAGTAAATAATCAGTGAAAATTAGTACCGCAATTAGTCGGAGTTTCCAGTTTTTGTTGTACTTCCATTTACTTATCCAACGTGATCTTTGATTCCAAAAGGATCCGAATGTCGGCTGTGTTTTGGTTCTAACTGTTCCAAACTCTGATTTCAAGAAACGTCCCGATTTCGGATATTTCATCATGATGTCATATAGGAGAAACTCATCGTCCCCAGATGGAATTCCGATGTTGCCTTGGTAGCCACCAACCTCTTCAAAAGCTTTCTTCTTAAATGCAAGATTCGCACCACTACACATACTCGGGTTGTTTGATTCAAGAGTAACTCCTCCAAAGCCAATAAGGCCTGCAAACTCCGTTCTCTGCAAGTCTGAAAAAAGACTATCTCCTTCCAAAGCCACAGGACCAGCAACAATTTGGACTTCAGGAGTAAATGAATAGCTGTAAGATTCAATCCATCGTTCACCTAGTCGGCAGTCCGCGTCTGTTGTCAGAATGATCTCATTTCGAGCTTCCTTAATACCCATTGTTAGGGCATTCTTCTTACCGTGAACTGCTGGATCACTAAGGCTTAATATTTTGAGATTGAGATCAATTGATTCTTCGAGGTTCTTTAAAATTTTCCTTGTGCTATCGGTAGAGAAATCATCAACTACGATCACCTCAAACTTGCTCTGGTCTATGGTTTGATTTTGTAGGTCATCAAGGATTTTTTCAATATTCTTTTCTTCGTTTCGAACAGGAATAATAATTGAAAATGAGGATCTTTCTCCATCTCCAAAAGGTCTCATCCTTGACCATTTCCAGGATAGGATCAAGTAAAAAGCGACATGTGCCACCGAAAAAATGCTGATCAGAAAAATCATCAGGCAATGTTATGTGAATCCTCCGAATTATGTGTTTTAAATTTCCATAGCAAAACTGAACCGATAAGGGAAGGAATAGCCGTGTTGAGTATCCAAAGTACAAATACTGGGAAAACAACGCTGAGGGAATCAGTGACTATATTTTGAAAAAAGAAGAGTGCAGACGCCTCTCTTAAACCCACACCTCCAAAGAGCGAGGGAAGAACACTTCTTACCAGAAAAATCCAGGCAATTCCCGAAAAGATGGTAAACACCGCAAGTTCTGGGTTGAAAATAGAAATCAGAATGACAAACTGAAGGAAAAAAATACCATAACGACCGACAGAGAGAAGGATAATTTTCCAAATCGTCTTTCTATTCAGAACCAAGAAATACTGCGAAAATCTTCCCCTGGCAACGCGATCTACTACAT
>JBDWQX010000146.1:0-2144 GCA_039986395.1 Cyclobacteriaceae bacterium
CGCTATGATAGCACCGAGATTTGCAGCCACAAACGTTTTACCCTCCCCTGGCACAGTAGAAGTCACACTGACCAGCTTCGACCCATTTCTTGCATCGATGAAGTCCATGTTAGTTCTCATGGTTCGTAGGGCTTCGCTCAAAGAGGATTTTGAATTACTCTTCACCACCAACGCGGTGTGATCCAAATCGTTTCTGCTATACTTAGGCACAGAGCCTAGCACTGGGACATTTACTAGTTTTTCGAGCTCTTTAATTCCAGCAACTTTGTTGTGAGCTAAGTATTTAACTAAAAGAAAAACAATACTGATGACAAACGCCATAACTGTAGCAGCAGCAATAATCAAGAACTTTTGTGGCTCTATTGGAACTGCAGGAAGTGAAGCTGAAGACAGAATCACATTGTCAGTAACAGTTCCCGCTCTGGTAATTTCCAACTCAATTTTACTTTGCTGGAGGGAAAGCATAAATTCTTCTTCAAGCGTGTAGACACGGTTCGTTTTTCCAAATTCTGTTCGCATTGAAGGCAATGATGAAAGGTTAACTTCAAGTGCAGATCTACGACTTTCCAGCAAGGTCAGTCGATCATCCAAACTTTTCCCATATCCGCTAAAAAGCGACGTCAAATTAATTCTTGCCTTGGTCAACTTAGAATCCACCTGCTGAATGATGTATGATGTTTCGTTGTAAGACCCAAGTTTAAGTTCCCTGTCCTGAATCAATGCAAGGTACTCTTCAAGCGACTCTTCAAGACTGACAGGAAGTCCTCCAATAGAAATTGGATTCAGGGATAAAGTAAGATTGGCTTTTAGTTGATTGCTTAGTCTCTCAACATCTTTAATTCGTTTCTTCAAATCCAATCTTGCGGAATCAAGTCGAGCGAGTTGATCGATCGTCCTGTTTAAGTCGTCATTGAGGTCAGTGGTTCTATTGTCAATGGTGAACTTCTCAAAGTAGTTTTCATATTCCTGCAGTTTGCTTTCCGTTTTATCAATTTGTTGATCCAAAAAGGAAATTTTCTGCTCTAACGCCTGATTTTTAACCTCACGCGTATAGTCGAGATACAATGTATCTATCAAATTAACCAAGTCTCTGGCCTTAAATCGGCTATGATCCGTGAAAGACACCTTGATCGTTTTTGCATTTAGATTCTCAGGGATTACCTCGACGTTTTCCTGCAAATAGTCAATTAATGCATCCCTACTATTTACCGTGAAATAAAAAACTCGCGTTAGGTCATCACTGAAAAACTCAGTCTTCTCAATAAGAAAATTAAAGTCCTCTGTCTTTATCTCTTCGTCAAATCTATATTTCTGCGTCATTTCCACGTCACCTTTCGAGTAGATTAGTTCAAACTCATTTGCATCTATTATTCTGACGTCAAACGGGAAGTCATAGTAGCTACTATTCAGAATTTTATGTGAGACTACAAATGGAGAGTTCTTATAACGCTCATCCGTGAGGTAGCGCCCGTAGAGGTGGTATGAAACATCAAGGTCAGCCTCGTCCACCACTCTCGAAAAAAAGAGTTTGGATCTTATCAATTCGATTTCACCCGAAATTTCGCTTTGCTCCTGCGTATTAACTGCGTTCGCCAGGCCCAGGACATTTGCTTCGCTTTGAAATTCAAGCTTGATTACAGACTCTGACTTATACAGAGGTTTTGTATAGCGAACGTACAGGTACGAGGTAGACACCACAAGAAGTATAAACCCAATAATCCAGAATTTGCTTCGCTTCAGAACATACCAAAAACGTTCCAGGTCGAAGGACTCGAAAAAATCCTTTTCGGATTCGAAGTTGCCGTTTTGTTGAAATTCGCTGCTCAAAAACTCTGAATTACAAATATTAACGTTAAAACACTTGTGACAAGACTCAACGCGGGTGACGCATCTTTCAAAGTCTCAAGCCATGGTCTTCGCCACGGTTCCACATAAATGATATCTCCAGGCTCCACCCGCAAATTTGATTCCTGCATTCCACTAATTGTGCTAAGGTCCACTTTGTAGATCCTATCACCTCGAATCAGTTTAATATTCTGTGCCTTTGCTCCTAATTCAACACCCTCAGCCAGGGCAAGTACTTCGACTAAGTGCATATTTTCATTTTGCAGCGGTATCACTTTTCCTCCTGGGGCTCCTAAGAC
>JBDWQX010000147.1:0-25599 GCA_039986395.1 Cyclobacteriaceae bacterium
GAATTGAATCCCTCAATGTCAATTTCACAGGCGACTATGTAAGAAAAGGACAAGTCATAGCCTCCGTCTACTCTCCCACTCTTGTGACAGCACAGCAAGAATTGTTTGAGGCTCGGAAACTCAAAGACACACAACCAGCATTATTCAAAGCAGCAAAGAGAAAGCTGGCAAACTGGAAATTAAGTGAGTCTCAAATTGAACAGATTCTTTCCCAAGAAGAACCGATAACAACCTTTTCGATACTTGCAGAAAGTACCGGTTATGTCAAGGAGAAAATGGTCAATAGCGGCGATTACCTCAAGCAGGGTGCCTCACTATACACCGTTTCAAACCTATCAAGGGTTTGGGTATTATTTGATGCCTACGAAGCTGACTTGCAATGGATCAGGGTAGGTAATCAGACCGATTTCACAGTAGCTTCAATTCCTGGTAAACCATTTGCCGGAGAGGTGACCTACATTGACCCTATCATCAATCCAAATACCAGAGTGGCTAAGGTTAGAGTTGAACTTGACAACGAAGGAAATACGCTTAAACCTGAAATGTTTGTCAATGGTATTGTCGAAACACAAGCTTCGGCTTCCTCTGAATTGACAGTTCCTAAATCGGCCGTTATGTGGACGGGGAAACGCTCTGTTGTCTACGTGAAGTCTGTTACGGATCAGGGAGTCTCTTTCAGAATGCGAGAAATTGCCCTGGGGTCTGCTTACGGTGATTCTTATGCGGTAATTGATGGTCTTTCAGACGGTGATGAAATAGCGGTCAATGGAACGTTCAGTATAGATGCAGCAGCACAATTGGCTGGCAAACCAAGCATGATGTCCCCTGAGGGCGGAGCTGCAATGACAGGCCATAACCACGGCGGAATGCAAATGCAAGAAGGTGAAGTGGAGACCAAAATTCAACACCCTGAGGTAAATATTTCAACGGAAAAATTTGAGTCCTCAGCCGTGTTCAAAGACCAAATCAAGAATGTGTTTCTCACCTACCTACCGCTGAAAGACGCCTTGATCGAAACCGATGCAAAGACAGCCAAAGAGAACGCAAAGCCGCTATTGGATGCTATAGCCAAGGTGGATATGACCGAGGTGAAAGGAGAAGCCCATATAGAGTGGATGAAAGATCTGGCTGTCCTGCAACATTCAGCAGAGTACATCACCAAGGAAGCAGATGTTGAAAAGATAAGAAGTGCGCTATCCCCTTTAAGCGATCAGCTTTATCAAACCATCGTGAAATTTGAAGTTGAAACCGGAGGCTTTCGACAGTATTGTCCAATGGCATTTAATAACACAGGTGCATTCTGGCTGAGTAACTCAGATTCAGTGCTAAATCCCTATTTCGGTGATGTGATGTTGACCTGTGGAAATATTGAAGAAGAACTTAATTAATTGACTACAAAATTTAAATCCAATAATATGAAAAAGAACCTTTTATCCCTTTTGCTAATCCCTATTGTGCTTTCATGCTCATCTGGTTCTAATAAGCAAGATTCTCCTGAAAACAATAAATCAGAAGTGGTTCAAGAGCAAAGCAATTTCTTCACGGACTACCTAGCATTGAAGGACGCACTTGTAAAAACAAATGCCACAGAAGCATCAAAAGCAGCACAAGAATTTGCAGCTTCATTTCAAAAAGAAGTGAGCAATGAATCGATTATTGATGCTGCTAGGTCTATTGCGGTCAGCACCGATGTTGAAGCACAACGAACAGCTTTTAAGGTGATCACTGATGGGCTGATCGAACACGTAAAATCTGGAGAGTCAGACGGCACAATCTATGTTCAATATTGTCCAATGGCCTTCAATAATACTGGTGCAAGCTGGCTCAGCGATTCACAGGAAATTTTCAATCCGTATTTCGGTGACAAAATGTTGAAATGTGGGTCCGTTAAAGAAAAAATATAGCGCTATGAAAAACCTATTTATACTACTTACATTATCTTTTTTTTGGGCTTGTTCTACTCCAGAAAAGAAGGAAGAAGAGCAAGAAAAAACAGATGAGCATGCTGCTCATTCGCAGGCATCAAACAGTGAAAAAAAATCACTAAGCCCTCGCACCGCCTCTATGTCCAATGTTGGAGACAATCACATACATATTGATTATGGCTCTCCAAGCAAAAGAGGAAGGATGATCTTTGGAGGTTTGGTAGGATATGGAACCGTCTGGGCCACTGGAGCGCACAAGGCCACTTACATCAATTTTGGTAAAGATGTAACCATTAATGGTGTTGAAATAGAATCAGGAAAATATGGACTATTCACTATCCCTGGAGAAACCGAATGGACTATCATCATAAACAAAGATTGGGACATGCATCTTGCTGATGATTACAATGAAGCGAATGATCTTGTTAGAATTCAGGCACTTGTTGAGCAGTTAGATGAAGTAGTGGAATCTCTCACATTTGAGGTACAGGAATCTGATGACAAAAGTGGGAAAATCACTCTCAAGTGGGATCAAACAGCCGTCTCTTTTGACTTAGTAAATCAGTAAAGTGAAACAGCTAATCATCACAATATTTTTTGGTTTACTACTTAGTTGTCAGCAAACGAACGACTCATCATCATCCGAAAAAGAGGAAGCAAATACTGAATTAGGATCGTTTAAATCCAAACTAAAATTGGCCAATCTGCAAGGGGAAGAGCTACAGCAAGCCCCTGACAAAATCTTGATTCTTAATCTTTGGGCTACCTGGTGTGCGCCCTGTATTCGAGAAATGCCTGATCTTGTTGAGATGCAGAAGCTATTGCCTGATGACTTTGTACTCTTACTAGCTTCAGACGAAGAACCCGAACGCGTCAATCGGTTCCTAACTAACAGCTCTTTTGACCTTGAATTTATCAGAATAAACAATAGCATCGAATCGCTAGGAGTGTATTCGCTCCCTACTACTTTTATCGTGGGAAAAGATGGTGAGCTGCTTGAGACCCTGGTAGGCGCAAGAAATTGGAATGATGAAGAGTTAATCAAAAACCTTAAAAAATACCTAAAATGAAAACTACATTAATTACGTTCATATTATCAATTATCTGGACAGCCTGCTCGGCTCCTCAGCGTGAAAATGAAAGTACTTCCAATGAAAGTGTATCTTTTATTGAGTCACCTGCAGGTGAAAATGCTTCGCTCCCCTACTTGGTGACTGGCGAGGATGGCAACTTGTATTTCTCTTGGGTGGAAAAGAAAGATTCCAATTGGGTAGAGTTAAAGTATTCGATCATGAAAG
The DNA here is from genome assembly GCA_039986395.1 of Cyclobacteriaceae bacterium. Classification (GTDB taxonomy): domain Bacteria; phylum Bacteroidota; class Bacteroidia; order Cytophagales; family Cyclobacteriaceae; genus Ekhidna. The sequence goes on from JBDWQX010000147.1 coordinate 3,224, forward strand.
ATGACAGCTGGTCTGAACCTCAATTGATAGCAAAGGGAAATGACTGGTTCGTCAATTGGGCAGATTACCCCATGCTTGCGGTGGACAAAGATGGCAACATGATATCCAACTTTCTGGCAAAGAGTACCTCTGGAACCTATTCGTATGATGTCAATATTGTCTACAAACCAGCAGATGGCGAATGGAGTGACCCAATTATTCCACATAAGGACGGTACACCAACCGAGCACGGGTTCGTAACAATGCTGCCAAAAAATGATGGGAGATTCCTACTCTCCTGGCTAGACGGAAGAAATACTGGTGGTGGCGACCATGGATCAGAAGATGGTCACGTTGGTGGCGGTGCTATGACCATTCGGACTGCCGCTCTAGACATGCAAGGTAACCTAACAGAAGAAGCAGAACTAGACAATCGTGTTTGCGATTGTTGTCAAACAGGCGGTGCAATGACAGCATCCGGTCCGGTTATCGCTTATCGAGATCGATCAGAGGAAGAGATTCGAGACATCTCATTTGTCAAACTGGTGAATCAGAAGTGGAGCGAACCGCAAACTGTAAATACTGATAACTGGGAAATTGCAGGATGCCCTGTGAATGGTCCAAGAATGACCTCAAGTGGCAGCACTATTGCAATCGCTTGGTTCTCAGCTGCTGAAGGAAACCCAAAAGTCAATATAGCTTTTTCAGATGATGACGGATCATTCAAGGAACCAATCATAGTAGATGACACCAAACCGCTGGGAAGAGTTGATATCATCCTACTTGATGAAGAGACTGCTGTGGTCAGCTGGTTAGACAATGAAGGCACGCCCGCGATTAAATACAAAACCATAAAATCGGATGGGACATCAACTGAACCAATGATATTGTCAGAAACAAGTGACTCAAGAGGCAGTGGATTCCCTCAGATGACCATTGTTGATGGTACCACCTATTTTGCATGGACTTCTTATGACAAGGAAAAGGGTACCGAGGTGAAGATGGCGAAGTTGTTTTAGGAATAGCTCGCTTGGTGAGACTTGACTCTCGAAACTACTCTTAAGAGATTGCTCTTGAAATAGAATGATCATCATAAGGTTTGCTAAAGGGTATAGGTAATAGGATTTTGAAATTGTAGAATACATCAAAAACCATCTAAATACACGAAAACACTTGACCTATAACTTGACCCAAAAACAAAAAACCTACCCAGATTACTCTAAGTAGGTTTTTATGTTATTATTTGTAGTCCGTAGGGGAATCGAACCCCTGTTACCAGGATGAAAACCTGGCGTCCTAACCCCTAGACGAACGGACCATTTTTTACTAAAAACCAAATATCAAACCGCAAAAGAATCAATCCAAATGCGATCCGTATTTTTTGGAAGTGCAAATATAGATTTTCACTTCTGTTTTGCAAAAGTCTAATCACGAAAAATTATCAAGAAGCAGATGAATATTAAACATTAGTGGGAATTGATTACTCCAAAAAGTGGTTATACATTTGCGTCCTCAAAAATTTTAAACACAAATTAGAATGTCTACAAAAGTCGGAATTAATGGATTTGGAAGAATTGGAAGATTAAGTTTCCGAGCTCTTCTTGAAAAAGGCAACGTTCAAGTTGCTGCAATAAATGACTTAACAGATACCCACACCCTAGCTCACCTACTCAAGTATGATTCAAATCACGGTCGATTCCCTGGTACCGTTGAGGCAGATGACAAGAATATTATTGTGAACGGCACCGCAATACCAGTCTACGCAGAAAGAGATCCTGAAAATCTTCCATGGGGAGATCTAGGCGTTGATCTAGTTCTTGAATCTACTGGCTTCTTTATTGATGAGACAGGAGCTGGTAAACACATCAAAGCTGGAGCGAAAAAAGTCGTTATCTCAGCACCTGCCAAAGGTGATATCCCAACAGTGGTGCTTGGTGTAAATGAAGACATTCTGACTGGAAATGAGACAATTCTTTCCAACGCTTCTTGCACAACTAACTGTCTTGCCCCCATGGCCAAGGTATTGGACGATAATTTTGGAGTAGAAAAAGGATACATCACAACCGTTCACGCATATACTTCAGATCAAAGTCTTCAAGATGCCCCTCACAAAGATCTTAGAAGAGCACGAGCTGGCGCCGTATCTATCATCCCAACATCTACAGGTGCTGCTAAAGCAGTTGGGTTAGTACTTCCTCACCTAAACGGAAAATTGGATGGTATAGCAATGCGAGTTCCCACTCCTACCGGATCACTCACTGATCTTACCTGCGTGCTAAGCAAAGAAGCAACGAAAGACGAAATCAATGCAGCAATGAAAGCAGCTGCGGATGGGCCTATGAAAGGGATCCTGGAGTATACAGAAGATCCAATCGTTTCGATTGATATCGTTGGGAATCCACATTCAAACATTTTCGATTCAAAACTGACTTCAGCAAGTGGTACACTTGTCAAAGTTGTTGGCTGGTACGACAACGAGGCAGGTTACTCAAACAGAGCAGCGGATTTGATTAGCAAGCTCGCTTGATAGTAAAAGAAAAAAAGATAACATTGAAGGTCATCAAAAATTGATGACCTTTTTTTTGTCAGTGTAAAGAAAAGCGAATGATGTTCAAATCGAAGACCATAGTACGAAGTAGCTTAGGCAATCATGCGACATTCGTATAAACCGCCTGAACGTCTTCGTCGTCCTCGATTTTATCGATCAATTTTTCTATCTCCTCCAGCTGCTCGTCCGAGAATTCAACAGGAGTTGTTGGAATTCTTTCCAAAGATGATTTTTTCACATCGACACCCATGTCCTCAAGTATTTTAGACATTTCGCCAAACTGCGTGTAGTCAGCATATGCGTAAATGCTACCGTCATTCTCCTCAATTTCCTCGAGCCCCCCATCAATTAGCGAAAGCTCCAACTCCTCGATATCCATCCCCTCAGTCTTCTCAAACTCAAATACAGCCTTACGCGAAAACATAAATTCCAATGATCCTGACGGTGCAAAACCGCCACCAGATCTGGTAAAATAATTCTTCACATTAGCCACCGTTCGTGTTGTATTGTCCGTCGTACACTCCACAAATACCAACACGCCATGCGGCCCCTTTCCCTCATATGTAACCTCACTAATCTGATCAACATCCTTCCCATCCGCTCGTTTGATGGCATTCTCAATGTTATCCTTCGGCATATTCTCCGCCTTCGCATTCTGAATTGCCGTCCGCAATTTGGCATTCATTTCCGGATCACTGCCACCATCCCGCGCTGCCACAGTTATCGCCTTTCCAAGCTTCGGAAACAGCTTACTCATCTTGTCCCAACGCTTCTCCTTTGCCGCCCGCCTATATTCAAACGCTCTTCCCATAATTTCTTATTTTTTCACTCGCAAATAAAAATGGTTCTAACTGAAATGAGAACAACTCGCATATTTTTTTGAAGAGATCATGCACCATTCTACCTCTAAGTACTTCTGGACTGCCCGACGGTAAGGCGGGCTATCCGCTGTATTCCTGCATATCGGCACCAGAACCGAGTTCGTTTTGATCAATTGCCAGAATGGCGCTTCTATCCAGTCCAATTTGCAAATATCTTCGCTTCGACCTAATTCCCTCCTAGATAACGGTCAATTCTCAATTCTCAATTCTCAATTTCCGTCCTCGTTTTCCATGCCACATTCAAAACAACTCCCAGCAACACCAATCCCATTCCAACATACGTTGCTAAATTGAACGTCTCGTCAAACAGAAAATAACCGAAGAGCAACGAGTAAATTATACTTATGTAGCTAAGGATGGATATTTTACTGAGCTCCTCCTTTTGATATGCCTTTGTCATAAAGAACTGTGCAACTTGCGTCGACAGTCCAACTAAAATCAGATAGAACCAATCCCATCCCGCAGGCCGCACCCATACGAAGGAAGACCAGATCGCCGCTATCGGAAGGACAACCAGCGGGAAATAAAATATAATGACCAGCGGATGTTCATCTGTTTTCAATTTGCGAATAAAATTGTAAGCAAGCCCCATAAAAACAGATGCGCTTATTCCAGTGATCAGGTGAACAGTTGAAATTCTAGCATCAAAGCCTTGGATGACCAAAATGCCAATAAAACTGAGCCCAAAGAATATCCACTGAATGCTTCTCACTTTCTCACCTACTAGAAAAATTCCGATTACCGCTGTGAATATCGGTGCTAGATAATTAAGCGTGGACGCAGTTGCTAAGGGAATTTGTTGAAGTAAGCCAAAGTATAAAATCAATGCAATCGCACCAGAAACACCTCTTGCAATCAAAATCGGTTTATTATTTCCCCATACGTTGACTTTCTGTCTTTTCAAGAAATAGAAGCTGATGCAAAGTGAGATTATTGCTCGAAAAAGAATGATTTCAATCGCTGGAATGTGTGGAATATACTTCACAAACACCTTCATCAGAATGAAGACGAATGAAGCCAGCAGCATAAAACGAACCCCTTGGCTTAGGTTCATTTAGAAGTATTTATGATTCCGTCCTTTATCTCCAATGATCTGTCAGCCATCGATGCCAATTCCATGTTGTGAGTTACAATAACAAACGTTTGACCCAACTCATTCCTGAGATTGAAAAATAATTTATGCAGATCTTCCGCACTTTGTGAATCCAGATTTCCACTTGGTTCGTCAGCAAAAACAATACTAGGTTTATTGACAAGCGCCCGTGCCACAGAGACACGCTGTTGCTCCCCCCCCGACAGTTCCGAAGGCTTGTGATCCGCTCGATCACTCAAACCCATCGTTGCTAGCAAATCAGCAGCTTTCCTTTGCGCATCACTATCCCCTTTTATAAATGCAGGAATACAAACATTCTCCATTGCAGTGAATTCAGGTAACAGGTTGTGAAACTGAAAAATGAATCCTATTTCTTCGTTTCTAAAAGCTGCAAGTTTCTTTTGGTTTAGACTATTAAGATTCGTACCCTTAATTTCTATTTCTCCTGAGTCAGGAGAATCCAACGTGCCAAGGATATGAAGTAGCGTACTCTTGCCAGCACCCGAAGCACCAACGATCGACACCACTTCCTTTTCCTTTATCTCCAGGTCAATTCCTCGCAGAACCTTCAGATTGTTGTATTTCTTTTTTAACTGCCTCGCTTTGAGCATAAGCGCAAATATGATGCAATCAGAACAAATACCACTTGGTTAAACACAGCCGATAAGCTAGCTTCGCAAAAAATATCTGAATCATGAATATCCACGAATATCAGGCGAAAGAAATTCTCAAATCTTACGGAGTTACTATTCAAGAAGGAATCGTAGCTGACACCCCTGACCGAGCCAAAGAAGCTGCCAAAGAACTCAACCGTGAAACTGGCACAAGCTGGTACGTTATAAAGGCACAAATTCATGCAGGTGGTCGTGGTAAAGGAAAAGTAAAGGAAACTGATTCAAATGGGGTAGTCCTTGCAAAAAGTTTGGACGAAGTGGAGCCAAAATCGAAAGCCATTCTAGGTGGAACTTTGGTGACACACCAGACGGGGCCAGAAGGGAAGAAAGTGAGCAAAGTACTTGTCGCTCAAGATGTGTACTATCCAGGGGAATCAGACCCAAAAGAATATTACCTCTCGATCCTTCTGGACAGAGGAACTGGTCAGAACGTCATCATGGCATCTACCGAAGGTGGAATGGATATTGAGACAGTCGCTGAAGAAACACCAGAAAAAATCATCAAAGAGTGGATCGATCCAGGAGTTGGATTGCAGGGGTTTCAAGCTAGAAAAGTTGCATTTGCACTTGGCTTGGAGGGCGATGCGTTTAAGGGAATGGTCAAGTTTATCTTTTCACTGTACGCAGCGTACGAGGGAACAGACGCTTCGCAATTTGAAATCAACCCTGTTCTGAAAACATCGGATAATAAGATTCTTGCTGTTGATGCCAAAGTGAATATCGACGATAACGCTTTGTATCGTCAAAAGAAAATCGCAGAACTTAGAGATCTTTCGGAAGAAGATCCTTTGGAAGTTGAAGCTGGAGAATCCGGACTGAATTACGTAAAGCTCGACGGAAACGTAGGCTGCATGGTAAATGGTGCAGGTCTTGCCATGGCAACAATGGATATTATCAAGCTCTCTGGCGGAGATCCCGCAAACTTCCTTGACGTTGGTGGTGGGGCAAACGCTCAAACAGTTGAAGCTGGATTTAGAATCATTCTGAAAGATCCAAACGTAAAAGCCATCCTCATCAACATCTTTGGAGGCATCGTGCGGTGTGATCGTGTTGCTAGCGGTGTGGTAGAGGCTTACAAAAACATCGGAGAAATCAACGTTCCAATTATTGTAAGACTTCAGGGAACCAATGCAGAAGAAGGTGCAAAAATCATCGAAGATTCTGGTTTGAAAGTTACGTCAGCCATCGTCTTGAAAGATGCTGCAGATAAAGTAAAGGAAGTTTTAGCAGGCTGATAAGCCCAAAACTTAGGGGTAATTCTTCAAAAGTTTGCCATAACAGCAAACCTTGAAGATATGACCAAACTAAAATTTCTTCCACTACTGCTCATTTTCGCAGCTTGCATCGAAAATTCACCCGAACCAGTCAACAAATCTGTTCTTCTCTCTGGAAACGATGCTTTTGGTAAAACCTACAGCATTTCGTCCATTGAGCTTGAATTAGGAACCTTACAGCCTCATTCATGTCTAACAGATAATTTCATCACCTACTTCCCAAATGGGAAGTATGAGGTCAACGAAGGGGCAACTAAATGTAACCCCAACGATCCTCCAGCCCTTGTAGGTTTCTGGAACATGAACCGAGATCAGACGCTTCTTTTAGTAGACGTTGATGGATTTGTTCAAACTTGGAACATTGAGTCCGTAAATCTTCAAAATCATCGAATTTCGAGCATTTTCAATGAAGAAGAGCGTATTTACTCTCTAACTACCACCAATTAAATTGAATTTTTTTAAGAAAAAATTAGGGGCATCCAAGATTTAAGTGTACTAAATAATTAAACCGCTTAGAATTATGAGTTACGTTAGATTTTTCCTTTCCGTGTTAACAGTAGTAGTGCTACTTGTACTATTGAGCTGACAATTCAGTCTATTTATAAATCCAAGCTTTTCTCCGAATGGAGGGAAGCTTTTTTTATTTAATATCATTTTTAATAGCACCGATATCTCAAGTAGATATGTTAAGACCGGTTCTTTGAGAACTCAATCCTGGCAAATCCTTTTCTTTGAGACATCCTAGCTTAATTCATACTTTTGTGGATGCCCGAACACGACCTGGTTGTACCTCCCGAAATAGGTTACGATGAAGCCAACTTAAAAGAGCACTTAACACAAGTAGGGTTTCTATCTCCGGGCAAGCATTTTAAAATTGTCCGACGATCAATAGATGCCCGTCAACGAGCCATTAAAGTCAATCTTCGTGTAGAGACCAGAGACACTCCTATTGACGTGGAGTTCTTGGAGTATTTCAAAAAGGATCACAATGTGACGAATGTACCCGTTGTAATCATCGTGGGAGCCGGTCCAGCTGGACTCTTTGCTGCTCTCAAAGCAATAGAACTTGGGCTCAAGCCAATTGTCCTCGAACGAGGTAAGGACGTTCGTTCAAGAAGAAGAGACCTTGCAGCCATCAACAAGGAAAACATTGTCAATCCCAACAGCAACTACTGCTTTGGTGAGGGAGGAGCTGGGACGTACTCTGATGGGAAGCTCTACACCAGATCGAAAAAGCGAGGCAGCGTAAGAAGGATATTCGAAGTATTGGTGGCGCATGGAGCGAGTTCAGAAATCCTTTTTGAAGCCCACCCACACATTGGCACCAACAAATTACCTAAGATTATCGCTGCTATTAGAGAAACCATCGAGCAAGCTGGTGGGGAAATCAGATTTGATTCAAAAGTAATCGACTTTCTTCTCGAGGGAGAGATAAAAGGGGTTCAACTACAAAAGGGAGAAGAGATCAAAGGGTTAGCTGTGCTCCTGGCGACTGGGCATTCCGCACGAGATATTTTTCATCTGTGTAAAAGCAAAAAGGTAAAAATTGAGGCCAAACCTTTTGCCTTGGGTATTAGAGTCGAGCACAGTCAAAACCAAATTGATCAGGCGAGATACCATTGCGAAACCAGAGGTGAATTCCTTCCCGCATCTTCCTACTCACTCGTCGCACAATCTATAGTCAACGAAGTGGAAAGAGGGGTGTTTTCGTTCTGCATGTGTCCTGGCGGTTTCATAGTACCTTCTGCCACTAGTCAGGAAGAAATTGTAGTAAATGGAATGAGTCCTTCCCGCAGGGACGGAAAATTCGCAAACTCTGGAATTGTTGTAGCTGTTGAAAGAGAAGATCTCGTAGCGTACGCTCAGCATGAAGAGCTTGCCCATTTGAAATTCCAAGAAGAAGTAGAGCATTCGGCTTGGAAGGAAGCTGGTCGAACTCAAACTGCTCCAGCACAGCGACTAAATGATTTCGTTAACGATCAGCTCTCCGATTCACTACTAGATACTTCCTATCAGCCTGGCCTTGCTTCCATTGACATGAGAAGTTTCCTCCCTGAATTCATCCACAAACGTCTTGTTTCAGGCTTCAAACAATTCGATAGAAAACTAAAAGGATTTCTGACCAATGAAGCTCAGATCATTGGAGTCGAAAGCCGAACATCTTCTCCTGTTCGAATTCCCCGGGACCCAGAAACATTGGAACATGTCGAAGTAAAGCGACTCTTCCCATGCGCTGAAGGAGCAGGTTACGCTGGAGGCATCATTTCGGCAGCCATCGACGGTGAAAAATGCATGGAGAAAATCGCAGAAATCTACGGAAACAAAGAAGCCTCCTAAAAGGAGGCTAGATGTGCACTCGGAAGGATTCGAACCCTCAACCCTCGGAGCCGAAATCCGATATTCTATCCAGTTGAACTACGAGTGCATAAACTCATTGCACTCGGAAGGATTCGATCGCAGCGGCGTTCCGCCCCGAAAACCCTGCAGAAATCCCGAACTATATCAGGAAAACTACGAGTGCATTTTCGCGATCGCAAATATAGATAAGTCATCAATGATCGTGAGTATAGTTTTGTCGGTTTAGTCTTGGAAAAGTTCTATATTTAAATTTCACAGCAAACAAATGAACGAAGAATCAACCCTACTTTCTGAATGGATCGAAAATCTCACATTGTCGAACTTCCTTAACATTCTTTTGCTTGTAGTTTTTGGATTGCTGATAATATGGATGGTGGCCAGAACTTTCAGAGGAAAGTCTGACGTCTAGATCATATTTCCACACTTCTTGCAGTACTCAGCGTCATGATCATGCACAGTATTTCCGCATAGATCACAGCCCTTATCATTCGATTCTGACAGTTTTTTGTCCCGCTCAGCAGTAGCAATTTCTGAAGTAACTATTCCAGTGGGAACAGCTATTATGGCGTAGCCCATCAGCATAAGTATTGAGGCCAGTCCTTGACCCATAGTGGTTTGAGGAGAAATATCTCCATATCCTACCGTTGTTACCGTCACAATCGCCCAATAAATTCCTCGAGGAATACTCGTAAATGTGCTATTCTCGCCACTTTCTACGATATACATGAGCGTACCTACAATCATCACTAAAGTGAAAACTGATCCGATAAAAACGAAAATTTTGTGCCTACTCGCTTTTAACGCATCACCCAAGACGGAAGCTTCTCTGAGATACCTAGAGAGCTTCAGTATCCTCATTATTCTTAGTAATCGTATTGTCCTGATAACCATCAGATAGCTGCCTCCTGCCACTATCAGTGTCAAATAGGTTGGCAACAAAGCAAGAAGATCAACAACTCCAAAAAAGCTAAATGCATATTTTTTGGGTTTTTCAGAAATAAGAATTCGTAGAGAATATTCTATGGTGAAAAGAATGGTAAAAGACCACTCCAACACGGAGAAAATATCTCCAAATCGGTCATTGAGTTCCTTTACACTCTCAAGCATTACACTTAAAACACTGAGCACAATAGCCCACAACAAAACGATATCGAAAATCTTACCAATTCTGGTTTCCGTACCAAAAATGATCAAATACAGTCGTTGTTTAAAAGTGGGATGCTCCTTGTCGAATTCAGTTTGAGACATGCTGCGAATTTAATTTCTTTTTTAACATTTATATACTCATTTGAGAAATCCGAAGCGTGGGATAATTCAGTCTTCTGAAACAATATTTCTTTGCCAAAATCGCTTGATTTTTAAACAATTCTTAGGTTTTTTGATTTATATCCTAACTTTACATGTTAGAAAAATTAAATCAATACAAAATGAAGAAAACTATTTCAACCTATTTCAAGGCGTTGTTCCTTTTTGGAGCACTTGCCTCGATAACGGTATTAACAAGTTGTAGCGAAGATGATAGTCCTCCAGCGGCTACAGAGACCATTTGGGAAATTCTAAGTGGTGCTGATAACCTTGGTTCCTTGGAAGCAGAATTATCTGCTTTCGCGAGTCTTGAGACCACATTAAGTAGCGAAACTGGTACTTCCACGCTGTTTGCCCCAACTGATGCAGCGCTTTCTACACTTTTGGGAACACTTGGACTTGAAAGCTTTAGTTCTGTTTCTCCAACTATTGCAGAGGCTGTTCTATCGTTTCATGTTTCCAGTAGCTTAATTGAGGTAGCTGACCTGACAGAAGGTGAAACATTTGCTATGCTACAGGGTGAGAGCTTTACTGTAGGAGCTGGATCTGTGATCGTATCAGGTGCTACTGCAAACGCAACCGTAGTTGAAACGATTCAGGCAACAAACGGAGTTATACATATCATTGATGTTGTAATGGTTCCTCCTACGATTGGAGCAAGTATTGTTGCCACTTTGGGAACATTGGCACAGCCAATTCTGCTTGGAGCGGATTTCACAACACTGGCAGCAGGTATTGCAAAGGCTGATGCTACCGCAACAGATGCTACTGCAACAATTGTAGCGCTGCTTACTGCCGGAACAGACTTAACTGTGTTTGCTCCAACCAATGCTACATTCGCAGCAGCATCTTTAACTGTAGACAGTTTCACTGCTGCACAATGGGATGGAATCATAAGAAATCACATAGTTGCTGGTCAAGGCGGTGGAACTGATGATGATAGCGACACGCTTGGATCTGATGATTTGACCACTGGAGCAGTCTACACGACTGCTGCACAGGGAGAACTTACTTTCTTCTTCAATACCACAGCAATTCCAGCTGACAATGGTATAGGTGTCTATATTGATGCAAATGGAGATGTAGATCTTGCGGACACAGGAACCTACACCAATTTCGATGCAGAGGTTGCTGTTATAGATGCAGTGTCTTCTTCAAATGGTAGAATTCATGTAATCGCGGGAGTACTTTCTCCGCTATAAACACAAAACATTCTATAAACAAAAAAGCCTGTCAGATGACAGGCTTTTTTGTTTCAAGTAGTTTATTCCAGTCCTCTACTTTATATCTCTTGGTTTAAAATGCTGCTAAGAAAAGTCGCAGAAGAATCAATTATATCCTGGGCGTCAGCATCAAGTTCTTGAAAGTAACCCACATGACTGGTGCTACCCTCAATGAAGATGAATTCATTCAATACATTAGCTGCTTCAAAAGCAGGTTTCAGCTCACAAGCTCCATACGCAAGTATTGGAAACGGAAAAACATCGCTCGCCTCATAGTTGCAAGGAACAATCTGATCAAACTCCTCATGTACCATAAAAATGGGAGGATCTTCACTTGTTATCCAGTTTTCTCTAAATAAAGATCCTGAAAAACTAAGGACTCCGATGACCTCAGATGAAACATCAATATCATTCGTATTCCCTTCGAGTCCACCATGGGTATCAATATGATCTTGCAAGTAATCAGGAACTGCGTCTGTTTCATCCAGATAAGCAATATGATTTGCAATGATTGCCCCAGCTGAGACTCCGCCTGCGAAAATTAAATTTGGATTTACGTTGAAGTTGTTCTCTGTAAGCGCATCATTTCTTAGATACCTAATGGCAGCTTTCATATCTCCAATCGTTAGAACTACTCCTTCACTAAAGGCAATGGAGTCGTTAACAGAAGGATCATTTATTAAACGATAACCTATACTCGCAACGACATATCCTTTGCGAGCATATGCCTTGCAAAGATCTCTAATTGACGTCTTCGTTCCTGTCACAAAAGAGCCTCCGTGAGCCATTACAATCAAGGGTCGATTCACCTCCGAGTCACCCATTGGTTCATAGACGTCCAAGTATAGGTCTTGACTTACTCCGACCAATGCAGCATTAGATCCATACTTAATATCAAAAGTTAGATCTACATCTGCGAAGATGTCATCAACGAATCTCGTTCCTGAAAGACCATCGTCCTCACTGCACGAGAACAAAAGCGTTGCACCAAACAAAAAAAAATATATTTTCTTCATCTACTTATAGTGGTTAAAGTAAAAAACCGCTATCCTGAGGACAGCGGTTTGATTTTGATAAATCAAGTTCAGTTCATAAGTTCATCAAACGTAAGGGACACATAGTAGATTGTACCCAAGTTTGGACCTCCAAGACTTTGAATATAAGGATCCCCAAAAATGTTCGAACCACCCAATTTTAAGATAGAGTGAAGTTCATCCAATTTAAGAGAAATTTGTGCGTCGAGTGTACTATAGGCAGGGACGTCACCTCTTGCAAACGAAGATTCCCATCTAAAGCCCTCCTGCCATCTGTACGTGACATTAAAGCCAATCTTATCGGTAACCTTCCTGTTTCCAAAGTTGATATTAAACTTATGTTCTGGTGTGTTGAAGTCTGCAAGATTGTCACTTGTAAATCCTCCTATAAATTTATTCCAGCTGTAATTACCTCCAATTGAGTAGCCCTTAGGAAGACTATAGGTAAGGCCTAAGGCTCCTCCCTGAGTAGTAACTTCATTATCCAAATTAGTATAGATCTGAGCTGTATTTCCAGTAAAAGATCCATCACTTTCTAGCGTTAATGCAGATCCATTTAGGATTGTTAGCAAATTTGGTTGTCCAACTAAAGAAGGATCCGGGGCATCTGTTGCAGTATATTCATTTGCTATGGTAAACTGCACTTGTGTTATAAAGTCCGTGTACGTATTGTGATAGTAAACAGCATCAACGAGCAACTTATCGCCTATTAAACTTTTGTATCCAAACTCTAGCGATTTCACCTGCTCAGGAATAACAGGACTAATCTCACCTGCTGTAAACGGAGTCAACTCTGCCGCAGCCACTGTCGGATCCGTACCTGCGAAAATACTATTCCTAAAAGCAAGTACTGATCCACCAGTGTAGGATAGCGGAGCTCCAATGGAGCTTGTTCGAGCTAAATCGTACCTATCATAATTACTCTGCAATCCTCCCAACAAACGTGTTGAGATCGTGTTTAGATCAATGTACTGACCTTGAGTTGTTGGATTTCTAAATCCAGTTTGAAACGATGCTCGGAAGTTATGATTGTTTTGTACAGTGTAGACGGCTGAGATTCTTGGATTTACTTGTCCATCAAAATTTTCGTTTTTATCAAATCGAACAGAACCAGAAAGTTTCAAATCATCTGTTACATTTTTACCGGCCTGAAAATATCCTCCAAATTCATTGATTTGTATTCCTCCATCCTGATCAGGAAAGATGGTTCCATCTGATCGCAGATCAAATATTCTAAAACTTGCACCTGCCTGCAAATCCATGAAATCAATTTCATTTTTGAAATCATACTGAGCATCTGCTTGATACATTTTCGTATTGTCACTGAATTTCGGTCCAAAAGGGATTGTACCGTCCAACTCATCATTTTTTACCTGCTGAAACTGTGCAGCCTGCTCTACTGGATCAAGTGCAAAGAACGTATTATCATTGAGTCCTCGTGCATATGCATGCGCAGCTTGCTGCATAGCCAATTGCTGGTCAGCTGGCAACGCTTGAATATCTCCAGGTGCTAATCCCTGATTATTTAGGTATTCCAGATAGTTAACACCATAGGTGGCAAGCCAAGAAGATACTCCTCCCCCACTTCGAAAATCATTCATTTTCAAAGCCAAAAACTCAGTAATATATGAATCTCCCGAATTCTCAATTGTGCCATAGGCTCTAATGAAAAAATTGTCAGCTCTTAACTGTAATCTGTGTTGTTGGATACTGAAATTTGATAATGAGTAACGCTGGGCACCTGTGTATATGCTGGTACCAAAGCCTCCATTGTACAGATAACTTAGCTCCAAATCATCGTTAAGACGGTAGAACAAGCCAGTATTAAATTTGATATTTTTAGCACCATAATCGATAAGGTCTCTTTCAGCCCAAGGTGTCACCGACACAACATGGTTTGGAAGATCTCCAGCCTGCGCATAATTCTCTGCACTTGAACCAGGTCCAAAATTTCGTGATCTTGCCAGAGCCAAGAAAGTGGAGCTGAATGGAAAAATTGCTAAGTTGATTGATGCTTCATCTCCGTGGAAATGAAGTCGATCTGCTCCAGGATTCTCCCCTCCAATACTTGCAAATGGATTATTACTTGCATTCCTATCAAAATCCGAGGTGCCTTGCCAGTCATCAGCATACGAATAAGTACCGTTGACTTTAAATGCGAATTTGTTGTTGTAAGCCTTCGCATACCTTAAGGAAAACGTATTCAGCAAGGCAGGATCTTGATCAGCATCATTTCCAACATGGTTAACCCCTGTTTTCATATATGCACTTAATCCTTGATACTCAAACGGGTTTTTACTATTTACCAGAAGAATACCGTTGAACGCATTTGGGCCATAAAGTGCGGAACTTGCTCCAGGAATCAATTCAACGCTTTCAACATCAAGAACCGACGGTCCATTTAGGTTTCCGATGGGGAAGTTCAAGGCTGGTGCCTGAGTGTCCATACCATCAATAAGTTGTACAAATCGAGTATTACCAGTCGAACCGAAACCTCTGGCATTTATTATCTGAAAGTTGATGCTTGATGAGGCAACATCAACTCCTTTCAAATTTGCGATTGCTTTGTAGTAGGTATCTGCGGACGTATTTTGAACTGCCAGAATATCCATTTTTTCAATACTCACAGGCGATCGTAAGATATTTTCTTCCACCCTGGAAGCAGAAACGACCACTTCTTGTCCCATTAATACAGTCTCAGCTAACTCAACTTGAACCTGCGTAGCTCCGTCATTTACTACAATTTCCTGTCTCTCATAGCCAACATAAGCTATGACAATGGTCAGTGGTGGATTGGCTTGAACTGTCAATGAAAATTTTCCATCAAGATCTGTAATGGTACCAAGGACAGTTCCTTTAACAAGTACTTGAGTGCCTATCAAAGGCTCTCCACTATCCGCATCTACAATCGTTCCCGAAATGGTTGTTTGCGCCTGCGCAAAACCAACTATCACAAAGAAGATCAGGCCAAAAAATATTCTAGTAAAATTCCGATTCATAAGGTTAACGTTTGTTAGTAATCTTCAAGATAATAATATTAAATATCCTAAGAAGCTGCTGAACAGACTTTTCCTTAGAAAAATATTATGCATGCATAATATTACTGATTTTCCGATAAATGCGGTGATTAAATTTGCTAAAAGGGGATTTTAGCCTACGACTCGCTTTTTATGTGCTCCACAAGTTTATCACAAAGCGTGTTGATCTCCTGATTCATATACTCATCTCCCGTTGAGTTCAAAATACTCTGTCCTAGACCTCCCAAACAGTCAATGTAAAATCTCTTCATCTCTTCGACTGGCATGTCTTTAGTCCATAGATCAATCCGCATCGTATTCTTCGTTTGATCATCCCACAAAGAGAGGCTCATTGACTTTGTTTCTGACAAACCTTTTGAATCTTTCTCATCTGCATCCCACAGTATTCGTTCTGGAATTTGATCGTCGTCTAATTCCACTACAAGCTTTATCTCTGACTTTTTCATGTGTTAAGGTAAGGAGTTACGGAAGTTTACGTATCGCTGAGCGGAATTTTCATCAATCGTGGTATCACAATTTAGGTCCGCAGCTCTTGCATTGATGTCTTCAACTCGATTTTCAGGACTAGGGTGTGTACTTAAAAATTCAGGCTGTCGTGCAGCTTCATTATCAAGTAGTTTTTTGAAAAAGGCTGCAGCTCCATTGCACGCATAATTTGTCGTTGCAAGATATCGTACAGAAAAATCATCTGCCTCCGACTCTGCATCACGGCTAAATGCCAATACGGCCCCTGTTCCTGCTATTTGGCCTGCAATCTGAGCAAGATTTGAAGCTTCGCCACCTGAAATGATACTTAACAGTATAGAAATACCATACTGTCGTTGCAATTGCTTTGAGCCGTGGCGTTGATCTGAATGAGCAATTTCATGACCGATCACACCAGCCAAATCATCTTCTTTATCTAAAAAATAGATGAGACCTGTGTGCACATACAATTGTCCTCCTGGTGTTGCAAAGGCATTTAGAATAGGAGCATCCGCAGGATCATTAATGATATTTATTCTCCAGTTGAATTCCTCTTTGTACGTAATATCCTCTGACTCAAGAATATTTTCAACCATGCTTTCAATATAGTCATACGAAACTGGGTACTGCTCTGGTGAGAGAATATCAAAAGACGTGTCACTAGCAATTTGCTCAGCAACTTTTTCACCAAGGTCAATATCGTTTTGAATAGAGAAAATCAGGAAGTCGCCATTTTTATCACACGAGGTAACCGCAGCTGTGGCAACGATACAAGAGAGTAGAATAAATGGCTTAAAAATCTTCATTGTAAAATAGTGATTGCGTTGTCTCTGTCCCTAGCCAATTGCTCCTTTAGCTCTTCAAGAGAATTAAACTTCTTTTCTTTTCTTAACGACTGAACAAACTCAATTCTGATTTCCCTGTCGTAAATATTTTCATCAAAATTAAAAAGATGTGCCTCAATAGTCCTTTGATTTCCATCTATTGTGGGTTTGAAACCAATATTAAGCATCCCATTATGACGATTTCCGCTCACATGAGCTATGATCGCATAAGATCCGTCACATGGCAAAAGTTTGTAGGTTTCAGCTACTTGCAGATTTGCTGTTGGAAAACCAATTTCTCTTCCTATTTTTTTCCCTTCCACCACGATTCCCCTGATCTCATAATTTCTTCCAAGCAGTGAATTTGACAATTGAATCTGTCCTTCCGACAGTGCACTCCTGATTTTTGTAGAACTTATGCCTATGTCGTCAATATCCTGTCTTGGTATCTCAAATACTTCGTATCCAAACTCACGTCCTCGTTCTTTAAGAAACTGAATATCGCCTTCTCGGTTATTGCCGAATCGATGATCATATCCAATATATAATTTCTTTGTGCCAATGCTGTCAACCAAAATCGTTTTCGTAAACTCTTCAGCTGACAGATTGGAGAACTTCGGAGTAAAGGGTATTTTAATCAAATAGTCTAATCCGATAGATTCTAGCAGTTCCGTTTTTTCATCAAAGGTGCTCAGCAATTTTAGATCTGAAGCATTCTTCTTTAAGATGAATCGCGGGTGAGGCCAGAATGTTATAAGGACACTTTTACCACCAATTGATCGAGCATCACTGACAACCTGATTTAAGATTTCCTGATGACCCAAATGAACTCCATCAAAAGTTCCAATAGTAACGACTGTAAGTTCAGACTTTGGGAAGTCCTCAATGTTGTTAATTACTTTCATTGAAGGTCTTTATGAAAGTATCCAAATCGTACGCATCATCAAGCGAGTAGTCTCCTACTCTGGTTCTTACAAGTTTTTTGAGGTATGCACCTACTCCCAACTTTTCTCCAAAATCCCGAGCCATACTGCGAATGTAGGTTCCTTTAGAGCAGCTAATAACAAAGTCTACCTCTGGGAGCTTATCCGTTTTGATCGAAAATTCCTTTATAACAACACTGCGAGGCTCAAGCTTTACCGCCTCATTTTTTCTCGCCTTTTTATAGGCTCTCTCCCCATTTACCTTTACAGCTGAATGTGCCGGCGGCACTTGCGATATAGAGCCTGTCAGCTCCTCTCTTGCCTTGGCTAAATCCTCTGCATTTACATGCGAGAAAGCAGTCGTTGAATCAAACTCCGTTTCAAGGTCAAATGAGGGAGTTGTCTTGCCAATCTCAAAAGTCCCTTCGTAGGTTTTATCCAAACCTTGAAGTTCATTCAGCTTTTTAGTGAATTTTCCAGTACCAATAATGAGCAATCCAGTAGCCAGTGGATCCAACGTACCTGCATGGCCAATTTTCTTCACACCGATCGTATAACGTAATTTCTTTACCACGTCAAACGAAGTCCAGTGTTGTGGCTTGTTTATGAGTAAAATTTTGCCTTCTTCGTATTCGTTTGCCATTTTAGGATGCAATAATTGCGATCAGGCCAACAATAAAACAATAGGCAGCAAAGAAAGTGAGTTTCCCCTTTTTCACAATTGAAATCATCCATTTGCATGCAAAAAAACCAGATGCATAGGCTGCTATAAATCCAATGACGAGACTGGAAGGTTCAATTGAGTGAATTGCGGGATCATCCAAATAGTCCATGATTTCCAATAAGCTGGCTCCTAAAATAGGAATCAAAACCATCAAAAATGAAAATCTGGCAGCTTTGGATCTTTCTACCCCTAAAATCAAGCCAGTAGCAATCGTAGATCCAGATCGGGAAATTCCAGGAATAACCGCAAAAGCCTGAGCCAACCCAATCAACAATGCAGATACATATCCAACTGCTTTGCTTCCGTTTCTTTTAAAATGAGCAAACAACAGTAACCCGCCAGTGATCAGCAACATGCTTCCAACCAGAGCGATGTTACCCACAAAGAGTGCTTCTATTTCGTCCTTCCAGAAAATTCCAATGAGAAAAACTGGAATCATAGAGATACCAATCTTCACTACAAACTGGGTTGATTCGTTCCACTGAAACTTGAATACATCCCTGATAAGCGTGACTATGTCCTTCGCAAAGACAGTAATAGTGGCAAGCGCAGTTGCTAGGTGAACTGTTACTGCAAACAGCAAGTTATCAGAGCTCTGTGCCTTCAATAAGACAGAACCAATCTCCAAATGCCCGCTACTGCTTACCGGAAGGAACTCTGTTAATCCCTGAACAATGCCCAAAATGAGCGCCTCAATCCAGGTCATTGATCTTTATCAGGATTGGTTTTTGGTTTGTACATGATCGCAACAAACTGTATAAGGAATCCAATCATTACAGTAACTGGCCCCAGTGTTAGGCCAAGAAAACCAAAGCCATAAGGCTCAGTATCTAGTGTCATAATGATAAAGCCAATTGTGAGAATGATCACACCTGCAATCATGATCATGTAGTTAGCCCTATTAAAGGCTAATTTTCTTTTCTCTGACATATTAATACAATTCGTCTAACGACATTTTTAAATACTTTCTAATAGCTCTCAATGAGCTAAAATAACCAACAACAATTCCCATTATCACCATGCAACCAAATAGTACGACAAAGCCCTTCGTATCCTGGAGTTCAGACAAGCCTTCAATTATCGTATTCAAATACATGGAAAATCCATACAATACTCCTGAGGCCAAAATTCCAGCTAAAAAACCATAAAAAACAGACCTGTACAGAAACGGTCTTCGAATAAAAGAGCTGGTTGCACCAACTAATTGCATGCTGCGAATAAGGAAACGTTGAGAGAACAGTGCAAGTTTTATTGTATTGTTGATGAGGATGATCACTACTAAAAGAGAGAAGATCGCTACACCAACAAGGATCAGGCCTATCCGAGCCAGGTTTGTATTGATGCTTTCGACCAGACTCTCCTCATAGTCGACTTCAAATACTCCGCTAATCCGCTCAATTTCTGCTTTAATCTTGGTTAAGCTGTCTAGTGGCTGGTACTCCGCTGCGATTTTGACAGCTAGCAAGTCTCTCAGCGGATTGTCTCCAAGGAAATTCTTAAAATCTTCGCCTGTGTCCTGGATGAATTGCTGGGCAGCTTGTTCTTTTGTTATCAGCTCTATTTGTGGCTCCTCTTTGACCAGCGTGAATGGTTTATTAGAAACCGCACTGTAGATTTTGTTGATATCCGTCCGCGATAAATCCTTGTTTAGATAAACCTGTACCTCGATGTTTTCCTGAATTTTGTTTCCCAATCGGGAACTATGAAGAAGCATCCACCCAAAAAGTCCTAGAACCAGCAGAGCCACGGTGATGCTAAACACCACGCTAGCAAATGGGTAACTGCCTAATTTGCGCTTTTTACGAACTTTCTTCTCCTGCATTAAGTCGCAAAGTTAGACAAAATGCACCTTGATAAAAATTAGGAATCCTAGTCTTTAGATTACTTGTTAGCCTTGATTAGACGAAGTTCCTGAATCAATTTGATATCTCGCACTTCAGGAAGCTCGGACAGTCTATCGTTGAGTTTTACCTCGTAGTACTTTTTCATGTGAAGCAAGTAAATTCTTCGTCCACTTGCACTATTGATCTCCAGTATTTCGTATGGCTCCTCATTGAAATTACCATTTAGAAAGAGCTTACCATCGAAGTACTTGTATTTGATTTTGTTGCTTTTCGAGTTCTTGGATTCAACTTCAATTGGCTTTAATTCGCCCTCGGTAGCAGTAGCAATGGAAGGAACTTCATCAAGAGTTGCAGAGCCAATCTCTTTGTTATCAGAGATTTCAGCAACATCTGGAGCACTGAAACTAGGAGCGAATGTCTCTTCTTTGTTTTTTTGCGTGTTGGCCTCTTCCGTTGGTGAATTCTCTACCACTGTAGAAGTTTGAGGCTGCACTTGATCAACAGAAGTTTCCTCAGTGCCTACTTTCCTTGTCACTTCCACTCGATCGGCGAGATCTGTTGCTGGAAGTGCTGGAAGCGTCAATTCAAACTGAATTTCTTTAGCAGCAGGAACATTCATTTCTGCATGTGCAACAACCTCACCAGTAGGTTTGATTGTTGGATTCTCTTTAGTCTCGGCCAGGAAATATACTCCTGAGCCAATAGCCGTAGCAACGGCCAGTCCCCCAAAGGACTTAACGAGTGCTGACTGTTGAGCAAACTCCATCCAGCCTGGGCTGACATCGATTGCGTTTAGTCGAGTTTTTAATTGGGTCTTCCGATATTCTTTAATTCCATTAATGATATCGGATTGGAAGTTACTCTCGGCCTTCAGCGATGGGTCAGAGTTTAGTTCCTTCTCGAACGAAGCAGTTTCTTCAGGAGACATGTTTCCTGAATGGTACTCTTCTATTCTTTCTATTTGATTTTTTTGCGGCATTTAAAAGAAGTCTTCGGCGGTATACTTGCTTTTTATTAAACTATCTAATTTCTTTTTACACTTATATTTCTTTGTCTTAGCTGTGTCTGTATTAGCAAAATTCATCTTCTCAGCAATATCCTGCATCCCCAGCCCATCAAAATAGTAGTACGTCAGTACTCCCTTGCAAACATCTCCCAGCTCATCGATGCATTCCTTGACAATTCTCAATCGCTCCTTTGCATCGTGTCCTTGTATTTCCTCTCCGTCTACTTCCTCTGAACTCAAACGACTTTTTCGATCAAGTTCTTTTCTCCATTGATTTAAACAAATACTGTATAAGTATGTGCTAATCTTTGAAGTCAGTACCAATTTGCCGCTTGAGGCCTTTTGCCAAAATGCGAGCAAGGCTTCTTGGTATACGTCTTTCGCCTCATCCTCCGTTCCACTATTTGATAGCACGACTTTGGTCATCATCCTGTAGTATTTTTCGTACAGGTGATCCAAAATACGTTCATCTCCGCGACTAATTCGCTCGAGAATCTCACTATCCTTCATACACTAAGCCAGTTTTAAATACGATTAACACAAAGTTTGTAACCCCCATCTCCTAAAAAAGGGAGGTTCTTTCTGTAAAATACGGTATTTCTTAGATCAACTCCATTACATTATCGTCGGCTATCCCAAAAATCTTGTCCCCCTCAATAGGTTTAATTTTCTTAATTCCAGTGAACTGTCCAAATGCTGGTAAAACACCATGATTTGCTGAGAAGTAAAAGCAAGCCAACGTTAACCCTTCTCTCGCTATGCCTCGGATTCGAAATCCAGGATGGATGTGACCGGAGAGATTATATAAGGCTGAAGGTTCCTTTTGATGAGTGAAATTGAAGGGAGGCGCATCGAGGGAGTCTATCACTTCCAATTTCGTTGGGTACTCCTCCATGATATCATGGTTCCCCTTAACCAGTATAAATTTCACCATGTCGAAAATTTCCAAAAATCTCAGGAAATCATTCCATTCGTTATTCTTAGCACTATGGAAGAGATCTCCCAATAGAATTACCTCCGAAGGTTTATGCCTATGAAGGAGAGATTCTAAGATTTTGAGGTCGGTAAAATGGACTTTGCCAGACACTGGTATTCCGTGTTTTCTAAAATGCCCTGCCTTGCCAAGATGCAGATCTGAAACGATGAGGGACTCTTTTTTCTTCCAGAAAATTGCCTTTTCGGG
>JBDWQX010000148.1:0-11767 GCA_039986395.1 Cyclobacteriaceae bacterium
AATTCCCGCTAGGTGATTTGAAAAAATCTGAGATAAGAGATATGGCTACTGATCGGGGATTTCATGAACTGGTTCAGAAGTCTGAGTCCTATGAAATCTGCTTTGTTCCAGACAACGACTATCGTGGATTTCTAAGAAGAAGGGTGGAAGGGCTGGAGGAGAAAGTCAACGGAGGAGAGTTTGTGCTGGAAGATGGATCGGTAGTGGGGACCCATGAAGGTTATCCATTCTACACCGTGGGTCAACGAAAAGGCCTTGGAATTGCTTTAGGTTACCCGGTGTATGTAACTGAAATACAGAAAGATATAAATCGAGTCGTTCTCGGAACTTTTGATGAATTAAGTAGGGATGGGATGTATGTAAACCAATTGAACATGCAGAAATACACCTCGATTGAAGGTGAAAGAAAAGACACAATTACCAAGGTTCGCTACAATGATGACGGTGCACCTGCCGTTATTGAGCAGGTGGGCGACAGTATGAAGGTATTCTTTGGAAATGGAGTAAGTGCCATAGCACCTGGACAAGCTGCTGTCTTCTATGAAGGAGATGATGTAATAGGAGGCGGCTGGATTAGTCAAAGTTTTCATCAAGCATCGAAGAATTGAGAGTAGTTATTCCGATTGTTATCGCACTATCAATGGTTTCTTGTAATCAGCAACTAGAGGTTACACCAGAAACGTTAGGCTATGATTACTATCCAATTGAACTTGGACAGTATAGGATATATGATGTGGAAGAGATCAACTACAAACTATCGGGCTTTGACACATCCAAGTACCAATTGAGAGAAACCATTTTTGATTCACTTGTTTCCCTAGATCAGACAACCTATTTGATTCGTCGAGATCTAAGAGCCAATTCAACGCAGAATTGGAAGAGCGACTCGGTTTGGACTGCTACGTTGACTTCAAATTATCTCGCTATCAGCGAAAACAGTGTACCTTTCATGAAGCTAACATTCCCCGTCGAACTTGGAAGGGAGTGGAATGGAAATAGCCTCAATACAAAGCCTGAGATTACCTACTATTACCAACCCGCCACTGAAGTGATCGCAGATTCTGTAGCTATAGATAATCATATCCGATTGATTATTGAAGACATCGAACCGAACATCGTTAGTCAAGATGAAAGGAGCGAAGTGTACGTCAGAGGTGTAGGGCTTGTTCAAAAAAACTACCTCACATTGCAGTTTTGTACAGCAGATTGCAACGAAATTGGAGAAATAGAGGCCGGTAGATTCTTGAGTCAAACATTAATCGAAGCAGGCAATGAGTAAGGTTATATTAATTGTGGTTGCCATTTTTTGTGCGTTTGCATCCGTTGCACAAGATCGATACATGGTTTTTTTTGCGAATAAGTCTGACCAGAACTACCCGTATTCTCTTGATATGCCAAATGAATTTCTGACAGAACGAGCGATACAACGACGGGCTTCTCAGGGCATAGCAATAGACTCTACCGACATGCCAGTAAACCCTGCTTACGTTGATAGTCTGAAGGTCTTGGGAATAGATGTTTACTTTACTTCGAGATGGATCAATGGCGCATTGATCCAGACGGATGAATCAGATATCCAGTCCATTCAAGCCCTGGCCTTTGTTGATAGCATTGCTTTGATAGCCAATAAAGCCAAACTTTCGACAGACAAGATTGCTTTCGAAACCCCAACAAATTTCGATGAACCGTCTTCGGTAAGTTCATCTACCGAAATGCAAAATGCCATGCTGCAAGTAGATGTTATGCATCAAGATGGTATTCGAGGCGAGGGAATGGTGATCGCTGTGTTAGATAATGGATTCACTGGGGTAGACGAGAGTAGCTCCTTTGAGCACCTATGGACCGAGAATAAGATTCTAGCTCAGAGAGACTTTGTTGAAAACTCTGGCAACGTATTTCGGATGGGAGACCACGGCACATCAGTCTTTTCGACCATTGCAGCAAAATATGAGGAAGACTTCGTTGGTGTAGCATACAACGCAAATTTTATTCTTTGTCTCACAGAAGAAGTAGGAAGTGAAGACAGGGTTGAGGAGTACAATTGGCTGCTAGGCGCCGAGTTTGCGGACAGCTTGGGAGCAGACGTTATCAACGGGTCCCTTGGCTACAATACCTTCGACATAGCGGAGCACAACTATGAGTATGAAGATTTGGACGGAGAAACGACTGTGGTTTCTGTGGCCGCCAAGATGGCCTCCGAAAAGGGAATGATAGTCGTCGTTAGTGCAGGAAACAACGGGGATAATCCACCATCTGCTTGGAGATATATTACTCCGCCAGCAGATGCAAAGGACATTCTGACAGTAGGAAGCGTAAATCCCGACTTTACCTGGACGCCGTTCAGTTCTCTGGGACCTGCTTCAGACGGAACAATTAAACCTGACGTTAGCGCGTTGGGCTTAAAAACAGCTATTATCCGTGGGAATGGAAGTATTACTAGTGGAAATGGAACCAGCTTCGCCTCACCTCAAATTGCAGGCCTGGCAGCAGGTATTTGGCAGGCGAATCCTGACTGGACTAACCTTGAAGTAATAAATGCAATGAAAGCTGCGTCGCACCAAGCCCACAGGCCAGACACACTCGTCGGACATGGGGTTCCATTCTACTCGTATGCTGTGGATGGCAAAGTGTTAAACATAACCGATATCCTAACTGAGAAGATCACGGTGTATCCAAATCCATTTCAGGGCGAGAAGCTTTTTCTGAAAATTGATACAGAATTGAATCATCCATTGGCTGTTGAAATTGTCAACAGTGAAGGGAAATCAATTTTTCTGGACACAGTAACCACTTCTGATGCCAGCGCAATCGTAGCATTTGAACTGAAGGACATTCAAGAAGGTCTATATTTCTTATCCTTGCAATATGCCGATGAGAAAAAGGTTGTTAAACTGATACACTTCCAATGAAAAGATTAATTGCTCCTTCTGTTTTATCCGCTGATTTCGCCAACATTCAACGTGACATTGAGATGCTAAATAATAGTGACGCCGACTACGTTCACATCGACATCATGGACGGAGTTTTTGTGCCGAATATTTCCTACGGATTTCCTGTTTGCGCAGCTATGCATAAGCATTCCAAGAAACCCATGGATTTCCACCTGATGATCCAAAATGCTGATCCATACTTGGAAGATTGTATTAAATCTGGTGCAGAAATCATCAGTGTGCATTACGAGGCACATAATCACCTACATCGAACAGTTAGCAGAATAAGAGAATTAGGAGCCAAGGCGGGGGTTGTACTTAATCCACATACTCCTGTCGACCTTCTAGAAGAGATACTACCATATATCGACCTGGTGCTGCTCATGTCCGTAAATCCGGGATTTGGAGGCCAAAAATTTATCGAAAGTACATTCTCAAAGGTGCGGAAAGTAAGAGCCATGATTGATAGCATAGACGCAGACATTCTGATCGAAGTGGACGGAGGAGTTACAGACAAAAACGCAGGTGAGCTCTTTGAAGCTGGAGCTGATATGCTGGTAGCCGGCAGTTTCGTTTTCAAGTCGGAAGATCCAGCTCAAACAATCAGCAACCTTAAATCGGCCTAACCTTTGAGGCCTTTCTTCGCATTCCTAAGCCTGATCGCATGTTTCGCAACTCTTGGTCAATCGCCAGGATTAATAAAAGGATTGATATCAGACGAGAATGGGGAAGCGATTCCAGGTGTTAATATTATTCTCAAATCTGACAGTAGAATTGGAACCATCTCCAATATTGAGGGGCAATTTGAAATTGGTTTGCCCAGCGGACCAGATGCACTGGTCTTTTCACACATTCAGTATACAGCGAGGGAAGTTCAAATCAATGTTCAATCAGGTCGTACCCAAAACTTATCGGTACGATTGATTGGGAAGAACACCAGACTAGATGAGGTAGAAATTGTGGGAGATCCGGAGAGAGATGCACTCGATCCCGCAGCTGAAATTGATTCGCGTGCTGCACAAAATCTACCCTCCGCCTCTGGTGATTTCAGCAAGGTGCTTGTGACGCTACCAGGTGTTGCAGCAAATAATGAATTGTCTTCTGGCTATAATGTTCGGGGAGGAAATTTTGACGAAAACCTAGTGTACGTCAATGATATTCCAGTTTATCGCCCATTTCTATCAACTGCTGGTCGCCAGGAGGGACTAAGTTTTGTAAACTCGGACTTAGTGAAAGACATCCGCTTCTATGCAGGTGGCTGGGAGTCAAAATATGGAGACAAACTGTCTTCATCGCTAAACATCTTATACAAGGAACCAGATTCCTATCATGGAAGCTTAAATTTTGGTCTTCTTGGTGGCTCCGTTTACGTTGGCAATCGGTTATCAGACCGAGTCAAGTACCTCTTTGGAGCGCGAC
The DNA here is from genome assembly GCA_039986395.1 of Cyclobacteriaceae bacterium. Classification (GTDB taxonomy): domain Bacteria; phylum Bacteroidota; class Bacteroidia; order Cytophagales; family Cyclobacteriaceae; genus Ekhidna. The sequence continues at coordinate 4,350 of JBDWQX010000148.1, forward strand.
ACAGCGACACTCGCTACTTGCTCGGGACACTAGAGACGAAAGGTCAGTACTTACCATCCTATTCCGATGCGCAGGCTTTCTTCACCTTTGACCTTTCTCAGAAAGGGCAACAAGTAAATAGAACAAAGCTGAACTGGCTTCTTTCATACGGAAGAAACAGATATTTGACGACTCCTGAGTCTCAAACTACAGATTTTGGATCTGTGTCGGAAACGTTGCGTATTCAGACGGCTTTCGAGGGACGAGAATTGCTCAATTACGATACCTACCAAACGGGATTCAATTTCTCTCATAAATGGTCAAACCAATTTCTAAGCCGGCTTATTGCTTCGGGAGTTCGTACTACAGAGCGAGAGTTCTACAATGTTGAAGGTGCCTATCGTATTTGCGACGTGGATAACAACCCTGGTTCCAACAGTTTTAATGATTGCGTGATTACAAGAGGAGTAGGGACCAATTTCAATTACGGACGGAATAAACTGGACGCTACTATTGTCAATCTTGAACTGAGAAATGAGCTATTGTTGAATGATTGGATCCTATTGGAGTGGGGCGCAGGTTTTAGTCAGAACCAGATTGAGGATGAACTCAATGAATACGCGTACTTGGACTCTGCTGGGTTCGTCATTAATCCCAACGACCCTAACAGCAATGTGCTGCGAAGTGTGTTTAATGAACTAGACCTAACCACTCAAACCTACACTGGTTACCTTCAATCAACCGTATTTTCAAAAGATTCAACGCATGCGTTTAATCTAGGCGCTAGAGTGAATCATATGGATTTTACCGATGAGACGCTTTTTAGCCCAAGACTTACCTATCGTCACAGACCAAATTGGGAGCGAGAGACCTCCTTTCGAATATCCGCAGGAAAATACAGTCAGACTCCCTTTTATAGAGAGTTCAGGGATTTGGACGGAAATATCCGAAATGACGTCAAGGCACAACAATCTGTGCATTTAATACTAGGAGTGGAGAGGTTGTTCAATTGGTGGGGAAGACCATTTCTGCTAACATCAGAAGGCTACTACAAGAAATTGAAGAATGTCATTCCTTATGACATTGATAACGTACGACTCAGATACTTTGCTGAAAATAGCGCAGAAGCCTTCGCATACGGATTTGACTTCCGGCTCAACGGCGAGTTTATACGTGGATCGCAATCCTGGTTTAGTCTTGGGATTTTGAATACCAGAGAGGATTTAGAACAAGACAACAAAAACTACATTCGAAGACCTAGTGATCAAAGAGTAAACCTTGCGTTCTACTTCGAGGATCATATGCCAAACGATCCTTCGGTACGTGTATATGTCAATTCAATCTTTGGTTCGGGATATCCACTTGGGCCCCCAAATGAAATAAATGCAAGAAATATTTTTTCTGGAGATGAGTTCTTTCGGGTAGATATTGGATTCTCAAAATCTCTTGAATTGAATAAGAATAAGTACCTGAAAATCTTATGGTTAAGAGCTGAAGTATTGAATGCCCTTGGTGCTGATAATACCCTTTCATACTCTTGGATTCAGGACATAAGAGGAAGTCAGCTGGCAATCCCAAATTCATTATCGGCAAGGTTTTTGAACTTCCGAATTTCGGCAGACTTCTGACCTTGGGTTGTGTCGATCTGCTCTTTACTAATTACATAATAAATATTAACACATGAAAAAATCCATACTAATGACGCTGTTTGCGGTAGTCGTAAGCACTGTATCATATGCGCAAGAGTTTAAAGTAATTACAGTTGTCGAGTCAATTGTTCCTGGCGGACTGGGAAGGTCTCGGATTGTCGAGAACAAAGGAGAATTGGACATTGAGATGTTTACCACGGAGCGAACCGATGGTAAGAAGAGTAATCAAAAAGATGTCAAAAGAGGAGACGCCAAGATTGACAAATTTGAGGAGTCCAAATTGCTCAACTTCTATAGCCTTGCAGGAATTAATTTTCAAAACATCGCTTCAAATGATGCCTTGATTTCCTCAAAGCTGAATCAAATGACAGAAGAAGGCTGGGAATTGGCCTTCGTTACCAGCGGTGTTGAGAGCGATGCAGGAAAGACCGATGATAATGGGCTATTTATTACAAGATTTATTTTTAAAAGATAGAAGCTTTTTGATCCCATGTTAGATTTAGGCATGGGATTTGTTTTTACTTTGCCAATCAAAATATTAGACAATGAACACAATCAAAATAACCACCCTGCTATCAATTGCTGTCTTAGCGGTTGGCTGCAGCCGGCAAGTCACCAGAGTAAGCCCCGATCAACAAATTGATCTGAGCGGGAGATGGAACGATACCGATTCTAAATTGGTAGCGGAAGAAATGATCCAAGATGTTACAAACCGACCGTGGCATTCAGAATTCAGACTTAAGGAAGACAAAAAGCCTACAATTATTGTAGGGTATGTTCAGAACAAAAGCAGCGAGCACATAGAAGCCGAAACTTTCATTAAAGACATAGAAAGACAGTTTATTAATACTGGATTTGTTCGAGTGGTATCAAACTCAGAGTTTAGAGAGAAACTTAGAGAAGAGCGAGCTGATCAAGGCGAGTACTCATCTCCAGAGACGCAGGCCAAGTGGGGAAAAGAATTGGGTGCTGATTTCATGATGTTTGGGCTGATTACTGCAGTTACTGATTCTTATAAAAAAGAGAAAGTAGTTAGCTACAAAGTCAACCTTGAACTTACCAATATTGAAACCAACGAAAAGGTGTGGTTAGGCGACAAGGAAATCAAAAAATTCATAAAGAACTAGCCCTAGCTGTCAGCTATAAGTTGTTAGTGAGCAATTGAATAATGAACTGGTTACGAATTAATCAGTTAGCTATATAACTGCGAGCTAAGCACCAGACACCTTTAGAAATATGGGCAATTGCCTTCGCTATATTAGTATACTCCTTGTTTTTCCAAGTTGCTCTTCCTACTACGAGTTCAATGCTGAATTCAACAAGAACTTCGAAGGTGGGAATTTGCAAGCAGCGCAAAAAGTGCTGGATCAAAACAAGAAGATTGAGAGGAGTAAGACTCGGTTCCTCTACTATGCAAATAGAGGAGTCGTTTCGCATCTTCTAGGTAATTATGAAGAGAGCAACAACTGGCTGGAACAGGCCTATATTTTTGGTGAAGACTATCGCAAAAACTACCTGAATTTTGCTGGGTCGTATTTGCTCAATCCAAATTTGATTGTATATCCGGGAGAAGACCACGAGCATCTGATGCTTCTTTATTACAAATCTCTCAATTACCTCAAGATGGGTCAGTTTGACAAGGCACTCATCGAATGTAGAAGGCTCAATAATCGACTTTTTGCACTGGGTGATAAGTATACAGGGAAAAATAAGTACCAAAAAGATGCCTTCATTCACAACCTAATGGGCATCATTTACGATGCGAGCGGAGATTACAACAATGCCTTCATCGCTTACAGGAATTCGCTTGAGATCTACGAAGCAGAGTATACTGAAATGTTTAGCCTGGATGCTCCAGAGCAACTGAAAGATGATCTAATGCGGACGGCTATGCTTGCGGGCTTTCCAGAAGATTTGGATCGCTACGAAGAGAAGTTTGGATACAAGTATGAGCACACACCTTCCGATGGAGGTGAATTAGTTTTTTTCTGGCACAATGGATTATCACCAGTTAAGGATCAATGGGCCTTATCATTTGTTGCAATCGATGGGGGAGGCGGAGCACTATTTTTTGAAAACGAGAATCTGGGTTTGAATTTTCCGTTCACTTACAATTCAGCTAACAATGATAACAATGTGAGCATCACAGATTTGAGTGGGGTTAGAATAGCATTTCCAAAGTACGTAGAGCGTGAGCCTTATTTTAACTACGGCGATATTGAGGTGAACGGAAACTACTACACACTGGAGAAGGGTGAGGATATCAATGCCATTGCTTTTAAGACATTGAATGAACGAATGTTGGCAGAGCTGGGAAAGGGGTTGTTACGGGTCGCACTTAAAAAGGCTATTGAAAAACAGGTAAGAAAAGAAAATGAAACGCTCGGATTTCTTGTGGGTGTGTTTAATATGGCCTCTGAGCAAGCGGATACAAGAAACTGGCAGACACTTCCTCACTCCATTCATTATGCACGTGCTCCATTAAAAGTAGGAACCAACTCTGTAGAAATCTACACCGATGGACCAAGAAGCGAAGCTTCGGAAAAGTTCACTTTTGTTGGGAAGAAAGGAGTGACACAATTTCACAGCTATCAGTCATTAGAGAGCGAAGTAGCTTTTTAGTGATTGTTCTTTAAATCCTATTTCCCAAATTCCGCAAAAGGTTGTATTTTGAGCTCTCAAATCACAATCGCGCCAACTAATGTTTACCGAATACGAAATCGAAACCATGGTCGAGAATCCAGTGATACTGGAGGCTGCCCAAGAGTTGAAGAAGGACTTTCTGAAAACAGAAGCTCCTTATTTAGAAATCAATGATCATGATTTTTTTTCATTGATAATGATGGCACCAACGATCGGAATTGCCCTCGCAGACGGAACGATTAGCCTCTTTGAGGAAATTGCGCTTAACAAAAAAGCAAGGAAACTATCCAAGGGTGGCTATTTCATGAAAAAGGATCCCGTGGTCTATGCCATGAAATTCCTTATCAAAAACTATTTTAACTGGTCTGACAAGTTTTTTGGCGTCTTGCAAACAGCGATCAATACAGCGTGTGATCTAGGAAATGTAAGTCAGAGAAAGATTGACACGACTGGTGATGTAGATTATCAAGGATACAAAAAGGAGGTGCTCAACGCACCGCATATTCTAATTCGTTTCATTGCCAGTTTTTTTCTGGAAAATGAAGAAGATATAATCAATAAAGATCATCGGATAGGAAAGTCCGAATATCAGAGTATGCTGCTGATTGGGGATAAACTTGGACTCAATAATCTGGTCGTTTTTCAAATGTTTTGTCAGACATTTAAGTAATCTTTTGATCCATATTTCGTTGGGAAGGTGATGCAAAAATTCTGTGTAGGAGCCCTGTTAGTTATCGTCATTGCGTGTAGTAAGGACGACGTTACATTGACAGATGTAGATACCACGATTATCGCATGGCTTGATACAATGAATGTTGATTCTGCTACTGCCGATGCAAGTGGTATTTACTATTATGCCACAACTGAAAATCCTACAGGAATTGCTGCTACAGCTGGAAGCGTTGTTTCGATCTACTACACATTGAGAGATCTAAGTGGAAATGTAATTGCAAGCCACCTACGCAGCGATGGGGACTCTTTGGTGCTAAAGCAGGGTGTTTCGGCAGTTTACCCTGTTGGACTAGATCTTGGATTGGCTTTCATGAGAGAAGGTGAAACATTCAATATTATTATTCCGCCTGCCCTTGGGTACCAAGATCTTACTTCTGGAGCTATAGCTCCAAACATGATTAGTTTGCTGGAAGTAGAGATTGCGAGGGTGCAAAACGAAGTATCAGTTTACGCTCAGGAGACTGCTGATATCACCAATTACATCACTAGTGAGAACCTCAATGACACCATTGCGAATCCACTCAACTCAGTTCAAAGCTTTGCATCTGGAGTTGCCTATAAACGAATAGTGAAAGGATTTGGACCCTTTGCTGTTAATGGGGAAACCGTCATTCTTAGTTATACCGCTTCTTTCCTGAGCAACACCACATTTGATTCGAAAAACAATTTTCAGTTCATCTTAGGATCCACCGAGCCAAGGTTGCTAATACAAGGGTTCGAGTTCGGATTAAGCATCATGGCACCAAATGAGCGAGCACTGATTATTGTTCCTTCTTCTCAGGGATACAGGGAAAGCGCACTCATTATTCCTAGATCAATAACGGCCGACCTAATTGAGGATGACATCATTCCAGACTATGTTCAGACAGTGCCTCCGTACACCCCAATGGTTTTTGATGTCACAAGGTTTGATTAATCCCTATTTTTGCGTTTGAATTTGGTCAACCGATTAACACGATATCTATTCATATTTCTGGGGCTGGTTTTTAGCCAGGCGTTGATGGGCCAGGATATTTACGAGAAATACAATATCTACCGAAACCCCGTAAAGGTTTTTCTAAACAAATTTAGTTTTACACTTACGACGGGATACAGTGCAAATACCTATGATCATAAGTTGACTGGAGTCTACTTCTTCCAAGACCGTACGAATCAATACATCTTACCAAATACGGAAGTCTTAGGCAGCACATTTACTGGATACACAAACTGGCTAAACAGGCCTGAACTTGGGACTGAAACTTCGCTGGAAAATGAATTTGATGTTCCATTTGATTACCTGGCGAACCCAGTCAACAACCCAGCACTTGGTGGTGCCGAATTTCTGGTTGATACCGATACCACAGATTTCGGCTTCAAGGGCACATCAAGTGGAATACCTATTCTACTAAGTATTCACTTCAACATTGCCGATTTTAGAATTGGTGGCGGTTTTTCGTACGAAAAGCAGTTTGTAAGAGAATTGAATCCCATTTCCTATGCGGATCAAGTCAGGGCCTATCAGCCGAATTTTAGATCCACGAGATATACCAAACTATTTGGCGTTGTAGGTTATCGTTTCTACCAGTTTTGGAGATACGATTTTGTTGCAGAACTACAGGTAGGAAGGATCAATGCCGGCAAGCAGTTCGATAGCTCTGTTATCACTCGTGGCACATACACAAATTTTGGAATAAGCATTGAGAACAACTGGTCAGAGTATTTCCGTGTAGTCATTCGTCCAAGCTTCGATTTCAAGAAATACACGATCGACATCCCAGGTGGAGCGAGCGTCAGTCATAGATACCCAAGTTTCTTTATTCAGGCGGGCATAAGCATCAATATTCCTGACATACCTCGTTCACCTATGAAGAGTGATCATGTGCAGCTAAAACACGTCTATACCAACCCTAGAACTGGTCAGATGATGGAAGTTCGAGGTCAGCCCATTTGGAAACGTCAGAACCCAAAAGTAGGAGAAAATCACCGCAGATTGTGGCGATACAAATGGCGGAATAAAAAGAAGTTGAATCCCTATTAAAAAGTCGTTTTCCACCTTACTTTTCGTTAAATTGCGGACTGATTTTCAGGTAACCAAAAACTATAGATGTCAGAAGGAGAAATCGGGGATTTACCACCGTCAGATCAGAACATTATCCCAATAAATATTGAAGAAGAAATGCGAGGCGCATACATCGATTATTCGATGAGCGTAATCATTTCTAGAGCCCTTCCAGACGTAAGAGACGGCCTAAAACCTGTGCACAGAAGGATTCTGTATGGGATGGATGAACTTGGAGTTAACTACAACAAGTCCTATAAAAAATGTGCTAGGATTGTAGGAGATGTGCTTGGTAAGTATCACCCTCACGGAGATACTGCTGTTTACGATACGATGGTGCGTATGGCACAAGAATGGCCATCTACCAGTGGGTA
>JBDWQX010000149.1:0-12468 GCA_039986395.1 Cyclobacteriaceae bacterium
CTCGCCCATTCACGGAACGGGCATAACCTTGATACCACGAGTCCTAAGAGAATTGGGCTTTGAAAATGTACAGGTCGTAGAAGAGCAAAGCACCCCTGATGGAAATTTCCCAACTGTAGTCTACCCAAACCCAGAAGAAGAGGAAGCAATGTCCATAGCATTGAACCAAGCCCTGGCTGTCGATGCAGATTTAGTAATGGCCACTGATCCTGACGCAGATCGGGTAGGGATCGCAGTGAAAAACACACAAGGCGATTTTCAGCTTTTGAACGGAAATCAAACTGGAGTTTTGCTCGTCTACTATTTACTTAAGAAATGGAGCGAGCGTGGTTTCAAGGGCAACGAGTTTATTGTTAAAACAATTGTTACCACCGAATTGATAAAGGACATCTCGGATAGTTTCGGTGTAGATAGCTATGATACACTGACTGGTTTCAAGCACATCGCAGCTTTAATTGCGAAATTTGAGGGAGAAAAGACTTTCATTGGCGGTGGTGAGGAGAGCTACGGATACTTGATCGGTGATAAAGTGAGAGATAAAGACGCAGTGGCAAGTTGTGTCATAATTGCAGAGATGACAGCTTGGGCACGGGAGCAAGGGAAATCACTTTTTGAGGTTCTTATCGAAATCTATAAAGAACATGGGCTGTACCATGAAGAACTAAAATCAATCACAAGAAAGGGAATGCAGGGTGCTGATGAAATAAGCACCATGATGCATGAATTCAGAGAGAATCCTCCAAAATTTCTTGCGAACTCCGAAGTAACGACCATTGTCGATTACCAAGCAGGACTAAGGAAGGAAATTGGTAGCGGTGCAGAGGAAAAACTAATGCTTCCCAAGTCGAACGTTCTTCAATACATAACACAAGATGGAAGCAAGATCAGCGTAAGACCCTCAGGAACAGAGCCTAAGATAAAATTCTACTTCTCAGTTAAATCTGGTTCGGACTGGTCAGATTACTTTTCTGAATTAAAAATTCTAAAAAACAAAGTGCATAAGTTACTGGCGGACTTGGGTTTATGATCCAATTTTTATTTATTGCATTAAACCAAGCAAAAGTGTTAATTTGCAGGTCTTTCGAATCTTATTGTATACCGTTAATATTCGAAAGACATGGTCACCTAAACCTTATAGAGATTGAGCGTCGCACTTAATTTTGTACTCGTAATCGTTGGATTTGCCCTCTTGATAAAGGGAGCAGATTACCTAGTAAATGGTGCCTCTTCGCTGGCTAAGAGGTTCAATGTGTCTGACATTGCAATTGGTCTTACCGTTGTTGCCATGGGCACTTCCGCTCCAGAGTTGGTTGTCAACATTATTTCAGGTGGAGTACAAGACGGAAATTCCGGAGCAAATGAGGTGGTTTTCGGCAACATTATTGGATCAAATATTTTCAATACATTCCTTATCCTGGGAGTTGCAAGCATCATCTACCCGCTAACAGTTGAAAGAAATGCGCTCTGGAAAGAGGTTCCTTATTCACTCCTAGCAACATTTGTGTTCTTTATCCTAGTAAATGACGCCATGTTTTTTGGTGCTGATTCAAGCGGACTTAGCGCTAAAGATGGAGTAATTCTGCTGGTGATGTTCTCGCTATTCATCATTTACATCTTCATGAACTTGAGGCGGAATCCTGAATCAGAAACGGAGGATATCGAAATGTACAGCAATCTTAAAACAACGATTATGTTGGTTTTAGGAATTGTAGGATTAGTCTTTGGTGGAAATTTGATCGTGGAGAATGCTACTAGTATTGCCAAATTTTATGAGGTGAGTGATAAGTTAATAGGGCTCACTATCATTGCTGCAGGGACTTCACTTCCTGAGCTTGCTACATCCGCCGTTGCCGCGTTTCATAAGAAATCTGATTTAGCAGTTGGCAACATTGTAGGGTCAAACATTTTCAACCTTCTTCTTGTGCTGGGAGTCACCTCAATCGTTCACTCTCCTTTAACGTACACACCAGCCCTCAATATTGACCTTTACCTAGTGATGCTCGGCACTTTCATGCTGTTTATCTTCATGTTCACCTTCGCTAAGTATAAGCTAGACAGAGCAGAGGGAGCAATATATCTGGTCGGTTTTTTGCTTTACAGCTACTACCTATTTGTAAGAGAAGGTATTTTCTCATCTCCCTTTTAATTTTCTAACTTAGGAACGATGTTTCCAAAAATAGACCCAACGACTACTCAGTCTTGGTCAGAACTGATCTCTTTAGCAAAAGAGCCAAGCAAATCGATTATGGATTTGCTGAAAAATGATGCTAATAGAGTCAATAAATTCTCCTTCGATCAAGGTTCGATCTACTTTGACTTTTCAAAGAATAGCACCACCGATGAAGTGCTCACAGCTCTTCTGAAGTTAGCAAATGAGTGCAAACTATCAGACGCAATAGTTGCAATGTTCAATGGTGATGAAATAAACCAAACTGAAAACAGAGCTGTACTTCATACAGAACTCCGTAGACTCTCGAAGAAATCAACCTTTTCAAATCAAGTTCGAGCAGAGTTGAATAAGGTAAAAGAATTCTCAGACAACTTGATCAGCGGGCAATGGAAAGGGCATTCTGGAAAAGAAATAACTGACGTTGTTAACATCGGAATAGGCGGGTCTGATCTAGGTCCGAAAATGGTGACGCATTCACTGCAACCCTACTGGAAATCACTCACACCACACTTTGTTTCCAACGTTGATGCTCAACAGCTTGTTGAAGAATTGGCTGGATTAAACCCAGAAACGACGCTTTTCATTATCGCGTCAAAGACATTTACCACACAGGAAACGATGACAAATGCCGAAAGTGCAAAATCTTGGTTTCTTAAAAACGGAGGCTCAGAAAGTGACATTGCAAAGCATTTTGTGGGCGTAAGCACAAACAAACAGGCTGTTGAGTCGTTCGGAATTGATTCCAAAAACATGTTTGAATTCTGGGATTGGGTTGGAGGTAGGTATTCCCTCTGGTCCAGTATTGGACTAGTAACTGCATGCACCATTGGTTTTTCAAATTTTGAGCAACTTCTTTTAGGTGCGGAGGAAATGGACCAGCATTTCAAGGCAACTCCCTTTGAAAAAAACATACCAGTTCTAGCTGCTTTGATTGGCATTTGGTACAATAATTTCATGGGACATAGCTCTATCGCCATCTTACCTTACGATCATCGTTTGCGGTTTCTGTCTTCTTATCTACAGCAGGCAGATATGGAAAGCAATGGAAAATCTGTGGATCGATTAGGACACAAAGTGAGCTATGAAACTGGTCCAATTATTTGGGGTGAGCCAGGAACGAACGGACAACATGCCTTCTATCAGCTGATCCACCAAGGGACTAAAATCGTACCATGCGACTTCATCATGGTAGCAAATCCTGCCCACGAGCATTCTGATCATCATCAGAAATTGCTTGCAAACTTCCTCGCACAACCAGAAGCTTTACTAACAGGAAAATCAAAAGAACAGGTGGTATCAGAACTAGATTCGGATAGCCAAAACGAGGATGTGGTGCCCTTCAAAGTCTTCGAGGGCAATCGACCAACAACATCCATACTGATTGATGAGTTGACTCCATTTAATATGGGAAAGCTGGTTGCATTCTATGAACATAAAATTTTCGTGCAAGGTGTGATTTGGAATATCTTCAGCTTCGATCAATGGGGCGTTGAACTTGGAAAGCAGCTAGCGAAACCAATCCTGAACGAAGTTAAGGATAACAAAGAAGGGCAACATGACGACTCGACCAAAAACCTAATGAAGACCTTTCAGCGCATGCGCAGGTAGCTCGCAATTATTCCAGTAGCTGTGGCTACATTTAAGGACTCAGCATCTCCAAATCTGGGGATACTTACAGAAAAATTCAGCATGCTTTTCACATCCTCAGAGAGTCCATGAGATTCGCTCCCCATGACAATAACTGAAGGGTCTTCAATCTTAGAATCGAATAAATTCAAGCCATTCATTTCCGCACCATATATCGACAGGTTGGACTGGCTAAGAAATTTTGCTAAATCGGTGTAGCATAAGGTGACTTTTGCAAAGGAGCCCATTGTACTGTTAATCACCTTGGGATTGTAGAACTCAGCAGAGTCCAAAGAGCAGACAAGTTGACCAAATCCAAACCAATCCAGCGTTCTTATGATAGTCCCAAGATTTCCCGGATCACTCACTCCATCCAGCACAAAGATTTGCTTAGTTAGGTCGATATCTCCAATAGGCTGCTCCTTGGATCTTGCCACCGCTAAGCACGTGCTATTGGTTTTAAAAGTACCTGTATCCTCAAGTACCTTTTCGCTCACAATATGCGTATCCAGGTTTTTCAAGTAGCCCTCATTTGTTCCATAAAATTCCTGCGTGCACAGTATTTGATCGGTGACATAAGTAGATTTGATCAACTCTAGCACATTTTTTGCGCCTTCGACCAAGAAGCGTTTCTCACGCACCCTGTACTTCTTAACTTTGAGCGATTTTATAAGTTTTAACTCGTTTTTTGAAATCATCTACTTTGAAGCGATTTTTTACTCTAGGCCAAATATCCATATTCGCAAGCATATTTCTTTCGTCTTGCTTGGGCTCAAAGTATTTAAAACCAGATGAACAGCTTCTAGTAAAATATGAAGTTCATGGCCTTTCAGGTGCAAGAAAGGACGATGCAGAGGGTTTAGTGTTACAATCTCCAAATTCCAAGGTTTCTCTTATGGGGATTACGATAATTCCCTTCACACATTTGGCACATACATATCAGCTTGGTAAAAATGGATTTCTGTTTTTTGATGGGTATAATGAAGAAAAGACAATCCAAGAACGAGATGATGTAGAGGCAAAGTTTGAGAGGAAAATCGCCAATGCCAGCAAAGAGGAAAAACAGCGAAAATTACGTCAGCGGATGATCAAGAAGCTTGACAAGAAGGATCGAAAGTTAAAGGAGGGAAATCAACTCATGAGATGGGGTGAGGAACTAGCTGTGTATCATGAAGATCAATCACAGCAATCAGCGGAAAAAGTAAAGTTGTATCTCAACTCCAAAGGGTTCTTCAATTCGGATGTTACCGTCGATAAAAAAATCGTTAACCAAAGAAAAAGGAAAGTCTCAGTAGAGTATAAAGTCAAGCCAGGCTCGCGTTATCGTGTGGACTCCATCGAGTATGTAATCGCAGACACAGCCTTAGCACGAATAGTCTCAGAAAATCTAAAGCAGGCTCCTCTAAAAAAAGGATTCTATAATCAACAGACACTAAGCCAAGAGCGAGATCACATTTACAACTTGGCAGTAAACAATGGCTATTTCGAGTTTTCCAAACAGTTTGTTTCTTTTGAAATTGACTCAGTCAAATTAAAAGGTCAAAAATTATACGTTCGTGAGACCATTGGGAACCCCGCCAAGAGACCTAAGCACAAAGTATTCACACTTGATTCTGTAATCTTTACCTCCGATGCAAGTATCACCCAAGCCTTTGAAAGAAGTATAGAAACTCACGATGATGTAACCTTCAATTTTGGAAAAAATAGATATTCAAAGAAGATTTTACATTGGAGAATTCCGTTGGAAAAAGGAGATGTTTATAGTCGAAACCTAACCATAGAAACGCAGCGTCAACTATCTTATTTGGATAATTTCAAATTCGTAAACATCAACTACGACACCACTGGCAATCGGTTTGTAGCAAACATTTTCACCTCCCCTTTTGATCGGTATCAAACCTCAAATGAATTCGGTTTTACTCAAACCAATGGAGCCAGACCTGGTCCATTCTTCACAGTAAATCTCAAAAACAGAAATGCCTTCAAAGGACTTGAAATTATTAGCATTGATGTGAATGCCAAACTAGAAGGTATAAGAAATGTTAGTGAAGATGATGAAAAGTATTCCAGTCGTCAGTATGGAGGTCAATTGTCATTCAGCTTTCCGCAATTCCTGTTTCCCCTTGGCAGTTCCTTAAAAAAGCAAATGGGTAGTTACAATGCAAAGAGCCGCTTTTCGGTAGGCCTATCCTACGAACAGCGAATTGATGAATATGTTAGACGTACCATTCAAACCAGCTTCTCATATTCCTGGCAGGTTCGAGATAAAATAAAGTATACGCTGACACCGTTGCAGGGTAGCCTCATTCGATCAGATAATGAAGACACATTTGAAGAGTTTCTTACAGGGTTGGAGAGTCAAGGGAACACGTACGCCAATGCTTTCAGATCAGCTTTCGTGAGTAGTACATCCTTTCAGATAGATCTTAACCTTGGCAACTACGCCCAAGGAAGAGATGGTGGTTTTGTTAGGTTCTTCACTGAGGCAGGCGGCAACCTGAACGGTTTCATAGGTGAAAGGGCTGTAGGTGACGATATCCAAATTTACCGATTTGTAAAAACTAACATTGACTTACGAAAAATTGACAGGATAAGCAGAAGGCTGAACCTTGCATATCGATTTAATATTGGCCTTGCCTACGCATACGGTAGTAACAATTCTTTGCCTTACGAAAAATATTTTTTCGGTGGAGGTAGTAATAGCCTTCGAGCATGGAAACCAAGACGACTTGGACCAGGTGCTTTTGGGCAAGTGGACAGTTTAGGAACTGCTGAGTCCAATGGAAGGGTCATAAACTTTGCACGAGAGCAGCCCGGCGATCTGATTATTGAATCTAGTTTTGAATTGCGACACAAATTGGTGGGATTTCTTGAAGCCGCTGTCTTTCTCGATGCAGGCAATGTTTGGTTGATCAAAGGCTCATCTGTACAGCCTGAACTTGATCCTGAAGGAGACGACGGGAAATTTAGAATCAATGAATTTATGAACGAAATGGCAGTAGGCACTGGACTTGGTTTCAGGTTTGATCTTTCATTTCTAATCATGCGATTAGATCTCGGTCTTAAGCTCTTTGATCCAGCTCAGCCCAAAGGAGGTCGATTTGTCGGCGATAAAATCTTCAGTAATTTCGGCCCAAATTCAGAATTTAATATCGGTATAGGTTATCCTTTCTAATGAATACTCTAGAAAAAGAAGACATTTCGGACTGGTTTCAAGGCCTGCAAGACACTATTTGCCATGGTTTGGAGAAGCTGGATGGTAAGTCAAGTTTTGTTGAGGACAAATGGAAAAGAGCTGATGGAGGTGGCGGGCGAACTCGTACCTTTAAGGAGGGTGACCTTATTGAAAAAGGTGGTGTGAATTTTTCTGCTGTCCATGGTCCTACTCCGACCAAAATTTTGGATGCCCTTAAACTAAAGGAAGCAGATTTCTTTGCTACCGGTGTCTCCATTGTCCTGCACCCCAATAATCCCTGGGTTCCGATCATCCATATGAACGTTCGGTACTTTGAAATGGACAATGGTGTTTGGTGGTTTGGAGGCGGAATAGATTTGACGCCTCACATAATAATTGAGGAAAAGGCACAGATCTTTCATGATTCGTTAAAGAAAATTTGTGATTCACATCATGAAAATTATTATCCTAAGTTTAAGATCTGGGCAGATGACTATTTCTACTTGCCTCACAGAAATGAAACACGAGGTGTGGGCGGCATTTTCTTTGATCGATTGAGTCCTGAGGAATCTATAAGCAAAGATGATCGTTGGAATTTCGTGAAAGACCTGGGTAGTTCGTTTGTGTCTATCTATACCTCAGCGGTAAAAGATCTACGAAGCAAAGTATGGGCAGACACTGATAGAGAGTGGCAGGAGATCAGGAGAGGAAGATATGTTGAATTCAATCTTGTCCACGACAAAGGAACAAAGTTTGGCCTGGATACAGACGGTCGCACCGAATCAATACTTGTGAGCATGCCACCCAGAGCGCAATGGCACTACGATTTCAAACCTACAGATGAGGAACATCTACGAACTCAGTCGCTGCTAAAGAAAGGAATAAACTGGATCAGCAAGTAGGAAATAGCCCTACAATAAGTTGAATTTCTCCATCAATGATTCCCGATAAGAAGCTCCAATTGCAAAAGTTTTTTCTCCAATGTGAACTTGTAAGTCTTCAATCTTATGGATCATGTTCCTGTTTATAATGAAGCTTCGATGGACCCTACTAAATATACTTTCAGGTAGGCGTTTCTCGATTCCTTTCATTGTGTGATGCACAATGTGCTTGGAGTTAGGCGTATTGAAGATCACATAGTCAGCTAAGGCCTCTACAAACAAGATATTTTTGTACGCTAACCTGAACAGTCTACCATCGCTTTTTACGTAGATATGATCCTCAGATTCCGCAAGGAGTTTCTCTTTTTCAAGACTCTCTTTGACCTTATTGACAGCCTTGATGAATCTATCGTACTCAACGGGCTTAACCAGATAATCGGCAACAGCACCTTCAAACGCTTCTATAGCATAGTCTTTCTTGGAAGAAACAACGACAACATTGTAAGCGTAATTCAAAGACTTGATCAACTCAATCCCAGACATCTCCGGCATCTCAATATCAAGAAATACGATATCAACTTCATTCGCACTCTCACCCAGTAAGATTTCTGAAGCCTCCTTCATACTATCAATGTCGTGAGCAAGAGTCAAAAAGTCCGTTTTTTCAATGAATTGCTTGATAACCAAGCGTGACAATTCATCGTCATCAACAACCATGCAATTAAGGATCATGTTCTTTTGTTTAGAATTTGGTGAATATACTTACCAATAATGTCGAATTCAATATTCACAATATCAGTGGCTTTTAGCTGATTAAAGTTCGTGTGTTCAAATGTATATGGAATAATCGCTACAGAAAACATATTTTCATTTATATCAAAGCAGGTAAGACTGATCCCATTAACACAAATACTTCCTTTCTCTACGATCAAGCCCTCCTTTGAAAGGCGAAAGCGAAAAACCCAACTACCATCTTTTTCCTCAACACTTTCGACTGTGGCGACCGTGTCTACGTGGCCTTGCACAATGTGACCATCAAACCTGGCATCCGCTTTCATGCAACGCTCAAGGTTTACTTCTCCATCCACAGACAACGTTTTTAGATTTGTTTTTTTGAGTGTTTCGTCAATGGCTGTGACCCAATAGGTGTCCCCCTCAAGGGCGGTAACAGTTAAACAAACACCATTATGTGAAATACTTTGATCAATTTGCAGTTCAGGAGTAATCGATGACTTCACGCGCAAATCTAGGTTTGAGCCAGTCTTTTTTAATTCCACAACTTTACCAACCGATTCAACAATTCCTGTAAACACCTGCTTAATTTTGAAACCGAATCTAAGTTAATTGGAAGATACCTACAAACATAAAGGGCTACGGAAACAACTTGTTGCGGAGATCAAAGAGAAAGGCATCAGAGACGAACGTGTAATTGAAGCCATTGGAAAAATTCCGCGTCATTTTTTTTTCGATCGAATATTTGACCAACATGCCTACGAAGACAAGGCCTTTCCTATCGCGGCAGGTCAAACAATCTCACAGCCCTACACGGTAGCCTTTCAAACCGAACTGCTGCAGATTGAGGCTGGTCATCGAATTTTGGAGATTGGTACAGGTTCTGGGTATCAAGCCGCTGTACTAATGGAGCTAGGTGCTGATGTTTATACTATTGAGTATCAAAAGATGCTCTATCAGAAAGCGATTCGCTTCATTCCTTCACTTGGATACCAGCCGCACATGTACCACGGAGATGGATCAAAAGGACTTGCTCGTTTTGCTCCCTACGATGGGATTATGGTTACAGCTGGAGCACCAGCGGTCCCTGATGCCTTGATTGAACAGCTTAAAGTTGGAGGTCGTTTGGTTATTCCAGTAGGCGATGGTAAAAAACAATCGATGGTTCTAATAAGAAAAATATCAGAACAGGAGGTCGAAAAGAAAGATTTTAACCACTTCAGCTTTGTACCTTTGCTTGGCAAAAATGGGTGGTCACAATAGAATTTCACAGGAGCTTTGTCTACTCAAAATGCAATAATCGAGATAACTAACTAGATGAAGAAATCAAAAAAATGTACTGACTCGTTTGTGACAATGACTGAGTTGGTCCTACCCAACGATACGAACACACTCACTAACTTGATGGGCGGTAGGCTTATGCACTGGATGGATATTGTTTCAGCAATTGCTGCTCAGAAACACTCAAATCGCATTGTTGTCACCGCTTCAGTTGATAATATTTCATTCTCAGAACCAATCAGAATTGGGAACACTGTGACGCTCACTGCTTTCGTGACCCGGGCGTTTAACTCATCTATGGAAGTGTACATCGAGGTAGTAGCAGAAGATATTCCTGCTGATAAAAAGCTACACACCAATAAAGCTTTCTTCACGTTCGTAGCAGTTGATCAATCTGGCAAACCCATCGACGTTCCAGAATTGATCCCAGAAACGGAAGCAGAAAAGGAGCTATATGATGGAGCACTTCGAAGAAGACAGTTACGACTAGTTCTGGCTAAAAGAATGGCTCCGAATGATGCTACTGAACTGAAATCGCTATTCGATCTACCGAATGGAAAATGAGCATTTACATCTGCTGATTGATGAGGAGATCTATGTGGTTGAATCACAAGGGACGAGCGACAAGTTGCAAGCTGAGAGTGGCCAGTCAATAGTAGATAATCAGCAATCAGAGAAGAGACCTGCGGAGTCCCCACAAAGTGCCTTAACAGAAAAAACCGAGTCAATTCAGACAATTCGAATTGCTTTTATTCACAGTACCGATAATCAAGAAGAACTGGATTTGCTCACTAAGATCATCGGAGCATGTAATTTGAATGAATCGAACTTTAAAGTAGTAAGGGAGGATGAACAAATCACTTTTCAAAAAGCCGTGATCTTCACAGGCAAGGCGAATACATACTATCAACAAACAGCGACGGAAGTAGGTGAGATCATGTATTCAAAACCGTTGATTGAATTGCAAACTTCTAAGGAGGAAAAAAGTAAACTCTGGAGCGCATTACAGGAGTTCGTAAAAGCATAGCATGGCACATTCGGTCATAGCGCATTCTAAAATACTACTACAAACTGTGGTCATACTGCTATTCGCTTTGTCATCATGCAAAGCCACCAAAACTTCAACCAGTAGCAAGAACGTAAGAGGGCAACGTATTGAAACAGGCATCGCGAGTTGGTACGGGCCTGGTTTTCAAGGGAAAAAAACTGCTAACGGGGAAAAATTCAACACCAATACACTAACAGCAGCCCACCGAACGCTTCCCTTTGATACCAAACTACGAGTTGAAAATCTGGACAACGGACAGTCAGTGACGGTGCGAATTAACGATCGTGGACCTTACTCCAAAGACAGAATTATTGATTTATCAAAAAAAGCTGCAGATCAACTGTCGATGCTTGAAGCTGGTACTGCTCGTGTGGAATTATTCTTACTGAATGGATCAAAGAACGATCTTAATGTTGATAATTTAAAACGTCCGACCTACGCCATTCAGGTGGCTTCCTTCAGCGACAGAGAAAGTGCGTCAAGAAGGGCAAAAGACTTTCCAGATGGATGGATAAAGCAAGTTGTAGTCAAACAAAAAATTGTTTACAGAGTCCTTGTCGGTAAGTTCGCAGAGGTAAGCCCAGCTAAAAAGAGAAATGCAGAATTGAGATTACGGGGTACGAATGGATTTGTAAAGCAGATCGAAAACTAACCTACCCGAAAATTTCTTTCAGTTTAGCTTCCAGCATCGGACCTCTTAAATTCTTGCCAATGATCTTCCCTTCCGGATCAATTAAATAACTAGCCGGTATTGAATTTATCTGATACGATTTGGTTACAACACTATTCCAATATTTCAAGTCAGAGATATGCAGCCAAGGCAATCCATCTTGTTCGATCGCACCAAGCCATGCTGCCCTGGTTCGGTCCAGGGAAACTTGCAAGATTTCAAAATTTTGTCCTTGGTATTTCTGGTAAGCTCTGACAATATTTGGATTTTCTGCCCGGCATGGCCGGCACCAAGCCGCCCAAAAATCAACCAGTACATATTTACCTCTAAGTGAAGTGAGACTGATCACCTCCCCTTCTGGATTTTCTAAAGCAATTTCCGGAGCCTCAGCTCCTATAGTCAAGCTACGTTTTGTATTAACCATTTGCGCCAAATTCATCACAACTGGATTATTTGGAAGTTCTTTGCTTAACGCCACAGAGACGCTATCAAAAAACGAGTAATACTGCTCAGGATCCAATCGCTGGATTCCGTAAAATGCAGCCAGCGATGGTACAGACTCCCATATCTTGTTTTTCAATTGCGTATTGTACGATCTTGCCATGTCTTGGTATTCAAGACTCACAGCCTGAAAAGTTTCCACATCTCCATTGGATCTCGCCTGAATCGCCCGTTGGTTTAGCTCTTGCACATCCACCTGAAAGGCACTCATCAACCCATCCATATCTCGCATATACTGCGTATCATATGATCCAGATACTTCTGAAAAGCCACCGGGAGAATTACCATCGGCATTAACCTCAACTTCGGTCTCATCGCCTTTTAGAATAAGGGTTACATACTGTCTTCCAGTAAAATTTAGTCTGTAAAAAGAAGGTGCATCAA
>JBDWQX010000150.1:0-5873 GCA_039986395.1 Cyclobacteriaceae bacterium
AGTGAAGGTAGAAGGGCCGTTCAAGCCAGAGTACTACAGATATTAATTAATACTAATATTCTCAAGAAGGATTCTTTTGAAGGTTCATACCTGAAGAGGGATCCTTCTTTTCGTTTTAGGAAGCTATTCAAAATTCATTCAGTATAAATTTGTCTTTATGGGGAAAGTACTAGTAACCGGAGGTCTTGGATTCATCGGATCACACACATGCGTAGAACTTCTACAGCTGAACCAGGAAATTGTGATTGCCGACAACCTTTCCAACTCCTCGATTGAAGTACTTGATGGTATAGCAAAAATCACTGGGAAGACTCCTGATTTTGTCGAGCTTGACCTTACTAATCTTACCAAAACAAAAGAGCTTTTTAACTCCTTTGATATAGATGCCATCATTCACTTCGCGGCAAGTAAGGCAGTAGGTGAGTCCGTGGAGCAGCCACTGCTGTATTACCGAAATAATCTAAATTCTCTCATAAACCTTCTTGAACTTTCACAAGAGTTTGGTGTGAGCAAATTTGTTTTTTCTTCGTCATGTACCGTTTATGGAGAGCCTGATCAACTTCCGGTTTCTGAAAATACTCCAGTAAAGCAAGCGGAGTCACCGTATGGAAATACCAAACAGATTGGTGAGGAAATTATTTCAGATTTTGTAAAAGCA
Source organism: Cyclobacteriaceae bacterium (assembly GCA_039986395.1). Classification (GTDB taxonomy): domain Bacteria; phylum Bacteroidota; class Bacteroidia; order Cytophagales; family Cyclobacteriaceae; genus Ekhidna. The sequence goes on from JBDWQX010000150.1 coordinate 659, forward strand.
CACACACGAACAAAGGCGATTTCTCTGAGATATTTTAATCCGATAGGAGCACATGACACTTCGCTTATTGGGGAACTCCCATTGGGAGTTCCAGCTAATTTGGTACCATATATCACTCAGACTGCCGTTGGGATTCGAGAGTCTTTGTCAGTCTATGGAGGAGACTATGAAACACAGGACGGCACGTGCGTAAGGGACTACATACACGTTGTTGATCTTGCCAAGGCACACATAAAGGCCTTGAACTATTGTGACCAAATGCAGGAGAGCTATGATTTTTTCAATGTTGGCACTGGTTCTGGATCTACAGTGTTGCAGGTGATCAATTCATTCGAAAAGGTATCTGGTCAGCAATTGAATTACAAGATTGTGAATAGAAGACCAGGGGACATTGAAAAAACCTATGCGGATACGTCAAAGGCAAACAGCGTCCTAAATTGGAAGGCTGAACGAGATCTTGATGATATGATGAAGACTGCATGGGAATGGCAGAAGACCCTTTGAAAGGGATCGACTCATCGAACAGTTCATAACACAGCCATAATTTTCTAATTGTCAGTAAGCAAACATTTCAGCTAGAACTGTGTTGGTATTAGACCAGATCTTGTAGGATTGTTATCATTATTTAGAACTATTCTAAGTAACAGTCGTACATTTATGTAGCTACATACAAATATGGAAACCATGACAGAAGAATTAGAATTGAACGCAAAACCAACTTATTCAGAGAGTAAGAAGGTGCATGTCTTTGACACGGAGTTTATGCCACATGTAGACTCCATGTACAATTTTGCCTATAGACTGACTTTTGATGAAGATGATTCAAAAGATCTTGTGCAAGACACCTACATGAAGGCGTTCCGTTTTATCAACTCATTTCAAGAAGGCACGAACGCAAAAGCATGGCTCTATAGAATTCTGAAAAATAGCTTTATCAATGACTACAGAAAGAAGAGTAAGCAGCCTGCAAAAGTTGATTACCAGGAAGTAGAGCAATATTACAATTCTGAAGATACTCCGAAGGATACCACCGTGGACCTGAGAATGGAAACTACCAAGGACATGATCGGGGATGAAATCAGCAATGCTTTGAATTCTTTGGCAATAGATTTTAGAACGGTAATTATACTATGTGATCTGGAAGGCTTTACCTACGAAGAAATGGCTAAGATTCTAGATATTCCAATTGGAACTGTTAGATCAAGGCTGCATCGAGCTCGAAATATTCTTAGGGAGAAGTTAGGTTCTTATGCTTACTCGATGGGTTACAATTAATCAATATTTGAACTTTTACTTATTAAAAATGATTCTCTCTAAGGAACATTTCAAGTATGTCTGAGTGCCCCGATTGTAATTGTAGCGATTTTGATAAGTGTCTGCGAATCCTCAACCTATTGCTGGATGATGAAGCAGACGAGTCTCAGGAGGAATTCTTCTTTTCTCATATAGACAAGTGCATCGTATGCTTTAGCCATTATAATGTTGAAAAGCAGATTCGTGAGCTTTTGAAGAGAAAACTCCAAAAGAAGGAAGTCCCGAGAGAATTGGCTATTGACATAAGAAATAAGATAGTTCCATAAGTCCGTTATAACTTCGCGTGATGGAGGGAAAGGCCATCATATTTTGTGCACCATCTGGTGCTGGAAAAACAACTATCGTAAGACACCTTCTGAAGGAATTTAACTGTTTAGAATTTTCTATTTCGGCTACCACCAGGGAACCAAGAGATCATGAAAAGGACGGGAAAGACTATTTCTTTTACTCAACAGAAGAGTTCCTTAAAAAAATCAGCAACGAAGAAATGCTGGAATGGGAAGAGGTCTACGAAAATGCATTCTATGGTACGCTCAAGAGCGAAGTTGAGCGTATTTGGACCAAAGGTAATTGCGTAATTTTTGATGTTGACGTAAAAGGAGGATTGCGACTTAAGAGAAAACTTGGCGATCAAGCAGCTGCTATCTTTATCAAGGTGCGGGACCTGTCTGTGCTTAGAGAGCGATTGAAGGGTAGAAATTCCGAGTCTGATTTCACGTTGAACCAACGAATTGAAAAGGCTAGGTCAGAAATGCAGGAAGAAGACAAATTCGATGACGTGGTAGTCAATGACAATCTAGAGCAGGCTGTCGATCAGGCGAAAAGTATTGTTTCGAAATTCCTAAAATGAAAGAGATCGGGTTGTTTTTCGGTTCATTCAATCCCATTCATACGGGCCACATGATCATTGCAAACCTGGTCAAAGAAACTACTTCTGTAGAGGAAATCTGGTTTGTAGTTAGTCCGCAAAATCCATTCAAAAAAAATAAGAACCTACTTCATGAGTTTGACAGATTGGATTTGGTAACAGCTGCCACTGCTGGAGACTACAAATTCAAAGTGTCGGATATCGAATTTAATATGCCCAAGCCAAGCTATACCATCGATACGTTGGCATTACTAAGAGAAAAGCACCCTGACAAGAAGTTTAGACTTATAATAGGAGGAGACAATCTCGCCTCTTTTACCAAGTGGAAGAATCATGAGGAGATCATGGATCAGTTTGGATTGATTGTCTATCCAAGACCAAATACTCCTGAAACGGATTTGCTATCTGCAAATAATGTTGAAGTAATAGAGGCACCAGAATTAGACATTTCCGCTACGTTAATTCGAAAGCTGATCAAAGAAAAAAAGTCAGTGAAGTACCTGGTACCCGAAGCAGTTGCATCTAAAATCGAAAAAGAAGGCTATTACCGCTAGACGGTCATTATGTCCTTCTCTTTAGCATCAATCAAGGCATCGATCTTAGCGGTGTACTCGTCGGTAAGTTTCTGAACATCGCTTTCCGCATCCTTAATTAGATCCTCAGAAACACTTTCAATTTTCTTCAAAGAATCATTGGTCTCCTTTCTGGAGTTCCTGACACTGATTTTTCCAGCTTCAGCTTCAGTTTTCACTTGCTTCATTAGCTGAAGCCTTCTTTCTTCCGTCAATGGCGGAATGTTAATGCGAATTTGCTCTCCATCATTTTGTGGATTGAAACCAAGTCCGCTATTGGTGATAGCTTTTTCAATATCAGGAATGGTGCCTTTTTCCCAAGGTTTTATACTGATTGTACGTGCATCTGGCGTTGTGACACTTGCCACCTGATTCAAAGGCGTCATTGTTCCGTAGTACTCTACCTCCACTCCGTCTAGCATTGAAGGCGACGCCTTACCTGCCCTGATTTTCGAGAATGCACTTTGAGTATGAGAAATGGCACTATCCATCATTTCTTTGGCAGTCTCTAGGTAAATCTGAATTTCTTCCATGATAATATGTTATTGGCTAGCTAATAAGTGTTCCAACATTTTCTCCAGAAATTAACTTAGCCAAGTTCCCTTCCTTGTTCATGTCGAACACGATGATTGGCAAATTGTTTTCTTGACACAACGTAAAGGCAGTCATGTCCATGATGTTTAAGTTTTTTTCGTAGGCTTCCTGAAATGAAAGTGTATCATACCTGGCAGCGTCTGGATTCTTCTCTGGGTCTGAATCATAAACTCCATCGACTCGCGTTCCTTTCAGTACTACTTCAGCTTCTATTTCTATCGCCCTTAGACTTGCCGTAGAATCAGTCGTAAAATATGGGTTGCCAATTCCAGCTCCGAAAATAACAATTCGATTCTTCTCCAGGTGACGCATTGCTCGTCTTCTAATAAATGGTTCACAAACCTGCTCCATTTTTAGTCCAGCCATTAGCCTTGTATACACCCCTTCTTTTTCCAAAGCACTTTGCAGGGCCATGGCATTGATCACCGTTGCCAGCATCCCCATGTAGTCTCCTTGGACACGACCGATTCCATTTGCTTCCGCTTCAACTCCACGAAAGATATTGCCACCACCGATCACAATAGCAAGCTCAAGCCCCTCCTTGACCACACTTTTAATCTCACGAGCATATTGACTTAAACGCTTAGAATCAATTCCATGGCTCTTGTCACCCATCAATGCCTCGCCGCTTAATTTTAGAAGAACTCGTTTGTATTTCATGTATTGATCAAGGATTTTAGAAAATCGAACAAATATAAAAGGATTGAAAACTTATTCCAGCGAGATCAAAAGTTGATTCTTCTCAACGTTGTCACCTTGCTTCACCAAAATGGAAGCGACCTTTCCATCTCCAGGAGATTTGATTACGTTCTCCATTTTCATTGCTTCCAAAATAAGAATGGTGTCACCTTTAGAGACGGCACTTCCTACTTCAACATTTAGAGAGAGTATAGCACCCGGCATTGGTGCCTTGATATCCTTAATAGATGCCGATGCGGCTGTATTCATGCCAAGTTTTTCTAAGATCTGATCGATGTGACTAAATGATGAGACAGAAACTGATTTTCCATCGATAGACAAAGTCAATTGGTTATCATCTTTCTCTAAGACGGCAACACTAAAGATCTTTGATTTTGTAAAAACCTTAAAATTCTTCTCATCAATCTGGATGATTTCATGGTCTGACTTATGACCATCAATTATTAGGTCAGCACCTACTTTCTCCACAGCGATTTTGCCGCCTTCGTTTATTTGAATTTCTACCATTTTACACTTTAAAGATCCACCTTAAAAAGTGACGCTAATTTAGGTTGTGAATAAAGATTTACAATCGTAAAATGAAAATTTGATTAAACGGAAAAACAGTATACTTTTGCATTCCTTTTTCCAAAAGCAATATTGGATCGAGGGTGTTCTTTTAAAATTTTGCTAATTGTTGGGGGGATACCAAAGCGGCCAACTGGGACGGACTGTAACTCCGTTGACTTATGTCTTCGTAGGTTCGAATCCTACTCCCCCCACAGAGCGAAATCGCAAAGGCCAAACAGCAAATTACAAGTTAAATTACAAGTTTGTATTTTGTCATTTGTATTTTGAGATTTCAATTTAAGCGGGTGTAGCTCAGCGGTTCGACGTTTCGATGGTAGAGCGACAGCCTTCAAGCTGTAGGTGTGACAGATCGATGATTCTTCGACCTTAGTTATCTGCGTTACCGAAAAAGTTCGGTAAAGGTTTTTTTTTGAGATAAAGCTGAGTTTAGACTCAGTATGTTTAAATAAGCGGGTGTAGCTCAGCGGTTCGACGTTTCGATGGTAGAGCGAGAGCCTTCAAGCAGTAGGTGTGACAGATCGATGATTCTTCGACCTTAGTTATCTGCGTTACCGAAAAAGTTCGGTAAAGGTTTTTTTTGAGATAAAGCTGAGTTTAG
>JBDWQX010000151.1:0-14255 GCA_039986395.1 Cyclobacteriaceae bacterium
CAACTATCAAAAGGATTCGTTGCTTGGAAGAAGTTTTAAAAGTGAGATACCTAACAGAATTGCAGAGGATAAGCCCATTACTGTTACAGGTGTTTCGCTAGAAATTGGTCAGGCGAAAGCCATTGGCGAAAAAGTGAAAGATCTGCTTGTTTCTGGAAAAGCCAAAGCTGATGAAATTGTTGTCGTGCTGCCGCAAGATTACATGCTTTTCCCAGTGCTCAATGCGCTGCCTGAGGAGGTGGATAAATTGAATGTAACAATGGGGTATCCACTCAAGGAAACACCTTTATTTGGATTACTTGAAGCTGCAATCGAGGTATTGGAGCATCAGCAATTGTCGGCAGATAATGGACTCACATTTTATCATAAACCAACACTTGATGTACTGAATCATCCCTATTTGTTCAGTAAGGATAAAGACCCGCTGGTCAAATTAATTAGAGATATCAAGAAGAATAATCAGATTCGGGTGTTTCATCAGGATATTCAGGGGCTGGGTTCCGTGTTGCTGAATGCGATTTTTCGACAGCCAAAAGAAGGAGAGAATCTTGCTCGGTATCTCAAGGGAATTGTTGAGATTCTCGGAGAAGAGGTGGTAGAGCGTTTTGGGTTGGAACGAGAGTATCTGTATCATTTTCAGCAGTTGCTTGGCAGGTTGGATGAAATTCTTAGTAAGCAATCTGTAGAAGTAGATTTTAAGACGTTTAAAAGCTTATTTAGAAAAGCTGCTCGCTCCACGAAGATTCCATTTAGTGGCGAACCTGTGGAAGGTCTTCAAGTGATGGGTGTTTTAGAGACAAGGAATCTTGACTTTAAACATGTTTTTATGCTCAACATGAATGAAGACATCTTTCCTGCAAGACAGCGAAACGGTTCTTTTATGCCCTATCGAATTCGAAAGGCATTCGACCTCCCAACGTTCGAAGTTCAGGACGCGATTTTTGCTTACCTATTTTACCGACTCTTCCAGCGATCGGAGCAGCTGTCCTTTTACTACAATATGTATGCAGACTTCGGGCTGAGTGGAGAAGTCAGCAGATTCATCAGACAAATAGAACAGGAAAGTGGACTCAAAATTCAAAGGCTGAAGTTGAGCAACACAATCCAGCTGAAAGAGCATTTACCGATTACCATTGACAAAACATCGGACATTCTTCAGAAGCTGTCTGTCTATACAGACTCAGTTCCAGAAATGGATCAGAAACGCCTATCAGCTTCAGCATTGAATGTCTATTTCGATTGCAGGCTTAAATTCTACTTTAAGTATGTGCTTCGCTTGTTTACCAAGGATGAACTCAACGATGAACTGGACGCAAGGAATTTTGGCAACGTCCTGCATATGAGCCTTGAGTATTTGTATCGTGATGCAATTAAGGATAAACCAAATCGAACCATCGAGAAAAACGATTTTCCACTTGGCCTCAAAAGTTCTGTAGACGGTGCGATAGAGAAAGCGTTTCGTAAGCATTTTGGAATGGGCGAAAAGCGCAAGTTTGAGTTGAAGGGACGAAATGTGGTGATGGCGGAAATCATACGAAAATTTGTGATTGAGATTCTGGAGATGGATGAAGCATACGCTCCTTTCGAAGTTGTCAGTCTTGAAAAAGAGGATAATTACAAACGAAAGCTTTCGATCGGTATCAATGGATCGTCGTATCAGATCAATTTGGGAGCTGACATTGATCGAGTAGATAGAAAGGATGGAACAGTGCGGGTGATTGATTACAAAAGCGGGAGAGATGACAAGGAGATGGTGAGCATCGAAAAAGTGTTTGACCGGACTCCCGGAAGTACATGGAGGGCAGGTAGAAATAAGGCTGGCTTTCAAACGATGTTTTATGCATGGCTGTATGCCTCAAAGAAAGGAACCGGGGACGCAGTTGTGCCGGGTCTTTTAAATATGCAGGAACTATTTCAGCCAGATTTTGACCTTCGATTAAAAATGGATGGAAAGCCTTTAGCTGATGCAAGACCTCATCTTGAGGTTTTTGAATCAAAACTCAATGAGCTTTTGACTGAGATCTATAGCATGGAACAACCCTTTGATCAGACAGAAGACGAGGGAAAATGTCAATGGTGCGATTTTAAGGGTATCTGCGGAAGGTGAGCGGATTCGAAGATTGTTTCGATTGACTATTTGAAAATTTTGCAAGGCGATGGATTTATTCAAAGTTCAAGTCTCTTACAGACGACGAATCCCTTCCGCCCCAATCTATATCTAAAGGGTAATTGCTTACTTTTAGTAGTTCTAACAACTAACCTATGAATAGAATACTTACGTTACTTTCCCTCACCCTGATATTTGTCAATGTTGAAGCGCAGGACAACTCGAAACTCACACTGGAACGGATATTCACCAATGGTGAATTTGCAGCAAGTCCACCAACCCAACTAAGATGGTTTGACGGAGGCATTGCCTACACAACGTTGGAGCAGTCGATTGAGTACAGTGATCGGCTAGATTTGGTAAGCAATGAGCCAGGGAAAGGAAGCAAAATCCTAATACGTGCAGCCGATCTGATCCCAGAGGGAGAGGACAAACCGCTACAGATCGAGAACTATGATTGGTCTGCTGATAAATCAAAAGCGCTGATCTACACCAACTCAGCAAGAGTCTGGAGGCTAAATACGAAAGGAGACTACTGGGTATATGAGATGAAAACCAAGAAACTCGAAAAACTAGGAGGTTCCGATGCAAAGCCATCAACATTGTTGTTTGCCAAATTTTCGCCTGATGGTTCGAAAGTAGGATATGTAAGAGAACATAATATTTATGTAGAAAATTTAGCTGATCATTCGATCACACCACTTACGTCCGATGGAACGGTCAAAATCATAAATGGAACTTTTGATTGGGCATACGAGGAAGAATTTAGGTGCAGAGATGGTTTCAGGTGGAGTCCAGACGGAACGAAGATTGCTTATTGGCAAATTGATGCAACAACAATTAGAGACTTTCTTTTACTGAATACAACTGACTCCGCATATTCATTTACCGTTCCAATCCAATATCCAAAGGCAGGAGAAAAGCCCTCGGTTGCAAAAATTGGAGTTGTAAATGCAAAAGGGGGAAAAACCACCTGGATGGACTTTCCAGGCGATCCTGCAAACAATTATCTCCCTCGGATGATTTGGGCACCCGATTCAAAAACCTTGCTAACGCAGCACATGAATCGAGAGCAAAACCTGAATCGTGTGACTCAATGCGATATAGCCACTGGCGCTACAAAAATTGTGTACGAGGACAAAGAAACTGCCTGGCTAGACGTTGTGAATGATTTTGAATTCTTTGAAAATGGGAAATCCTTTACCTGGGTAAGTCAGAAAAGTGGTTGGAAGGCAGCGTACTTGATTAAAGGTGGTCAGGAAAGAATGATTAGCCCTGGCGATCATGACATGATGAGTATCTCTTTGCTTAGTGAAGATTCAGACTGGTTGTACTACATCGCTTCCCCGGACAATCCCACGCAGCGTTACCTGTACCGAGTAAAGATGAACGGGAAGGGAAATGCGCAGCGCTTGACTCCCGAAAGTCAATCAGGATGGCACTCGTATCAGGTAGCCCCAAACGGAAAGTATGCTTTGCACCGCTATTCCTCTGCTGGCAATCCGAGAGTGGAGGAGTTGGTATCACTTCCAGATCACCGAGTACTTCAAACTTTTGTTACCAGCGATGAAGTAAAGTCTAAACTGCAAACAGTTGATCGACCAAAAGTAGAATTTTTCGATGTTGAAGCCTCTGATGGAACAACGCTAGAATGTTGGATGATGAAACCGACAGACTTCGATTCCAACAAGAAATACCCAGTACTTTTTTACGTCTATGGAGAACCGGCAGGCCAGACCGTGGTGGACAGATGGGGTGGAAATCGATACTTGTGGTTTTCTATGCTAACTCAACAAGGCTACATCGTGATGAGTATCGAAAACAGAGGTACGCCAGGGCCTAAAGGAAGGGAATGGCGGAAGAGTGTGTACGGAAAGATTGGCGTTTTGTCTTCAAAAGATCAGTCGGAGGGTGCGAAAGCGATCATGAAGAAATTTGAATTTGTAGATGAAACAAGGATTGGTATTTGGGGATGGAGTGGGGGAGGTTCTATGACGCTTAATATGATGTTCAGATATCCTGAGATTTACAAAACGGGAATGTCTGTTGCACCCGTTGCAAACCAATTGATGTATGACAATATCTATCAAGAGCGATATTCAGGTGTTCCACAACTTATGCCAGAGAGCTATAAAATGGGATCACCTATCAACTTCGCGGAAAATTTAGAAGGCAACCTACTGCTCATGCATGGAACTGGTGATGATAATGTGCACTATCAAAATACTGAGCAGCTGGTAAATGAACTGATCAAGTACAACAAAATTTTTTCCATGATGTCGTACCCAAATCGAACGCATGGAATTAGGGAAGGTGAGAATACGTCACGACATGTGTACGAAACGCTCACCCGCTATTTAAATGATAACCTTCCTGCGGGAGGAAGGGAGTGGAAGATTGACGAAAAGAACTAAAGCCTTAGTAGCTGTTTACATTCCGTTTTAGGTGACAATTCCTTAAATTTCTATCTTAAAGAAGGAACATAGTGCCTAGCTAATCCTTCACCCGTAAATGGATAAAAGAAAAATCGTAATAGTGGGAGTTGTCTTAATTGGCTTGTTTGCTACATTTTTGACATTGAATCGACGTGCACTTAAAAAGGCCAAAGCTCTCACTAAGGAACTCGAGCTTCGGGTAGATTCCTTGGAGACAATTGCCACTGATTACGAGCTTATCCAGGAAAAATATGAGATGTTATACAAAGATCTCAGCGTGGCGAGAGAAAAAGCAGATGCACTTAGAAATCGAATTGATGAGGTCGTGAATACAAGGGCATCGAGTATTACGGTGGTTAAGAACAAGCTCTCGATTCTCGTTACGGAGTTTGATACGCTTGACTATGATATTCCACTAGATACAGTACATCTGGACAGTCTGAGATTTTAGCATGCAAAAAAACATAGTACTTCTATTGATGCTTTGTACTACTTTTTTGGGTGTGTCCCAAAGCAAGAAATTTAGATCCTCAGATCAGAAAATGTTAGTTGTAAAAGGGGACATAATTGAGGTCAACGCAGACTCCGCATACATCATTAGTTCTTCTAGAGCTTTGATTTTAAATGAAAAACTGGATGAGTTGACTAGTGCTCGAAAGTTGAATGGTGAGTTGAAATCGGTGAACGATCAATTGCTAACAAAAGTCAAAGAGGTTGAAAAATTGGTTTCAAAGATTCTATCGCGAATGGAATCAGATAAGACTGATATTGGAGAAGGATTTGATGACATCTTAGCAGAGTTGGATAAGAGTCTGGATGTGATGAAGGAAAATAACAAAGACTTGGCCGCTAACAATAGCAATCTTAAGCTGCAAATTACTGCGATGGATGATACTATAAATAAGCTGAAGAAAGAAATTCGAGGGATTTGGTGGAATGGAGTTGCAGATAAGATCGTAGTGGGAATCTTAGGATTGGGAATAGGTTTGTTGATCGGCTTGTGAGAAAAACGACACATCGCCTTTCTGAACTCCCCCTTGCCGCCGTTCGTCGAACCGCTCCCTCAAGAGAGGAAGTTCTGATGGCTATCGGACAGAGTTTAAGCACATGACTTTATTATACTCGGGTGTACTTATTTCGTCCAATTTTCAATCGTAATACCTGTTAGTCGCTTAAAGTGTTTTTCGTTATTGGTGATGAGAATGAGTTCGTTAGCAATAGCAGACGCACCAATTAGTAAATCAAAATCATCAACAGGTTGTCCCATTCTTTTGAGACGTGACTTTTCAGCAGCGTAAATATTAAGAGCATCAAATATTGGAAGAATTTGGACTCCTGTAAGGAAGTTGTCAAGAGCAATATTATTTTGATCAGGTGTAAAACTGTTTGCCACCCCAAACTTGAGCTCTGCCAATGTGATTTCAGAAATGAAAATAGAATTAGATTCTAATGAGTCAATCTTGTTATTCAGATCAAACCTGCCTTTCATGAAATAAATGCAGATGTTGGTATCTAACAGATATTTCAAAGATCTTTAATTTTTCTATTAGTATTTCTACTGGAAACGATGGTTGATATAAGTTCTTCAGCAGACTCGTTAGACTTCCAAGCTCCAAAAGCTGCTTTTAGACCAGATTTTGAAGACACTTTTTTTTTCGTAGACTCCTTCAAACGCTCAATGAGATTAAGTTTCATCTTAGGAGTTAGCCCTTCAAGGAGTCCGAGGTAGTTGTTCAATATCTTCTGTTCTGCCGTGCTCATAATGTAAAGTTACGAAAATCTTGGTTTGGAATATGAGTCAGATGTCAATCTAAACTATTGCCCTTATACGTGGAAATACTTTCATTAATTGATAGTGTAGAGAAATTTTCTGGTCGATCGGCTTGTAGCATTCTTTATAAAATTGGATGCCGCTCAAATGGAGCATCTCGATCAAAAATGTAGCGGTAGGTGACAAGTGTCCTGGCTTTTTCCGCATCGAGATTTTTTGAAATGTTTAGAATTTTTGGATTGAAGTCTCCCTGCCATTGCAATTCCAACTCGCGGTAAGGTGTGTTGGTCTTAATTTCTTTTTCTCCCTCTACGATCATATAGTAGTCAATGCCTGTTCCCTGATGTTCAGGAATCACACCGAAAACTACCCCTACAATTCCATTGCAGACTTTTCTCCATTTCAAAATCATGAAGTGAATTTTCGCTTTCAAATTGAATTTTCCATTTAAATGCTTCACCATTTGATTGATGTCTGGAATGTTGATCCACATAGCTACGGGCTTGCCCTTGTGATAAGCAAACCAAACAATCCTGCCGTCTATGATAGGTGCCATTTTCTTAAACATCATTTCTGCTTGAGCAAGCGCCATTGATTTATTCCCTTTATGGCTTGCCCATGCACCATTGTACACGTCGCAGAAATCTTGTGCGAATTTTGTTAGCTCACTTTTCTCGTAGTGTCTTGCGGAAAATTCAGGATTGTCTGCAAAACGCTTATGCGCGGTATAAAATTTGTCGCTTAGCTGTGCATCGTCAGACAGCACCATTTTCCAACATATCTGATTGTAGAAATTTTTAAAGCCGTAAGACTCAAACAATTTTTGGTAGTAAGGAGGATTATAATTCAATGCGTAGGGTGGGGCATGAAATCCCTCAACAAGCAAACCCCACCATCTATCTCGATCTCCAAAATTTATAGGCCCATCCATGGCTTCCATTCCATACTCAGACAGCCATTCTTTTGCTGTATCAAAAAGAAGATTTGCAACTTCCTGATCGTCAGTACTATCGAAGAAGCCAACTCCACCCATCTTATACCTGTCACCGATGTTTTTGTAGCGAGGGTTTACAAAGGCGGCAATACGTCCAATTAATTCACCTGAGTCATTTTTAACTAACCAACGACGAACTTTCCCCTTTTTAAGAAGCTTGTTTTTGTCTGAGTCGAAAACGGCTTTAATATCGTGATCCCATGGACGAATGTAGTTGGGATTGCCCTGATTAACCTTGACGTTAACCTTGATAAAGTCTGATAAATTTTTTGACAGATCCTCGTATATCTTCACAGTATTAGTGACTCAATTTTGACTAATTAGTTTCCCTTATCGAATTTACCCAGGTATCTAAATTCAGCAGAACTTAGATGAGTGTTTTTAACCGATGGTTGCGTTGAGAACGCAAAGAAAATATTTTATGTTCAAAAACGATTCTAATTTGGAATGGATGTACCTATTTCCCAATAATTATTCTATCCACCTTTCTCTGTAAATCACTCTTTAGTTTTTGACAAAAACCTTGTCGCCTTCAGGATGAGCTTTCTCGTACATGTGGTAGTTGATTCCATCCTTAAGTCCAACGTCTGGAACTAGTATTTTTTCTGTACCAGCACATCTCATTACCTCAATGTAAATGTCGGAAGCAGGTATGATAACGTCTGCTCTATCTGGGTTTAACTGCAACTTGTTTAGCAGTTCTTCTTGTGTCATGGACATTAAGTCCTTTTGTGTTTTAACCAACAAATCCAAACTCATTTCTTTGACTTTTTGACTTAGAGAAAGTTCGAAGAGCTTGTTGATATTACCACCAGTCCCAATCGCAACTATTTTCTCGTAACGATTCCTCACGTTCATTTTTATCCACTGCTTCATTTCCTCCCAGACTTCAGGTTGGTCACTATGTTCTAATCTACGCACCGACCCTAACTTGAATGATCTGGAGAGAATTTTTTTCTTGCTTTGGTAGATCATGAGCTCAGTGCTACCACCTCCAACATCAACGTGGAGGTAATCATCATTACCAAGCGAAAATCCAACAACTTTGTTGATCAGATCAGCCTCCTCATCGCCATCAATAATTTTGATTTCCAATCCCAAACCATCTTTCACATCCTGAATGATCGTTGCTCCATTTTCTGACTCCCGCATCGCAGATGTTGCACAGCCGTAGAAGGAATCAACCTCATATAGGTCAATCAGATTTTTGTAAGCCGTCATCAACTTGTAAAAACGCTCTTTGTTGTATTCACCAATTCGACCAGTTGTGAATACATCGTGCCCCAATCGAAGCGGAAAACGGACATACTCGAGCTTCTTGAAGGTTACCTGCTCCTCGTATTCTAACACTTTCGTTATTTGCAAGCGAACTGCGTTTGAGCCAATGTCTATAGCTGCTAATTTCATTTCGCCGCAAAGCTACGGAACTGTTCAATTAATAATTGTGTATTGAAGAAGCATAATTATATTTGCATCACTTATCAAGAAAGACCGAGGGAATGGGCCCTGAGACGTCTTAGCAACCTGATCGTCAGCGAATGATTTTCGGTGCTAACTCCCAGCCTGCAGTGACAGGATAGATGAGACACTCCTTGACGGAAACTTTCTCTGGTAAGTACATATAAACTGGAGAATGAATTTAATCTCAGAAATACTTAAAGATAGAATACTCGTGCTCGACGGAGCGATGGGCACTATGATTCAACGCCATAAGCTCGAAGAAGAGGATTTTAGGAATGAGGATCTTAAAGATCATCCAAAATCGCTGAAAGGGAACAATGACCTTCTATCGATAACTCGCCCTGAAATTATCAGAGGCATCCACAAGAAATACTTTGAAGCTGGTGCTGATATTGTTGAAACAAATACGTTTTCGGGTACTACCATTGCTCAGGCAGATTATGATCTTCAGCATATCGTACATGATATAAATTTTAGATCTGCTCAAATTGCTAAGGAAGTTGCTGTTGAGTTTACAGCAAAAGAGCCAGAGAAGCCTCGTTTTGTCGCGGGGGCCATGGGGCCAACGAATAGAACTGCTTCTATTTCCCCTGATGTAAATGATCCAGGATTTCGTGCTGTAAGTTTCGAGGATTTGAGAGTCGCTTATAAGCAACAGGCAGAGGCGCTACTTGACGGAGGTGTGGATATCCTGCTTGTAGAAACAATTTTTGACACGTTGAACGCAAAGGCAGCTCTTTTTGCCATTGATGAAATTCAGAAAGAGAGAGGGATCGAAATCCCAATCATGGTTTCGGGAACAATTACTGACGCGTCTGGCAGAACTTTGACGGGACAGACAACCGAGGCGTTCCTGATCTCCATTTCACACCTGAATCTTTTGAGCGTCGGTTTGAATTGCGCTTTGGGAGCCAAACAGCTGAGACCATACCTAAAGGTACTGTCAGATAAGACTGATTTCAATGTGAGCGCTCACCCAAATGCAGGACTTCCGAATGAGTTTGGTCAGTACGATGAAACACCTGAAGATATGGCTGGGCAAATCAAAGAATTCTTAGATGACAATCTTATAAATATTATCGGTGGATGCTGTGGAACTACGCCTGAGCATATAGCTGCTATTGCAGCGCTTGCGAATAAATATGAACCACGGTTAGTCGATAGCCAACAGACCATAGTCGATAGTTTATAGAAATGGCATTCAAGTTTGAACAGCTAAAAGTGTGGCAGAGAGCCATTGATTTATCAGGGAATATTTCTGAATTGGTTAAGAAATTTCCGAAGGAAGAAAAATATGTTTTGGCATCTCAAATTAAAAGGGCTTGCGATTCAATCGCACTAAACATTGCTGAAGGATCTACTGGTCAGTCAAATAAAGAATTAGAGGAGATAGTGAAAATGATTCAAGGACTAAGAAATAGCTTAAAGTGAGTAAATCTGTTGACTATAGACTATTGTCTAATAGACTAGTGTTATCTGGTCTCGAACCCTTGGTAATAACACCAGAATCCAACTTCGTGAATGTTGGAGAACGAACGAACGTAACTGGTTCCAAAAAATTCTCGCGACTGATCCAGGAAGATAAATATGACGAAGCACTTGATGTTGCCTTAGATCAAGTGCGAGGAGGAGCACAAATTTTGGATGTCAACATGGACGAAGGTATGTTGGATGGGAAAGCTGCCATGGTCAGATTCCTAAATCTGATTGCCTCAGAACCCGAAATTGCTAGAATTCCTATCATGATTGACTCTTCTAAATGGGAGATCATCGAAGCTGGATTGCAATGTGTGCAAGGAAAGGGAGTAGTGAATTCCATTAGCCTGAAAGAGGGAGAAGAAACTTTCATTAGTCAGGCCGAAAAGATAAGAAGATATGGAGCAGCTGTGATCGTCATGGCCTTTGATGAAAAAGGTCAGGCTGACACGTATGATCGTAGGGTCGAAATCTGTCAACGGAGCTATGACATACTTGTCAATAAGGTTAAGTTTCCTCCTCAGGATATCATATTCGATCCTAATATTTTCCCGGTGGCTACTGGAATTGAGGAACACAACAACAACGCTGTTGACTTTTTTAACGGCACGAAGTGGATAAAAGAAAATCTTCCTGGAGCAAAGGTAAGTGGAGGCGTTAGCAATGTTTCCTTTTCATTTCGAGGTAATAACATAGTAAGAGAAGCGATGCATTCAGCCTTTCTGTATCATGGTATCCAGGCCGGGATGGACATGGGAATCGTCAATGCTGGGATGATTGAGGTCTATGACGAAATTCCGAAAGACCTTTTGGAGCGTGTGGAGGATGTATTGCTTAATAGAAGAGAAGATGCTACTGATAGACTACTTGCCTTTGCTGAAAATGTAAAAGGGAAAGGAATCGAAAAGAAGGAAGACCTCACCTGGCGGGAGACAGAAGTTGAAGAGCGACTTTCTCATGCACTCATTAAAGGAATAGTAGATTTCATTGACGAAGATACAGAGGAGGCTAGGGTGAAATATTCAAGTCCGCTTAAAGTAATAGAAGGGCCGTTGATGGACGGAATGAACGTGGTGGGAGATCTGTTTGGAAGCGGGAAGATGTTTCTTCCCCAAGTTGTTAAGAGCGCGAGGGTCATGAAGAAGTCAGTAGCTTATTTGACGCCGTATCTAGAAGAAGAGAAAGCATCGGGAAGCACAAGGGGAAAAATATTGCTTGCAACAGTGAAGGGAGATGTTCACGATATTGGAAAGAATATTGTAGGTGTGGTGATGGCGTGCAACAATTTTGACATCGAAGATTTGGGAGTGATGGTTCCTGCGCAAAAGATTCTAGATCGAGCGGAGGAGATAAACGCTGATATTATTGGGCTTAGTGGATTGATAACGCCATCGCTGGATGAAATGGTGAATGTCGCTGAGGAAATGACGAAGCGAAATATGAAAACACCTCTGCTGATTGGGGGAGCGACAACATCGAGAATTCATACAGCAGTAAAAATTGCTCCAAAGTATGAGCATGCCGTCATTCATGTCCTTGATGCGTCCAAAAGTGTGGGAGTGTCCACAAATCTGCTAAGCGACAAAGCTGCAGACTACAGTGATTTAATTAAGACTGAATACACGGACCTGGCTGAGTCCCACAAATCGAGACAGGGAGCTAAGAACTCAATTTCCTACCCAGATGCGAAAAGAAACAGGACGAAGATTGATTGGGCAGAATTCAAACCTAGTACACCACTGAAACTTGGTGTCACGGCATTCGAAGATTATGACCTGAGTGAAATTAGAAAATTCATTGATTGGACTCCGTTCTTTTCGACGTGGATGCTCAAAGGAAAGTATCCTGCAATTTTTGAAAACGAAACTGTAGGAGAGGAGGCTAAAAAACTCTATGACGATGCGCAACTGATGCTTGACGAAATAGTAGCTCAAAAATCGCTGAGAGCGAATGCGGCGGTTGGCCTGTTTCCAGCCAATGCTGAAGGGGATGATGTTAATGTTTGGGCGGATGGTTCAAGAAATGAAGAACTTTCAAAATTCCACTTCCTTCGTCAGCAGGGAAAAAAGGCAGATGGAATTCCAAATATCTCTCTTGCAGATTTCGTCGCCCCAACTGAGGTAGGTGATGACTATTTTGGTGGATTTGCAGTAACTGCTGGTGTTGGGATTGAGGCTTTAATTGAGCAGCACAAGAAAGATCACGACGACTACAAGGAAATTATGGTCAAAGCGCTGGCGGATAGACTTGCAGAGGCTTTTGCAGAACTAATGCACAAGAAAGTGAGAACCGGAGTTTGGGGATACGCCTCAAAAGAGACTCTTTCCAATGAGGAGTTGATTAAAGAAAAGTATGACGGTATACGTCCAGCCCCTGGCTACCCAGCCTGTCCAGATCACACTGAAAAAAGAACATTGTTCGATTTATTGAATGTGGAGAAAAACACCGGAATTGAGTTGACTGATTCATTCGCGATGTATCCAGCTTCATCTGTCAGTGGATTTTATTTTTCGCACCCAGACTCAAAATATTTTGGACTTGGCAAGATTGGAAGAGATCAAGTAGAAGACTATGCAAAACGTAAGAAGATGGATGTTGGGGAAGTTGAGAAATGGCTCGCCCCAAACTTAAATTATGAACCGTGAAATGTATTAAAGTTCTAGGGTTGTAAAGTGTTAAAGTGGTAGAGTTGGAAGGTGTTAGTGTTGGGAATGTCTTATAGTAGAAGAGGTTAAAAAGTTAGGAAATGGCGAAAGTTGAGAATTTTGAGGAGTTAGAGTGTTGGAGATCTGCTAAGGATTTGACTATTCAGATATATAAAATATGTGACAATGATGCCCTTAAAACGGAGTTTACAGCCAAGGATCAGTTGAAAAGAGCTGCACTTTCTTCTATGAATAATATTGCCGAGGGTTTTGGTAGATTTTCGAACAAAGAGAGTATCCGTTTTTATGACATTTCAACAGCTTCGTTGGACGAAGTCCAAAGCATGTTGCTTCTATATTCAGAGCTAGGTTTTATTGAACCAATACAGAAAGACAAGTCAATTGAAATCCTGAGGAAGTCAAAACATCAAACCCTTGCCTTCATAAAGTACCTAAACAGCAAACTTTAAACCCTCTCAATCTTGACACCTTAAAAACCTTTAAACATTAACACCTTTAAACCTTACAACTCTAAAAACCTTAACACTTTCAAACCTTAACACCTTCAAACATTACTATGAAAGTAACCGAACATATCAATAAATCTGACTCCACTTTATTTTCACTCGAAATAATACCTCCGAGAAAAGGGGACAGCATAAAAAATCTATTCAACCAGATAGATCCGCTAATGGAATTCAAACCGCCATTTATAGATGTGACGTATCACAGGGAGGAGTATGTCTACAAGGAACGAGAAAAAGGTTTGTTGGAAAAAAGAAGTATTAAGAAACGACCAGGCACAGTTGGTATTTGTGCCGCTATCCAAAATCATTACAAGGTGGATGCTGTACCGCACATTATTTGCGGTGGTTTTTCTAAGGAAGAAACGGAGAATGCGTTGATAGATCTTAATTTTCTAGGGATCGACAACGTGTTGGCACTTCGTGGCGATAGCATCAAGTCCGAATCACATTTTGCACCTGAACCAGATGGCAATGCGTATGCATCTGAACTTGTTGAGCAAGTGTCGAACATGAATCGGGGCGAGTACTTCGATGATGAACTTCAGAATGCCATTCCAACGGATTTCTGCATTGGCGTGGCTGGATATCCGGAGAAGCATTTTGAAGCCCCAAACATGGATTTTGATTTGAATTGGCTCAAGAAAAAGGTAGAACTTGGAGCTGAGTACATTGTGACCCAGATGTTTTTTGACAACAGCATGTACTTCAAGTTTGTGGATGACTGCAAAGCGATGGGTATCAACGTTCCAATCATTCCAGGACTAAAGCCCATCTCAACCAAGAATCACCTAACAATACTTCCTAAAGTATTTAAGATAGATGTTCCCAAGGAGTTGGAG
>JBDWQX010000152.1:0-9917 GCA_039986395.1 Cyclobacteriaceae bacterium
GCCCTTCATTTCATACATCTGTCATACCTGACTTGATCAGGCATCTTACAAACAGGGAGGACACCGTGTCAAGCACAGGTATGACATTGAAGAACATGGATAGATAATCACTTTAGAATCGTAGGTCCCCTTGAAAATACCTGCACGGCAATTTCTCCTAACAGATTGCTTTCACACCCTTCATTTCATACATCTGTCATACCTGACTTGATCAGGCATCTTACAATCCAGAAGATACCGTGTCAAGCACGGTATGACATTGAAGAACATGGATAGATAATCACTTTAGAATCGTAGGTCCCCTTGAAAATACCTGCACGGCAATTCTCCTACAGATTTGCTTTCAGGCCCTTCATTTCATACATCTGTCATGCCTGACTTGATCAGGCATGTTACAATCCGGAAGATACCGTGTCAAGCACGGTATGACATTGAAGAACATGGATAGATAATCACTTTAGAATCGTAGGTCACCTTGAAAATACTTGCACGGCAATTTCTCCTACAGATTTACTTTCAGGCCCTTCATTTCATACATCTGTCATACCTGACTTGATCAGGCATCTTACAAACAGGGAGGACACCGTGTCAAGCACGGTATGACAAATATTCATTCAGAGGTGCTGAAACAAATTTCAGCACCTCTTTCATTTTCTTACTTAGTACAACAAATCTCTCCTACTAGCCCCGATAGAGGCGGCATCCTTCGTGTGTGATGGATACTAGTTGTGGCAGAAGATACAGCCGATAGCGGGGAGGATTGTTCAAAGGTTCATGATCGCTCGCTACTTACAATAACCTCTTCTTTCCAATCTCTTCCACCCTAGCTACCTTTAGGAGAAGAATGAATGACATCCAGCATAGGGAAGATATTGAACATCTTGTCGATACTTTTTACAAAGAGGTTGTGGAAGATAAGATCATCGGTTACATCTTCAATGATGTGGTTCCCCTTGACTGGGAAAAGCATATCCCGATCATGTATGACTTTTGGGAAACTATCTTGCTGGGAAAAATCCGATACAAGGGCAGTCCTATCCCGGTTCACATTGCCTTATCTCAAAGAGAGTCATTGTTGCCGATACACTTTGAGCGTTGGATCCAAATTTGGGAGACCGTTGTCCGTACGAACTTCAGTGGGGAAAAAGCGAATGAAGCTGTTAAAAGAGCAAAGCTTATGGGCGAGCTGATTCAGATCAAGATCAAAAAAAGCAAGGAAGATGGCTTTATTCAATAATCACCTGGGAGCATAGGCTACAGATCTCGATGAAAACTAACCTCTACTTAATTTTCTTCCTTTTTTCTGGCTTATGTCTTGGTCAGGTCTCGAGAATTCCACCCAAGCAACTTCAACAGGATTTCCGACTCTTCAAAATTGCACTCCTTGAAACGCATCCAAAATTAAATCGAGTTTATGATGCTCGATCATTCGAAGAGGTATTTAACAACTATGAATCTCTACTTAACGATTCATTGACCGCCCTTCAATTTTTTCAAATTGTATCTTCCGCCATGTCGAACATTGGAGAGGCTCATTCAGGTGTAGACATCTCAGATGAAATCAAAGTGCAGATCGAGTCAGTAGGAAAATTGCTCCCTCTTAATATTCATTTTTATAAGGAAAGAGCTTTTGTACTTAAGGACTTGTCCGATGAAGAGGACAAGCTTGATGGAAATGAGATTACGAAAATAAATGGAAAGAGTATTAATCAAATAGTTCAACAAATAGATAGTATCTCCACCATTGGATCTGGTGTCAATCAGTCGAGGATTTATCGGAAACTTTCCTATGTTCGGAATTTTGCCCTCAGCTACTACCTATATGTCGACCAGAGCAAGGCTTTTCTTGTGGAGTACAAGGAAGATCCGGATGCAGTCGAAAAAGCCACCGTCATCAATGGAATTCCTTCTGACTTTGAAGTATCGACGATTCTCACTCCCGCTGAAGAAACACCCCCATTTTCATTTGCGATTGACGAAGAGCGGAGCCTTGCCATTATCAGAATTAAAACCTTCGCCCACTTCGCCATCGGATACAAGCAGAAAGAATACCTCAAATTCTATAAAGCATGTTTTGATCAGATTAAAAAGTCGGGAGTTACCAACCTCGCGATTGACGTAAGAGGAAACAGAGGCGGCCAGGAACGACTTGGAGCTCAATTGCTTTCCTACTTCCTGAAAAAAACGTTTGCGATACAACAATACATTTTTGCGCGAGAATTGGATTTCGAAGTACTGGATTCGTTGAAAATTTTTCATCACACATTCGATCCGAAGAGATTTCACGCTGTAGATTCAGGATATGTGGCAACAGATCGCAAGCACCAGGCATTGGCCAATGTTGAGCCAATGAAGCAGCATCGCTTTGATGGCGATGTGTTTATTCTCGCTGATGGCAACTGCTTTTCTGCATGCAACATTTTTGTTTCATTGGCAGACTTTCATAATGTTGGAAAAATTGTCGGCGAGGAAACAGGAGGAAATTATCATGATACAGACGGATATCCCGGGGTTATTTTCAAACTTCCTAATAGTGGTTTGGAAATCAGCTATCGTTTGTGGTATTTGCGAACTGCAGTCGAAAGTGAAATCTATGGACGTGGTGTGATTCCTGATATTACAGCACAATCAACAGTCGCGGATGTTTTGGCGGAGAGAGATGCTACACTGGAGAAAGTTTACGATCTTATTCAGCAAGCAAAAGGTCAGTGACTTGTGAAAGATCGACACTTCTTATTTGAATCTTTCGAAAAAGTAATATTCTTGCATCTCGATTGGTCAGATGCTAGTCGTACTCCCAAAAATTAGCATGAAAGAATACGAAGCGCTTGAAGGTCGTCATAGTGCCGACTTACATCAACTTAGAAAGAAATACAATTTGATCAGCGCTGTCCGCTTATTCTTTGCCCTTGCATTTGCCTTTAATCTATACTACTACACAAAGCCCGGGAATGCATTCTTGATCATTCTATTAATTGTTCTTGCGGTCGCTTTTCTCCTTGCTGTCCGGGTTCATCAGAGCGTTTCCTGGCAAAGGTTATTGAAGAAGGCCCTATTGAAAATCAACAAGAATGAAATTGCGTACTTGAGAGGAAAAGAAATTCCATTCGAAAACGGGATAGAATTCGTCGACACCAGCCACTCCTACTCTTACGACCTGGATTTCTTTGGCGAACGATCCTTTTTCCAAAACTTAAACAGGACTGCAACAAGAATGGGGAATCGCGGTCTGGCGTTGCGCCTTCTTTCGTTCCTCACTAACAAAGAGGTTATTGACACCCAAAAGGCAATTCAAGAGTTGGAACCCAACGTGGAATGGAGACAAGAGGTGCTTGCATTGGGAAGGATCAACAGCGATAGTAATCAGAGTTATGACGATTTGATGAAATGGGCCAAGCGAGAAAAGACAACACTTTCAACGTTGGCTGTCCTTCTCTCTTACATTCTACCTGCCATCCTACTTATTTCAATGGTGCTTTACTTTTCAACACCAATGCAGGTTTTCGGCAACATCTCGCTACTCCTAGTAGTAGCTAACCTGTTAGTGCTGGGGGTACACAAGAATCGAATTTCTGATGAGATTTTAGGTTCAACAGAAACAGATAAAATTCTTAGACAATACAGCCACATTCTAGAGAAAATCGAAACGGAATCCTTCGATTCTCCCAAGCTCCAAAGCTTACAAAATCGACTTTCTACTGGTAAAGCAAGTGCAAGCACAAAAATAGCTGAGCTCTCAAGCTTGCTTGCGAAAATGGATCACGTACAAAACGCTTTCGCAAGTCCATTCTTAAATGGTCTATTTCTCTTTCATATTCACACTCTGAGAGCATTGGACCACTGGCGCTCAGAGTGGTCGGATCATATTTCTGATTGGTTGGAGGTCATTGGTGAGGTTGAGGCACTTAGCAGTTTGGCCAACTTCTCGCACAACAACCCTGACTACACGTATCCAAGTCTGAATCAGGATCAGCAAATTATTTTCAAGGATTTAGGTCACCCCTTACTCAATTCTGAAGTACGGGTAAACAACGATGTTTCATTTAGCCCCCAAAGCTTTTTCATTCTGACAGGATCAAATATGTCTGGCAAAAGTACGTTCCTCAGGACTCTAGGAATCAACATGGTACTGGCAAGCATCGGTGGGCCTGTCTGTGCAGCTGATGCCAATGTTCACCCACTTCCAGTTCTCGTTTCGATGCGGTTGTCGGATTCTTTAAACGATAGCGAGTCGTACTTTTTTGCTGAGGTAAAAAGGTTGAAGGAAATTATGGACAGTTTGAACAACGAACTGAGCTTTGTTCTTTTAGATGAAATACTTCGAGGTACAAACTCAGACGACAAACGGTCTGGGACGATCGAAGTAATTAGGAAAATGGTGAAAAAACATGCCATTGGAGCAATTGCCACGCACGACCTTGAGGTATGCAACACGGCCAGTGAGTATCCAGATAAACTAGCAAACAAGAATTTTGAGGTCGAAATAGTCAACGACGATCTCGTATTCGACTATAAGCTGCGAGATGGGATTTGCAAAAATAAAAGTGCCACCTTCTTAATGAAGAAGATGGACGTGATTTAGATCACCGTTCAAAGGGAAATAGTATTTCACCCCCTAAGCAGCTTTTCTAAGTTCTTTCTTCATTTTTGACGTTTCTGCTTTGGTGAGCTTAATGACTCCCATCTTATCCAATCCTTTGATTATCCAGTAGGTAAAATCAATTTCATGCCACCTAACGCCAAAGTTTGCTCGATTGCTAAATTTATGATGATTGTTGTGATAGCTCTCCCCCATCATCAGGAAATCAAAGGGAAGGAAGTTCTTTGATGTGTCGCCGAGTTTGTAGCTGACGTATCCGTATTTGTGAGCAAACCAATTGATAATAGCCCCATGAATAGGTGATAATAGGAATTGAATTGGAAGTAAGAGCCACAGCCACCATGTAGTAGCAAAACTCCAGTAGAATAGTGTATACAAAGCGCCCCAGCTAATTCGTGACACCCATGATCTGGCAAATTTGTCAAAGGCAGGCCACTCGGGAGCACCCTTGGTAAATCGCTCGTCAATCTCTATTTCCTTATTGGTTATCTGGGAATAGATGGTCTTTGTTTTCCACATCATCTTAAACAAGCTCTCATCATACTTCGGTGAGTGTGGATCTTCAGGAGTATCCGCAAAGGCATGATGCATGCGATGCATGATTCCGTACCCATAGGCACTTAAGTAGTTCGAACCCTGAAATATCCATGTTAATATGAAGAATACTTTCTCAGCACGCTGGCTCATTGTAAACACCTGATGTGCCGCATATCGGTGCAAGAAGAATGTTTGAAAAAACAACGAAAGGTACCAGTGCACAACGAAGAACAATAGAATGGCTAACATAGAAGGTCAATGGATTAGATGAGACTAACTTTTCCTAACAACAACAAAAGAAACGCATCTCCTGTTTAAAAAATCCAAATACTTTTTCTAAGGTCAATTATGTCTTTGAAACGTCCATATCTGTGTGTCGCCTCAAAAACAGTAGAACAAGCCTAGCGCACATGCGTCACTTCAAGTGAAAACTAGCCATTTTTCCTCAAGTAGAAAACGCCACCACAAAGACCAGTAAAAATCAAGGTGAAAATTATTCTATCCCATTCTGCATGAATCACATGAGTCAAGGTTGCTCCGATCATAATGATGCCGAGCCCCAAAGCTGCCTTGGAGGCAAATTTTGGGATGAAAACCAGGATAGCTCCAAGTACCTCAAGCCCACCAATTACAAAATAAAAATTATCTGGGAATCCCCAATCCGCAAAACTCTTCGCCCAAACTCCTGGTTGCGTAAATTTCGCCTGACCCGCCAACAAAAATTCAAGTGCTACTAATACTTGAAGTACCCATGTTAAGATTTTTCTAACTTTTCCCTTTTTCATTTTGATCAAATTTTGAGTAACCTTAAGTAAAGGGTGCTGTCTAACTGAAGTGGAAAATCAATAGCAAACAGCAATCCCCTCACCAGGTCGTTTAAATTGTTTTGAGAAATTTAAGTAGGCATCTTAAATTCCACGAGTCACTTTATAAACTGAAACAAAATGATTCCAATTTTAACTGGAATAAACCTGGATTTGCAAACAATCATTATTTTCATCGCGATGCTTGGGCTGGTTTGGGCATTTTTCCTGCTCACTCACAAACGAGGAAATCTATCAGCAAACAAGTTTCTAGCACTATTGATTGCGGTACTTGCAGTCTTTGTTTTGCGACGTACAGCAGAACTTAGTGAAGGAAGTTTCTATCTTTTTCTGTACTTCATTTCTCATGGGTCTATTTACCTGATCGGTCCTGCCATCTATTTTCATATCCGAAGCATCACTGGTGAGGACGGCTTAAAAAAGAACGTTTGGATTCATTTCACCCCTGCACTACTCACCTTTGTACTAATGATTGCATTGTTCTTTTCAAGAGAGAGAATTGATAAGATTGAAGACTTTGCGTTTCTCAAGGCAGCATCGATTATTTTCATCAGTCTGCAGGTCTTACACCTTTTGAGTTATCTGTTTCTCTCAAGAAAACTTGTCTCCAAATACTCAAGTAAATGTGAATCGTACTTCTCCTCCCTTTCCAAAATCAACTTAAAATGGGTAAAGCATCTGGTGCAATTGACATCTATTCTGGGCGCAGGAATTTTCATTCTTCACATAATGATTGTCTCTGGCGGATACTACGAGATAAATAACAATGCTGACTTTCTTTTCCTGATTCTTCTTGCCGCAATTATTCTAAGTATCATCTATAAAACCTGGAAACAGCCAGAGATTGTTTCTGGTATTTATGAGGAGACTGGCAAATACAAAAACTCTCCTCTCTCGGATGCTGATTCGAGCAACCTAAAGGAAAAGCTTGAAAGCCTACTCACAGAGGAGAAAGCGTACCTAACGCAAGAATTGAACATCAGCCAATTAGCGGAGCTGCTTGGTACGCAAGCCTACCTCCTGTCTCAGTTGCTCAATGAGAACTACGGTGAGAATTTCTTCAACTTTATCAATGGGCATCGTATAAACTTCGCAAAGCAAAAAATACAGGATGGGCATCTTTCCTCAAGAACGCTTGAAGCCATCGCCTACGAATCGGGATTTAATAGCAAGAGCACTTTCAATCGAGCTTTTAAGAAAAAGGTTGGTTGCTCACCAAAAGAATTTCATCAAACAGTAAAGGAACATTCGACCAGTCAGAATGCTCAGTAAAAAAGGCGAGGGTTACTCGCCTTTGGGTCGGTGTGGTTTACGAAGAATTCCGTAAATCCAAGCTAACCTCCTTTATGACTTGACTGATCGTCAAACCATATTAAATATACGAATTAACCAAGACGATTGCAAGGAGATTAGTGGTAAATAGCGGCTTAAAATCACTTCTCAATTTTTTCCATGAAATCTTTTCGATAGCTCAATCCAAGTGGAAGAGCAATTCTGTTGACTATAATTTGGTTTGATTCAATAACGCCAACGTGCCGAAGACCAACCACGTAGGATTTATGAATGCGGCAAAACCGATCTTCGGGCAGCCAGGAGAAAATGTCAGCCATGTTGGCTCTGATGAGGATCTTTTTTTCTGGTAAGTTGACTTCCAGATAATTGCTCTGTTTCGATACAAATTGGATATCCCACAAATTAACTCTGTGTATCTGTCTTCCACTTTTAAGCGAAATGACCTCTTGTCTATCTTGCTTATCAGCAGAACTGCCTTGAGAAACACTCCTTTTCGGGTTCCCATCCCTGGCCTTACCCACAGCCTTAAGAAATCGCTCCAAGGTGATAGGCTTTACAAGATAATCTATGGCATCCCACTCATAACTTTCCGCAGCGTAACTGGAATAGGCAGTTGTAAAAATAATTAATGGCTTTGTTTTGAGTGCCTTCAAAAATTGGATACCTGTGAGGTTTGGCATATTCACATCTAGAAAAATCAACTCAATTTTTTCCTCATGAAGAAAGTCCAGTGCTTTGAGTGGGTTCCGAAACGTCCCCCTTAATTCCAATGAAGGAGTCTTCTGCACATACCTTTTCAGGACATCGATCGCATGTGGTTCGTCATCGAGAATGATGCAGTTCATGATTGCACTGTTAGATTAATTTCAAAAAACTCTCCCTTCTTGATCTCAAGAGTATGCTTGTCAGGATACAACAATGCAAGTCTCCTTCGAACATTCTCTAGCCCTATTCCACTAGATCCGGCTGGCTCTTGAGTGGCGTTATCATAGTTACTACACTTAAATTCAATTTGCCCTTTACCTGCCTTAATTCCAATATCTATTTTTGATACTTCCTCAATACGAATTCCGTGTTTGAACGCATTCTCCACAAAAGGTAGGATGACCATTGGCGCAATCATCTCTTGCGCCACATTTCCGCTTACCTCAACATCAACCTGCAATTCATCGGATGTAAATCTCATCTGGGCTAGTCCGATAAAATCACGCAGATGGGCGATCTCACTTTGCAGAGAAACCCTTGTGACCTTGCTATCATAAAGCATGTATCTCATCAGGCCTGAGAGCATTGAAATGGAGGTAGCCAACTCCTCATTCTTGTCTCGTTGCGCAATGGAGAACAGATTATTGAGCGTATTAAATAAGAAGTGAGGGTTTATCTGAGCATGTAGAAACTCCAATTCAGTGGTCAGTTGACTCTCTATTAGCTTCCTTTTTTGTTGCTCATTACGAAAGGACTCACGGACGAAATGAATGATGAGCGCAATCAAGGTAATCACTAGGTACATTAGTGGGTTTACCCAAGTCAGCCATGACGAATGATGAGCCATGTGCTGCAGTGAGAATCTTTCGAATTGCCATGATATCAGCACCTCTAGGTATATAAAGAGCAGCAGCACGACCCCAAGCAACAGAAAAACGAAGAGCATACTTTTCTTCTTGAAAAGTGGTATGATCCACTTCCATAGGATAAGTATAAAGATGAGCTTCATGAATATCCCTGGCCACATGATTGTAAATCTACATCAGCAGTGAGTCTCGATTTGCTCAATGTTACCAACACCTCAAATTTGGCGTTCAAAACGCTATTTCTGTGATCTGAGGGTTAAATAACATCTTCAACTTGTTGAGATGCCCTGGTCCCGATTTGATCACAAAGTATTTTTTAAAGGAAAAAGTAAGGCTAGCATTGGGATGTAAAACAGTCAAAAACTAAAGAACATGAAAATACTATTTGCGCTTCTAGCATTCCAATTCATCGCTCCAATCATCCAACAAACACCACTCACGCAAGAACATATTGGCAATTACCAGTATTCGAATGGGCAGTGGTTTGACGGAAAAAAATTTGTGAAGAAAACCATGTACTCAGCCAACGGAGTTTTCGTTACAGAAAAACCCGCCAGCATCGATTCCATCTTCGATCTGGAGAATAATTTCATTCTACCACCATTTAGCGAGGTCCATACCCATTCGCTGGACGGAATTGGTCATTACAAGAAAACGGTCGAGAAATATTTGAACGACGGAGTATTCTATGTCAAGAATCCCAACAACATCAAGCCCTGGACAGAAAATCTGAGACCAGAAATAAACGGTCCATCAAAACTAGATGGTTCATTTGCTAACGGTGGTCTGACCTCTACCGGAGGGCATCCTGAGATACTTTATGAGGATCGAATTCGCGAGCAGGTAGCAGCCTACATTGATAATGCTCCGAGGGGGTGGTTCAATGGCAAGTCCTATTTCAATATTGACTCCAAGGCAGACGTTGATGAACAATGGTCGACAATCATGGACGGAGGACCCGATTTCATCAAAGTGTATTTGGCAAATTCAGAAGACATTGGTAATACACCGCCGAGAACGAAGTATACCCTTCGTAAAGGATTGAATCCGTCACTTGTTCCAATCATTGTCAAAAAAGCACATCAAGCAGGA
>JBDWQX010000153.1:0-9586 GCA_039986395.1 Cyclobacteriaceae bacterium
AAAGAAAGGCCTCGTGGAGAGCCACGAAGCCTATAAATCAACCAGCTATAAAGAAGTCTTAGTTAAAAACTACCTCAAGTGCCGCAATATCTGCTGGATTAAACGGTGTGAGATCTTGGAGACGCTCAGCAAGTGGATCAAAGATGGTTTGTGGAGATGTTCCTCCCTGAATAAATCCATCACTATTGAAGTAACCAGGTGCATCTGTGTTCTGTAAGTACTGATCAATCAAGCTCTGATCGATTCCTGGGAATGCGTTCTGAATCTGATCTGTGAATACATTTTTTAGCGAATGCTCAACAAGCAATAAGTCACGATCATTCGAATCAAGATCTCCTGGAGGTAGTCCTACCTCGGCAACTCCTATATTACCTTCGTGGATTCCTGATGCAACAAAAGCCCAGTTGAAACCCTTAGTCTCTGTAAAGAATGCAGCATTTGGATGATGGGAATTACCGAACACATCCACAACGTCACCTTTTCTGCCCACAAACATTTTTAATGTGCTAATGGAATAAGGATCTTCCAATGGATTGGCTAAAGGAAGATTGTCGATTGTTACCACCATGTGTGCATCATAGTCGAGATCACTTTCTTCTGTGTACTCAATTTTGTAGATGGCATCTCCAGCGTCAACATCCTTTATACGATTGATGTTAAACGGCTTGATAATGGCAACTCCTTTAATTAGACTCTTGTTCCAAAATACCTGCAAGGCCTTACCACCATCTGCATTGTCCTCAGATTCTGCATCTGTAACCGTAAGTACAAATTCGTAGTCTACGCCTTCGTAAGTTGCACCCTCAATGACCTCAAGATTTTTTGTTCGTCCGTCCTCATCACTTTCGTAAGAGAGGAAAAACGCCCGATCTACATCCACCGCTATGCCACCAATCACCGCCTCAGCCAGATCCCCGGAAGCTTCTCCGACGGCAATAAAGAAGGCAAGCAATTCATAAATCTCGTTACCGTTTAAGTCTTCTGCAGTTCGTCCTGCCACTCTTCCGGTTACTGCATCTGGATTTGCAATGGATTGTGGAATGTCAATGGAAAAGCGCTCTGGCAAAATACTCTCACCAGCTTGGGGAGTATCAATCGAATCATCGCATGACACAGAGAGTAGAAGAAGTGCCACCAATGAAATAAGTGTTAAGAAATTTATCTTTTTCATGATTTTTAGTTTTTTCATTATTCAATAATGTGATTTGACTCTATCACACATGTATTGGCGTTCACCCTGGACAAAACTGAAAAAAATGTGCGAATGGTATTTAACATTCTGATTTACAGGTATTTAAATTTAGACTAATTTTCTACTCAACTACGGTTGAGTCGGAATCTACCATCGAGACCGAGAAATAACCTACCGCACCATCTGAGAGGTTCGTCAAGACGTTTCCAGCCGCCGCATCAAACCCTCCACCTCTCCAGTCTACCTCGGATAGGAAAGATCTTAGAAAATTTTGATGTTGATCTGTGAGCGAGTATTTTTTGCGATGTACAATTGCACCCTTTGGGAAAGTAAGTGGAGCCTTGTCGGGTGCAAATGTTTTTGTGATATCAAGAACATCTAAGGTGTAGAAAAACGCTTCCTTCTGTTGCATGGACGGTATTCCTTGTGCATTAATTTCTTGCCAGGTGATGTCTACTTCAGTGATGGATGGAATGGTTTCATTGTGGATGAATCTTACTTCTTCACTATCAAGCTCCTCAACTGCTAAGGGAGGTAGGGAGGTACCTATGGCAGAAGTCGCAAAGGCAAAATACTGATTCCCATTGTGATTAATGGACAGCGTGTAAAATTTTCCGAACAGCGCCTGAAGAGTGTCTGTTAGATAAGTTCCAGGTCTGGTGTCATCATGCGTTAATACAAAGTTGCTCGCCCCATCATTGATAAGCACAAATGCATCAGTCACGGCGGGTGCTACCTGATTCAAATCTTCAAATGTTAGACTCAGTTTCACTTCTTGCCTGATACGTTCATTTGTCAGTCTGCCATCCACAACTAACAGAGGCGTTGCGGTTGTATCTAGTCCTTGATCTGAGATTTCTTCACATCCTAGAACGGTCAAAATCAGCAGGGATGTGTATGTAAATTTTCTCATAGACTGAAGGAATAAGAAATTGACGGTAAGACTTGATATACGAATCGATGGGTCGAAGTGAGCTGTTGAGCATTGTTGCTCTCCGTTGGTACTCGGAAATCTCCATTGTCAAGTACGATCTTATTGAAACTTCTAAGTATTGAGTTTTTTTGACCATAGAAATTGAAAATCGAAGCAGATATATAGTGGTTGAATTTTTTTTCCTTTTTATTCAGTTTATGCTGCCAAGCCAGATCTAGACGATGATAAGTCGGTAGTCGATTGTTGTTTTTTTCAGTATAAATAGGAACCGTCCGACCTGCATATTGGTAAAATGAGGTTGGCGTGGTAACTGGGGCACCTGAGCTTACTTGCAAGGTGCCGGAGAAAGATGTTCGTTTAGATTTTTCAAAGACAAGGTTGAGAGAAAATTGACTTGGACGATCGGACAGTGCTTTGTACGACTTTCCATCGTTTATGCCATTGATCTTTCGGAATGATCTCGAATAAGCATAGGAAATGCTACCGACCAATTTGCCAGATTTCTTGGATATAACGCTTTCAAACCCGTAGGCTGTTCCTCTGCCTGATCTGAGTTCTGCCTCAAATTGAGGATTTAGTAGAAGTTGCGCCTGATTTGCATAGTCAAGTTGATTTTGCATGGCCTTGTAGTAACTCTCGACAGATAGTTGCCACTTATCACGATCGTAGGTCCATCCTAAAGAAACTTGATCTGCTATCTGGGGTAAAATATTCGTGCTTGCTGGCAGCCAAACTTCCAGATTGTTAAAGGGACTAATGGAATTGCTAATCAGGTTTATATACTGTGCTGATCGCGTATAATTGAAATTGAGAAAATTTCGTCGATTCAGGATGTGGGTGAGCTTAAGTCTTGGTTCTAGGTTGGAATAGTCGTTGTACGGATCTCGCGTTTCATAGGTGGTTGTATCAACAACCTGATAGTTTTCATCGATTCGGTATTCAATGGTTCGGCCAAAGTTTGTCCAACTACTAAGTCGAAAACCATAGGTAAGAAGCCAGTTTTCAGCTAGCTGCTTTTCGTTGCTATAATAAAGCGAAAATTCGCTGGCATTGCGTTTCGGAACAAATGGCGCACCATTTTCGGGAGCTCCCCTGAGGTTGCCTGGGTTGAAATTGTGCCCGCTGAGTTTAAACCCAAATTTTAATGTACTTGTCGGATTTCGATAGAGTGTAAAGTCCGTTTTAAGGCTTGCATTGGCTATGTGATTCGCCCAAATTATTTCAGGACTCGTAATCATTTGATACTCATACTTGCTTGAGTAGAAAGTGGTGTTGGAGAAAAGGCGATCATTGAAAACGTGATTCCACCTGATCGTACCAGCTGTGTTTTTCCAAGAGAGACCTTCATTTTGAAGATATTGATCATTGCTCGAAAAAACAGATAGATAAAGCCGGTTTTTGTGATTAAGTCGGAGGTTGACTTTTGCTGTCAAATCTGAGAAGAAGAACTTATCAAAGTCCTCTCTATTGAGAAAAACATCAACATGCGATCGACGTGCAGAAACAAAGAATGAGCTTAAGTCTTTTTTGATAGGACCTTCAATCGAGAATCTACTAGAGATCAATCCAATCCTTCCCGAAAGATTGAACTTTTTAAAATTTCCATCGCGTGTGTGAATGTCCATCACGGAGGAGATCCTTCCACCAAATTCAGCCGTTGCATCACCTTTGTACAACTTTATGTCTTTGATTGCCTCAGGCATGAAGGAACTAAACAAACCAAGCAGATGTGCTGGGTTATATATTGGGGCCTCGTCCACCAACATCTGGTTTTGATCTCTATCTCCACCACGGACGTTGAAGAAAGTCGATCCATCATTGAAGAGCTGGATACCTGGTAAAATATCAAGTGACTTTATTACGTCTGGTTCTCCGAGTGCTGATGGTTTCTGCAGAATGGTATGGTTGTCAATTAATGTGGCGTTCGAATGAATGTTCTCTACCACCTGTACAGAGTCATTTGGAGTAACCACAATCTCCTCTAAAAGAGAGGCATTGGTAGCTAAACTGAAGTCCAGGCTTTGATTGCCACGGAGAGTGATCTCTTCAACTCTTTCCTCATATCCGATGTACGAGTATTTTAGTTTATACCGGCCAATAGGTAAGGTTATCGAGTAGAATCCGTAGACATTGGTAATTGCACCTATCGTGAGTTCCTCTACTAACACTGTAGCTCCAATTAAAGTCTCCCCATCTCTATTGTCTCGCAGATACCCACTGATGGTGTAGGTTGGATTTTCTTCAGTCGCGGCTGTTTGTGATTTCCTAAGAATCATTTTATCCTCAGTCCATAGATACTCCACCTTCATTCCTAGGAGTAATTCGTCGAGCACCTCCCGTAGCGTTGCATTTGTCATTTGGATAGAAACTTTCTGGTCTGCCGGAATACTTCGAGTGCTGTATGAAAATGAGATGTTGGCTTGAGTAGCAATTCGCTCCAGAGCGTCCGATAATGGGAGCCCCGTGAACGACACATTAAGTCTTTGATCAAAAACAGTCTCTTGAGCTACTGTGGCTTGTAGGTAGAATAATGACAGAAGAACAATGATTACTGCTCGATTCAAAGACATACACTTCTTTATCAACAACCCGGACCACTTAACTCTGTACCGTTTCTGGTTTTCTGAATAGATAAGTTAAGGGTTGTTGTTAGCACTTGTAGTATAGAATCCAAAGATTTATTTTCAAAAGAGACGGTCACCGGACATTTTGTCACTTCAGTTCCTTTGATAACCAATGAGCTTTGGTAGGCATTGTTCAGTACTTTAATTACCTCTTCCAGAGGAACATCATTGAATATGAAAACTTTAGTTTTCCAGGCCATGAAATTGACGTTGTCGTTAAATAGCTTGAAAAGCTGTCCCGAGTTTTTATCCAAAATTCCTTTTTCTCCAACTTCCAATTTGATTGTTTTTCCTCCAAAACTTACTTCCACCGTTCCTTCTGAGACAACCACCTCTGCGGTGGGTTCGTTTGGAAATGCTCTTAGTGTAAACGATGTACCCAAAACTTTAACGTCTACAGATGGTGTATGGATTACAAAGGGTTTACCTGTGTCCTTCTCAACATCGAAAAAAGCTTCACCAGTGAGATTCATTTCACGCGTTTCCCTTCCGTAATCTGATGATAAACTTAGTTCTGTTGCTGCATTAAGTGTAACAGTAGAGCCATCTGAGAGCAACTCAGTTTGTATTTGATCTGCCACAAAACGAGTAGCATCGTCTTGTTTTACAAAGTAAATACTGAGGCCAACTCCAACCGCAAGCACTACTGTTGCGGCAATCTTTAAAAGTGAATAAGACCTTCCTGTGGACTGCTCATGTCGAATAGAGTTCTTCAATCTTTGCCACTCTTGATCTGTATCCTTTTGAGTAAACCCAGTCGCCTTTACTGTTCCTTCCCAAGTATTTACAAGTTCTGAATGAGCTTGCTGATTTTCACTATTCTCAAACAGCAATTCATCCAGTCGAGACAGTTCAGCCTTCGAAGCCTCACCCGTCAATTTTTGAGTTGTCAGATGTATTAGTTCGCTATGGTCACTACCGTTTTTCATGTTATCAATATGGTCACACCTGAGTGCTTCATAACCCTGGAATAAATGGTAAAAAAAAGTATAAAATTATTAAGTACTCCGAGAGCTTCTCCCGAAGAATACGAAGTGCCTTCGACATTTGCTCCTCGATTGACTTGACTGAAAGTCCTTCTATCTCTGCTATCTCCTTGTATTTCTTTCCTTCAAATCGGCTTAATTGAAATATACGTCTACATTTTTCTGGAAGATCGTTGATTGCTGATGTGATCCGCATTTCTAGTTCAGACTCTTCCAGATAGTCCCTTGATTCGATATGATCAGGTATCGCTTCGCTGTTGGCGATCAAATCGTGATGAACAATTTTCTTATTGTCTCTGAGGAAATTTAGGCATCTGTTGTGGACAGATTTGAAAAGGTAAGCTTTGATCGGTACACTTAAGTCGATCGACTCTTGTTTCTGCCAGAGATTCAGAAAAACATTGTGAACAATATCTTTGCACTCATCAGCATCAGCAACATATTTTTTTGCAAACGCACAGAGATAGGGGAAGTATTCCCGGAAAACTAGCTCAAAGTCTTTTTCACTGAAACTCTTTCCTGATGACAAATCTCTTAGTAATGATCGACCAGTAATTTAATACTGCTGTTTTGATTCTCTGAGTTTTTTCTGCACGAAGTGTATGTGTCTTCCACGTGCTAAGTGCTACAAAATCAGTTCAGATTCTTGTATTGTACTTTATTCACCTTTATCTTAATCAAGTTATTTCTTAAAGCAGCCGCGTATCTAGTAAAAATCCAACCCTTCCGCCATGAAATCTATCAGTGCCCTCTTAGTCTTTCTCGTTGTTACCTCTTGTTCTACTTATGACTATGTTGTAGAGTCAGACTACAGCTACGACGGTGACTTTAGCAGGTACAGATCCTTTGATTTTATTGCAAATGAAAGTTTTTCTGGAACGGATGAGGAGAAGGAAATTATTGAGAAATACCTGAAAAATACGTTGGGGGCATGGGGATATGACTATAGTCCCAAACGGCCCGGACTAATCGTTTTGTACACGGTTTTCTACGATGATTTTCATTTCAAAGGATACGATCAACCAAATTTTCAAGGTTGGCTCAAAACAAATTACTCTGACAAAGAGGTCGTATTTAAAAAAGATACGCTACCTGATGGCAGAATAGAGGAGGTGTATGATTCTGAACTTGGCCGTAAGACGGAAGCCTATCAGGAGGTTAGGTATGCCTTGCGAGAGGGTACGGTACTCGTCTCCTTTTTCGATCGTCGAAAACGCAAGACGGTATGGCAAGGATATGCCTCTGGGGTTTTTGGTGAAGACAAAACGAAGAATGAGCGAATTTTGAGATCGGCAGTCATTAGAGTCATGGACGAGTACAAATTGCTGGCTTTTGGATCAAGCTGAAATTCAGAGCTTACGATGCATGATATAGGCATTGATCAGCCCGAGCTGTGTGTGTTGAAAAGCCTCCGGAATTTCTCCAATGATATGAAAGCCTAGCCTTTCCCACAGATGAATAGCTGGTTGATTGCCTTTAACAACAATATTGAACTGCATTGCTTTATAGTTTAAATGCTTGGCTGTCTCTAAGGAATGCTTCCCCATAACTTTCCCAATGCCCCTTCCTTGAAATTTCGGATGTACCATGTACGATCCATTGGCAATGTGAGAACCAAGACCTGGTTGATTATCTTTTAGAAGGTAAGTTCCGCAAATGGCACCTTCAGTTTCTGCGACGAAGACATGATTTGATTCTGCCAACCAGTAGTTTTTCATGGTTTCTTTGGAAGAGGTTGGAGCAAAGACATAAGTATCACCTTCCTTAATAACCAGTGAAATGATTTGCCAGAGACTGTCCCAATCTTCAATCGTTGCTTTTCGAATGTTAATGTCTTTTTTCGTCAAAACCTGTTGATTTCGTTAGTAAACAAATGTAGCCATCGGCAGTTTCTGTCTGCACATGAATGTAGTAGGAAAGCAACTATGGGATAATGCAGGCACCTCGACTGTATTTATGGATATATTTTTGTGGTTAAGAAGCAAATTTTAAAGAATGAAGAGGATTTTTTTGTTTGTCATTCCATTTCTGTTTTTCTCAGCTGCGTTCCTTAGTGAAGGTGCAGATGAGGTAATTCAGAAGCTCAATGAACATTTGGCTAGGTATCCCCAGGAGAAGGCATACATTCATTTTGATAAGCCCTACTATAGCGTTGGCGAAACGATCTGGTTTAAGGCGTATTTACTGGGAGCTGAAAAAAGCAACCCGCAAGCCCTGTCATCCCTAATTAGAGCCGAGCTTATCGATCCCAATAATAAAATCATCTCGAAACGAGAATTGAAGGTGACACAAGGAGGGGCGGCAGGTGATTTTTTGCTGCCTGAAACGCTTGATCCTGGAAAATACACGGTCCGGGCATACACCAACTGGATGCGAAATTTTGATAACGACTATTTCTTTAGAAAGTCCTTCGAGGTAGTGAAGACGTATGTCAGTGATAGCTTGCAAGAAGTAAGCAGTCCGGCTGGTGGAAAGTTGAATATGAAGTTTTTCCCTGAAGGCGGAGATCTTGTGAGCGGACTGGCAAGTATTGTGGGGTTTAAAGTGGTAGACGAAAATGGGTTAGGAGTAAATGTTATAGGGGAAATTTTGGACACTTCTGGAACGTCACTGACCACATTTGAATCCTCTTTTGTGGGTATTGGAAAATTTTTACTCAAGCCGCAGTACGGAATTAATTATTACGCAAGAATCTCCATTAATGGAAAATCTCAAGAGTTCCAATTGCCCGATACCAAGCAGGAAGGATGTATAATGAGAGTCAACAACGGGTACAAATCTGACAAGGTAACGGTGGCCATTACATCAAATGGAGTGAATCTTACCAGCGGATTTGTGATTGGTCATCAGAATGGAAATGTTTTCTCTAAAATCGTAAACAAGGGATTAAAATCATCGTTCGGAATTGGATTGGACAGCGAGATTTTTCCTTCTGGAATTTGCCATCTAACCTTCTTCGACGCTAGCGGAACCGCACTTACAGAACGGATCGTACTGGTAAAGCACGAACCAGTGCGTGTCAAAGTCGAAATGGAGGCCGATAGGGAAGTGTATGAAACAAGGCAATTAGCAGCTTTGAAACTCAAATTGACAACAGCAGATAGTAGCGATGTCTTAGGTAACGTTTCTGTTTCAATTACCCCCAAAGAGATAATTACATACACCGCGAATTACCAAAATATCAAAAACTATCTTTTGCTAAGCTCGGATTTGAAAGGATATATTGAACAGCCTGAATACTATTTCCAGCAGTCGGAAGAATCCTTTAGAGCTCTTGATAATTTAATGTTGACGCAAGGATGGAGAAGATTTACCTGGAAAAGTGTGCTTTCTGATTCAGGTATTCAGTCGCAGTTTTTGGCAGAGGATGGAATCACAGTATCAGGTCAGTTATTTGATTTATATGCGATTGAAAAGCCTAGATCCGGACGTGTATCGATGTCCATTTTTGATGGAACATTTAACTACCTGGAGGGAGAGACTGATGACGATGGAAAATTTATTTTTGCTAGCCTTGATTTTGAAGATTCTACCGATTTGATGATCCAGGGAGAAAGAATTATAGGAAAGAAAGGTAAATCTGATGATAACGTTTTTATCAAATTAGACCCCGTTACTGAGCCGATCGTTGATGCTGAATTTATTAGTGAAACACCATTTCAAACGAAGTTGGATGCCAATTACCTGAGCGAAAAAAAGAAAATAGAGAAGATTGATCGGGCATTTGACCTCGATAAGGAGGCCATCATACTTGATGCCGTTGAAATATTTTCAAGAAAAGACTATAGCAACGATCCATTTCGTTCAAGGACTCAATATTATAGTGAGCCCAGTGCCAGACTAGCGTTTG
>JBDWQX010000154.1:0-14512 GCA_039986395.1 Cyclobacteriaceae bacterium
CATCGGGCGTTCATCTTCCCATTTTTTTTGTTTGAAGTTTTTCTTGAGTTGAGACAGATAGGATTCTTCTCCCCCATAATGAAAATCATGAACGATTGTTGCCTGATGATGTGCCAGGTGTGCACGTATTTGATGCATCCGTCCAGTTACGGGGAAACATTTTATGAGTGTGTGCTTCCTAAACATTTCTAGCGTCTCGATCAAAGTTAGCGATGGCTTCCCTTCACGGAAATCGACTCGAGATTTGTTGGATGTACTGTACAATGGCTCATCCGCTTCAAAGTCTCGGAACTTGTGCAGCCCTGTTAGCACAGCATGGTACACTTTTTTTACCTCTCTGTTTTGAAGTTGATCAGCAAAATGCTTGTAGGCATCGTTGTGATTTGCTATCACGAGCGCACCTGAGGTTTCTTTGTCTAATCTGTGACCTACCTGTGCCTCTTCGTTTTCTCCTTTTGCCAACATCAGCAAATTAATTGAATCGTTGCGGTCTTCAAGACTGGACAAATGTGGAGGTTTATTAACAACAGTAAAATCTTTGTCCTGATACAGGATAAGATCACTGAAATTAATTTTCTTCAATGCCTTATGCGAATTCTTCATCGTCGGATTCTATCTCTACTACATGCTCAATGTACGCAGCCTTTTCCAGATCAAAGAAGAATTTGGAGCCAACTCTGAATTTGCTCTCGACCATAATTTCTGAATCGTGTCCTTCCAGAATGTGTTTAACAATGGACAGTCCGAGACCAGTCCCACCTTTCTCGCGAGACCGACTTTTTTCGACCCGATAGAATCGCTCAAATATTCTTCCAATATCTTCTTCAGGAATTCCTCGGCCGCTGTCCTGAACGGTGGTTCGAATTTTCCCATTCACCTCCTTGAATTTTATTCTCGCCTTGCCACTGCTCTTTGTGTATTTTAGTGCATTTGAAATGAGGTTCATCATAACCTGATAAATCCTTCGGTAGTCACCTCTTACAATGATTGGCTTGGAATACTTCTTGGGAATTTTCAGGTCAATGCCGTTTTTCTCTGCACGTGTCTCTAGTTGATCCAAAATTTCTTTGCATAATGCCAGCATGTCGAAATTTTCGAAATGCATCTTAATATCCCCAGACTCTATTTGAGAAATCGTAAGCAGATCCTGAACCAGAAGGTCAAGCCCATCAAGGCTTCGAGCTGCTTTTTTTAAAAATTTCTTCCTTACTTCTTTGTCATTAATAGCTCCATCAATCAGCGTATGCACAAATCCTTGCGCGGCGAAAATGGGAGTCTTCAACTCATGGGATACGTCTGCAATAAATTCTCTTCTGAAGGTTTCAAGGTCGGTAAGTCGGTCGATCTCTTCCTGCTTGCTCTTTACATAATCAGAGATCTCACTGTTTATTTTCTTAAGAGGATTTTCTGCTGACTTCTTTAGATAGAATTTTCCATCCTTTATGTGTTTTAGATTATTTCGGATCTCATCTATTTGCTTGAAAAAAAAGAACTCCAGAAAAATTCTGACCAGAACATAAGCAGATAGGAAAGATAAAAGTGATGCTATTAAGAGGCCATTTGTCGGTACCTCAGGAATAAAGGAGATGAACGCAGTGGTTATAGCAGCGACGCATGCCGAAAGAAGCAAGGCAATTGCTTTAGGATTGAACTGCATGGAGAAATCTAATTTGTCTCAAATTTATACCCTACTCCTTTAACAGTGGATATATAACCTTCGCCAATTTTTTCTCTAACCTTTCGTATGTGAACGTCAACAGTCCTTGCAAGTACATAAACATCTGTGCCCCAAATATTCCGCAGAAGTTCGTCACGACTAAAGACTTTGCTGGGGTTGTCTGCAAGAAAATAAAGGAGTTCAAATTCCTTTTTGGGTAGATTGATTTTCTGATCTCCGGTGGTCACTGTATAGCTGGCTCGATCGACGATCAGATCTCCAACTGTTATCTTGTTTGATTCCTTTTTCTGCTTGTTTTCTCTCCTGAAAAGCGCATTGATTCTGCTCATCAACGCACGAGGTTTTATGGGCTTCGTAATATAATCGTCCGCGCCTATGTCGAATGCTGCCACCTCGGAGTATTCTTCAGATCTGGCGGTTAGGAAAATCACATAACAATTGGCTAAATCAGGAAGCTCGCGGATTCGACGACAAGTCTCTACTCCATCTTGCTTTGGCATCATGATATCAAGTAGAATAAGGTCGGGGATAAAAGAGCGTGCTATTTCTACACCTTTGATGCCGTCAATGGCTGTTTTAACATCGTAGCCTTCTTTGGATAGATTGTATTTTAGAAGTTCGAGGATATCTTCCTCATCATCTATTAGGAGTATTTTTTGATCGGTTTTTGCCATCTTTTGCTGGGTTTGCCAGCATTTAAAAACAAAGTTAGTTCACAGTATTGTGTTACTGGATTAAGTTCAAGATTATTTAAAATTAGGCAGAAATCAACGCTATGTTAAAAACGTAACAATTTGATAAAATTTGGTCAATCTTCATGGTAGGCGGTCATCCCTTTAATGAAAAGGGTCAGGTCACCTTTGTACTTTGAATTGAGAATATTTGACAGTGAATCTTCGGAGGAATGGTATCTCAAAAAGGACATGAAGTAGGCATTGTTCGGTTTTGCATTCTCGAAAATGCGATAGTACCTTTCGCTGTGAAAATGTAGTGTATCGACAGAGCTAACGATCCTTTCTATTAGGTCGTTCTTTGCAAGTTCCTTTGTGGAATCGGATGCTGATTCCGAAAAGGAGTAGTAAAGGTTATTTAGTAGCTCAGTGCAATGCAGCATGTGTTTTACATAGTTGATTCCGTCTTGGTCTTGCATGATGTAATTCTCAACTTCAAAAGATCCTTTGCCATACTTTGACTCCAGAAACTGAAGTGTTCCTCTTTCACCAATGAATGAAGCCAGGTTCTCATTGAATTCAATGTTGTCTTTTACAAAGAGGGTAGCATGCGTCAGTTCATGGATGATGAGATCTGCTAAGCGCCCCTCAGAGCGATCTAGCATATTGGAAAGTATGGGATCAGAAAACCAGCCGAGCGTCGACCAACCACCCACAGCTCGTATTCGAGTATCATAGTTTTCCTCTATAAGTTTTGCCTGCTCCTCTCTCGCTTTTCCAAGGTCGAAAAATCCTTTGTAGGGAAAGGAACCAAGAAAAGGGAAAGACCATGTTTTCGGGGTAAAATTATACGCCTCGCTAGCTGACAAATTCCACAGGGCTGTTTCCCCTTTTTGATCATACAGTGTTGTGTAGTTTTCAGAGTTTTTTAGTCCGATGGAGTCGATGGCAAATATTCGAACCTCTTCGATTATTCGAATTTTTTGCTTTAGCGAGTCGGGGAACTTTTCGTTAGAAAGAACTTTTTCAATGTCTTGCGCCTGAGTAACAATTCGAATTTGTCCACGAGCTTGTCCAATACCATACGCTAACATATCCCAGTAAATGAGCGATATACCTGCCAGGATGATCAGTAGAGCAAGGAGAACTTTCTTAACCATGTTACAACTTTATTTATTGTTTATCGTAAGTTACCTTGTATTACCTAGTAACTTACATAACCTTTAAGTCATGGATTTAAAAGATCACGATCAAAATTTACGGATCATCGGGAAGATCCTACTAGTCTTAGGAATTTTCTTGGTACCGATCTGTGTATTCTCTTTCTTCTTCTTGGAAGCCTTTCAGGAGTCGGATTTTTGGCTCGACTTTGATCGCATCGAAATCTTTTTTCTACATATCCATCATCCACAGCGAATTCTTTATTTCTTCCCCGTTTTTTATGGCATTATGTCCTCGATTTTTATTGTGGCTGGAATTGGTCTTGCGGGCGAAAAAGAGTGGGGAAAGAAATTCGCAATGGTACCTGCTGTACTAGTCTTGTTCGAATTCCCTATTGGCACAGCCTTGGGAGCTTACATGATTTATGCCCTCCATACCAACAAGATAAAGCAGGTAAATGGAGCTTGAAAATTTTTACTAATATTTTTAGCTAAAATCGAATTTCTTCAGATTAGAACTACTATTTTTGTCGGGTTCAAAAACTTGAAAATAATAGTATGTCAGATTCAGACGAAAAATTAAAAGCACTCCAAATTACCATAGATAAGCTGGAGAAGACCTACGGCAAAGGCACCATCATGAAGTTGAATGATAAGACGGTGCTGGATGTCCCTGTGATATCTACGGGTTCGTTAAGTCTGGATATGGCACTCGGTGTGGGTGGAATTCCAAGGGGCCGTGTGATTGAAGTTTATGGCCCTGAATCTTCAGGAAAAACCACGTTATCAATGCATTGTATTGCTGAAGCGCAAAAACAAGGTGGACTTGCTGCTTTTATTGACGCTGAGCATGCGTTTGACAAATCCTATGCGGAGAAACTAGGAATCGATACAGAGAATTTGTTGATTTCTCAACCCGACAATGGAGAGCAAGCGCTTGAGATAACGGAGCATTTGATTCGCTCTGGAGCGATCGACATTATTGTAGTAGACTCAGTCGCAGCGTTGGTTCCAAGAGGTGAATTGGAAGGAGAGATGGGAGACAGTAAGATGGGTCTTCAGGCACGATTGATGTCACAGGCACTTCGAAAACTGACTGGGACCATCAGCAAAACTGGATGCTCTTGCATTTTCATAAATCAACTTAGAGAGAAAATAGGAGTGATGTTTGGAAATCCTGAGACAACTACTGGAGGAAATGCTCTTAAGTTTTATGCTTCTATTCGATTAGACATTCGAAGAATTGGTCAAATCAAGGAATCTGCGGACAATGTGATGGGGAATAGAACGCGTGTTAAAGTGGTGAAAAACAAGGTTGCTCCGCCATTTAAGGTGGTCGAATTTGACATCATGTACGGGCGGGGGATTAGCAAGAGTGGGGAGATTGTTGATATTGGTGTGGAGCTTGATGTTATTCAAAAAGCTGGATCATGGTTCTCCTACAATGGAAACAAACTAGGTCAAGGTCGCGATGCTGTCAAGCAGCTTATAGAGGATAATCCGGAACTAATGGAGGAACTGGAGAAGGGAATAAAAGAGAAAATAGCTGCGGAGTAGGTCTGGGGAACTAGTTAGAATAGTTAATTGGTAGACTGGTTTAAAGCATGAACGTTCAGGGATCTAAAGTTGAATAACTCCTGGTACACTACTCAACCAATTCACTGATAACTAGTATTACTGCGTTCGAATAGCTATTACCGGATCAAGCCTTGCTGCCATCAGAGCTGGAATTATACCAGAAACCACCCCAATGATACCAGCGACTCCAAATCCAAGAATAATATTTCCGAAGGACAGTACCAGATCTA
The DNA here is from genome assembly GCA_039986395.1 of Cyclobacteriaceae bacterium. GTDB lineage: Bacteria > Bacteroidota > Bacteroidia > Cytophagales > Cyclobacteriaceae > Ekhidna. The sequence goes on from JBDWQX010000154.1 coordinate 5,318, forward strand.
GATTACCCAGACTGACAAATGAGAGGAGGTAAACCATTCCAATTCCCACGCCACCTCCAATCAAACTAAGGAAGATTGCCTCAAACAGAAATTGAAAGAGAATAAAGTAGTTCTTAGCACCTAGTGATTTCTGAATACCAATAATGTTGGTTCTCTCACGGACAGAAACAAACATAATATTGGCAATGCCGAATCCACCAACAAGAATCGAAAAGCCGCCAATCGCCCATCCAGCAATGCCAATCACATCGAAAGTAGATCCGATTATGTTCATAATAGCATCCTGCCGATTGACCGAGAAATTATCTTTTTGCTTTGGTCGCAATCCTCTCTTTGTCCGGAGCAGGCCAGTGATCTCTGCCTGTAGTTCAACCAGCCCAATGTCATCTGGTTTCCCCTTCACACTCACCAGCGTTTCGATGCCTCTGTTTCTGCCTGAGTAAAACATCTTCTTGAAAGCCTGGTAGGGCACAAAAACTTGCTCATCCTGTCCTCCGTCACCAAATAGCGATTCGCCTTCTTCCTCAAGCACACCAATTACCGTAAATTTCAGTCCTTGGATTTTGATCTCTTTACCTAGCAGAGAGCCCCTCGGAGTTAGTTTTTCTGCAACTTTGTATCCGACCAGCGCAACATTTTTGCCGCCCTCCGCCTCTTGTTCAGTGTAGTATCTTCCAAATTCAATATCAGAAGCCATATCGTAAACGTCCTGGTGCGTGTATGCTATCCCAAGTAGCGTTGCATCGTTATAACTGTTGCTCTCTTTTTTTATCGTTTGACCACCAGTCACGGCGAAAATTGTGACGCCAAGGTCATTTTTTAGATTCTTACGAAGAAATTCATACTCTTCATAGTTGGTGTAAGGCCTTTTTAAATATTCCCACCAAGGAATGTTTGGACCAAATTCATATGGGAACCGTCTAATATCGAGATTACTTGCGTCCAGAAAACTTAAACTATCCTTTATGTTTTTCTCTAAAGAGTCAACAAGGGTGAAAACAGCGATGATCGCAAATATGCCGATCGTGACACCCAGAAGGGATAGAGTTGTTCGCAGCAGGTTCATTCTGAGGGCATTCCAGGCAAACCGAAAACTTTCGAATATTAATTTAAGTACTAGCACGCTTCTTTGCTTAAGATATTAATCAAATTTAATGAAACAAATTCGCTAATTTTGCGCTCCTTATCAATAAAACACCTGCTTTCCTATGGGAATGAAATTATCGGAATTCAAATTTGAGCTTCCAGCTAGTCACATCGCTTTACACCCGAATGAAAACAGAGACGAATCGCGTCTAATGGTTATCCATCGTGATAGCGGAAAAATCGAGCACAAAGTTTTCAAAGATGTCGTGGATTACTTCAACGAAGGTGATGTTTTTGTGATCAACGACACCAAAGTGTTTCCAGCAAGATTATACGGAAATAAAGAGAAGACAGGTGCTAAGATTGAGGTTTTTTTACTTCGAGAACTGAACCAGGAAATGAAACTGTGGGATGTATTGGTCGATCCCGCTCGTAAGATTAGAGTTGGTAACAAGCTATATTTCGGAGATGGAGAGTTGGTAGCTGAAGTAGTTGATAATACGACAAGCAGAGGTAGAACCATTCGATTCCTTTTTGATGGTGACCGAGATCAATTCTATAACATGATTGATGCGTTGGGAGAAACACCTCTCCCAAAAGAGATAAAAAGATCTGCTGAACCAGAAGACCGGGAAAGATTTCAAACAATATATGCGAACAAAATAGGAGCCGTTGCTGCGCCCACTGCTGGTTTGCATTTCACTCCTCAATTGATGAAGAAGTTGGAGCTAAACGGAATTGACATTGCCAGCATTACCTTGCACGTAGGGCTTGGTACTTTCCGCCCAGTTGATGTAGAGGATTTGACCAAGCACAAAATGGATTCAGAGAATTATTGGGTCGAACTAGAAGCTGCAAATCGAGTTAACAGAGCGCTTGCTGAAAAGACAAGAATATGCGCAGTTGGTACGACAGCAATGAAGACGTTAGAATCTTCTGTGACTGCCAATGGCCAACTAAAGGAGAATTCTGGGTGGACTGATAAGTTTATTTTTCCTCCTTACGATTTCAAAATTTGTGATGCGCTTATTACAAACTTCCACCTCCCTGAATCTACCCTGTTAATGATGGCCTCAGCGTTTGGTGGATTTGAACTAATCAATGAAGCATACTCAACAGCCATGAAAGAAAAGTATCGATTCTTCAGTTATGGCGATGCGATGCTGATTGTTTAAGATCGCGATTTTACTTCTAGTAAAAAAGCCCTTTACTTATTCTCTCTCAAAGTTGGATAGTTGATTCCCAACTGCTCTAAATATGTGTCGTATTTGGATTCATCGTAGTAAAATGGTTTCAACTGAGGAGCGTAGGTTTCCATTATCCCTTTATTAAGATGCGTTGCGGGTTCATCTTTGTCCGTTACCATTGGAATGTATTTTTGCTTGGAAGATTGCTCAGTCTTGAAGTACTCCCATGCTTGATCTACGAGTTCAGGTCGAAGCAGTAAATCCAGCAATGTCATTGCCTCAACCTTTGCCCCAGCGACAACCCCCTTGTGGGCAATCGGAGTAGCCATTGCAATCGAGTTGGACCAATGATGCCCCTGTAGTCCTGGTATGTTGGATGGATATCTAAGGGTTACGGTTGGTACCTTCCAGGAAATATCTCCAATATCGTCGGATCCGCCACTTACAGGATTAGTAACTGGTAAACCGATACCATTAAGCTTGGTTGCAAGACCGTTGGAATCTCGTGGAGACTTAACTTCACGTTGCACCGCTTTTGCCAGTGTTTGATCTTCATTGCTCCATTCAGGGAGTCCCACTTCTTCAATGTTTGAATACATTGTTTCGGCGATTACCTTATTAAAATGTCTTGGCCATGCAGTACCCAGAACTCTGCTTGACATTTTCGTTCGGGTCATCATAGCTGCACCTTGCGCAATATCATTAGCACGTCCATAAACTTCCATGATCTTAGGGTAGGTAATTTCCCTAAAATAGTACCAGATAGAAGCTTTTTGGGGAACGACATTGGGTTGATCACCACCGTTGTTAATTACGGAGTGAGATCTCCCCAATGGGTGTAAATGTTCTCTATTGTATTGCCATCCGATGTTCATCAGTTCAACTGCATCAGCAGCACTTCGAGCTCTCCACGGCGCACCCGCTGAATGGGCAGATTCCCCTTCAAATGTGTATTCAACAGAAATCATCCCAGTCCCTCTCGATGGACCGTAGGATACATTCATGTTGCTAGAAACATGAGTGAAAATGCATAGATCAACATCATCAAAGTAGCCGTCTCTTGTATAGTAGGCCTTGGTTCCCAGCTGCTCTTCCGCTACCCCAGGCCAGACGATCAATGTGCCTGAAATACTTTCGCGTTCCATTATTTCCTTTACCGCGAGAACTGAAACAACGTTCAGAGGCGTCCCAGAATTATGTCCTTCTCCATGACCTGGAGCACCTTCCACAATTGGATCGTGGTATGCCACACCAGGTTTCTGCGATGCCTTTGGTATACAGTCGAGATCACTACCTATTGCTATGACAGGTTTTCCTGATCCCCACTTTGCCCACCAGGCAGTGGGAACGCCTGAAATTCCATGCTCTACCTCAAAACCATTCTCTTTTAGAATATCTGTAATGTATTTCGAGGTTTCAACCTCTTGAAATCCCAGTTCTGAAAAGCTAAACACTTTATCAACCATCACCTGAGCTAGCTTGGCATTTGCATCAACTTTCTCCCTCACCTCTTTTTTTAGAGATGCAATTTTCTTGTTGGATTGACCGAAGGTAAATAGAAATGCAGTTGCGCATAGTAGAGATAGAATTGATTTTTTCATGAGATAGGTAATAGGTTTAAAAATCAATTTACGAAAACGTCGCGAATGCTATGGAATAGATTTGATAATATTAGCTTGCAATCGACCAGATTTTTTGTCAAAATGGAGAAATATGCCTTAATAGTAGCTGGCGGTAGTGGGAGTCGGATGAATTCTGCTAGACCTAAGCAATTTTTGGAACTTGATGGAAAACCAATTCTTGTCCATACGTTGGAGAAATTCCTATTGGTCGAATCCATCAAAGTTGTTTTGGTCCTTCCTAGAGATCATTTTGGTGACTGGGAAAAGATTAAAAGCGACTATTTCGCCTCAGAAGAATTAATCATTGTAGCTGGAGGTGAGACGAGAACAGCTTCTGTTTTAGCTGGCTTGAATGCGATTGAAGATGACGGACTAGTTGCGATCCATGATGCGGTACGACCTTTCGTTCGAGTTGATACTATTGAGCGTTGCTTCCAGTCAGCTCTGGAATTTGGCAGTGGGGTAGCTGCTGTTGAATTGAAGGATTCAATCAGAAAGAAAGTAGGAAGTGGTGACTCTGAGTTTAGGGACAGGTCTGATTATGTTCTTGTTCAAACTCCTCAGGTGTTTCAAATTTCAAGGATAAAAGAGGCATATGAAAAAGTGTCAGGCACTTTCTCTGATGATGCAACAGTTTTTGAGATGGCAGGAAACAAAGTAATGCTCGTTGAAAGTCACTATTCCAATATCAAGATCACAACACCAGAGGATTTAAAATAAAAAACTCCATCGGGAGATGGAGTTTCATTCTTGAATATTTTATCTCGGTAGCTAATACTCGTCTTCATTAAAGAAGAAATCTTCTTTTGTAGGATAATCTGGCCAAATTTCTTCGATGTTCTCAAAGGGCTGTCCATCATCCTCAAGCTCTTGTAGGTTCTCAACAACCTCAAGTGGTGCTCCTGATCGAATAGAAAAGTCTATCAATTCATCCTTAGAGGCAGGCCAAGGAGCGTCTTCCAAATACGATGCAAGTTCTAGTGTCCAGTACATATCTACCTTCTATTTAATGTCCCTTCTTAATAATGCGCGCAAATATAAAATTATTATGCAGAAAACAAATTCTTAATTGTTTTCCCAGTCTTAGAAAGATAAAAACTCATACACTATTCTAAAAAGAAAAGTTTCTAAAAAGTTAGAATTCGTCATTTTCAATCCATTCGAGCAGCTTCTCTTTGATGGAAATCTTTCTTTTTTGACCTCTTAATTTTCCTTCAAGCATTTTGTTCATGCTACCATCACGCGAAGTAAAATTTGAAGAATTTTCCTCAAAAAGCTTGAGCTCTTCCTTGTCTCGAGTCATGAGGTCTTTAACTATGCCTGCCCTGATATTTTTTTTCTTGGTTGAATCCAGGCTGGCAAAATCCGGAAATCGTTTAAATGAAAGCTTTGTTACGAATTCACGTTCAACAAGCAGTTGAATTAGTTCTAGAATCTTCCCTTTGTCTGGGTTCCTTCCTTTATCTCTGTAGACCTTTTGCTTAATTCGGTCGACCTCATCTTTTTTGAAAGTAGTCTCACCTTTGCGAATTGTTTCCAGAAAACGTAGAGCATCAGAATAGTCCACCCCTGAGGAATTTTGTTCTCGAAGATTCCTGTTAAATTTTTCATGCAGTGGGGCAAACACATCGTTGGGAACTCCGCCAACATTTTTCCATATTTCTCTCAACTCTTTGATGCGATCAAACTTTCTTTTGCCGTACAATTCTCTCGTCTTTTCGGCTTCAACGACTAGTTCCTCATATTTCTTTTGCCGAAGCTCTAGTAGTCTTTGCTTGTCTTCGTAAAAATTTTTCTTTCGATCGAAAAAACCCTTTACAATTTCCCAGAATTCCTCTTCCAGTAACTCGTTCTTTTCTTCCGCAGCGTTTCCTGTCTTAATCCATCTAGCTTTTAGGTCATTTACCAGCTGGGTCCCTTCCTTCCAATTGATGACTTCAACGGCTGATTTTAGCTCTTCAATAAGCGCAGTTTTGATCTCCGTATTTCGTTCACGATTTTTCTTGATAATGTCGTTTACCAGCGATTCGTGTTTAGAAATTTGGTCGAGTAGTAGTTTGTAATCCCCCAGTCCATCATGTTTTGGTAGCTGTTCCTTTAGGTGGAGAAGCTTCATCAGAAAAGATCCTTTGTTATCAGTTGTGTCGATCTTTTCAATTACATCCTCAACTTTTTTTTGCAAATCGGTATATCGAACAACAAAAAACTGTGCTGATTTTGCAACATCCTCATCTCTTACTTCTCCTATTTCCCGATCAGGATGCGTTGACCAGCCGGACAAATAAAGTTTTCCGTCTTTTTCATAGCCAAAAGGAACGTCAGAATTTTTCAAGGATGAGTGTAATTTCTAAATGGGTGCTATATTCGATTACTAATCAAACTTAAGCATGTCAGACGAAAAGATCATCTTCTCTATGTCGGGGGTAAACAAGATTTACCCGCCGCAAAAACAAGTACTTAAGAATATATATCTCTCTTTTTTTTATGGAGCTAAAATAGGAGTTCTTGGATTAAATGGTGCTGGGAAATCCTCTTTGCTGAAAATAATTGCAGGGATTGACAAAGAATTTCAAGGCGACGTTGTTTTTTCTCCTGGTTTCACGGTGGGTATGTTGGAGCAGGAGCCAGAGTTAGATCTGGACAAAACGGTTATGGAGGTTGTCCGAGAAGGTGCAAAAGAGGTGAATGCACTTCTTCAGGAGTACGAGGAAGTGAATGCGAAATTTGCTGAACCAGAAGTTCTAGAGGACCCAGATAAGATGAATAAGCTGATTGAAAGGCAGGGAGAGTTGCAAGAAAAACTTGATGCCACGGGAGCCTGGGAGCTGGACCATAAACTGCAACGTGCGATGGATGCGTTGCGAACGCCACCTGAAGATGCCGTAATTAAGAATTTGTCAGGGGGAGAAAAGCGACGAGTGGCCCTTTGTAGATTGCTCCTAGAACAGCCTGATGTGCTTTTGCTTGATGAGCCCACCAATCACCTGGATGCGGAGTCCGTACTTTGGCTTGAGCAGCACCTTCAACAATATGAAGGAACAGTGATTGCTGTTACTCACGATCGCTATTTTTTAGATAATGTGGCAGGATGGATTTTGGAGTTGGATCGTGGTGAAGGAATTCCCTGGAAAGGAAACTACTCCAGTTGGTTGGATCAAAAGCAGAAAAGACTAGCACAAGAAGATAAGCAAGAATCGAAACGTCAGAAAACCCTTGAACGAGAGTTGGAATGGGTGAGAATGAGTCCAAAAGGAAGGCAAGCTAAAGCCAAAGCAAGGATTAGTGCGTATGACAAATTACTTGGACAGGAAGCAAAGGAACGAGAGAAAGATCTAGAACTGTATATCCCACCAGGTCCCAGGCTGGGAGCTAAAGTAATTGAGGTTAATGGTGTATCGAAGGCGTTTGGAGAAAAACTACTGTTCGAAGACCTGACCTTTAATTTACCTCAAGGTGGAATTGTCGGGGTGATTGGGCCAAATGGCGCTGGAAAATCCACGCTTTTCAAGCTGATCACAGACAAAGAGAAACCTGATAATGGAAGTTTCGAAGTGGGGGAAACTGTGGTAATGAGCTATGTAGATCAAGAGCATGACACACTGGACCCCAGCAAAACTGTCTTTGAAACGATTTCTGAAGGTAATGAGATTATCGATCTTGGTGGTAAGGAAATGAACGCCAGGGCTTATGTGAGCAAGTTTAATTTCACGGGTCCCGATCAAGGAAAAACTGTTGATAAGTTGTCAGGAGGAGAGCGGAACCGTGTTCACCTAGCATTGACATTAAAAAAGGGAGCTAACCTAATTCTGCTAGATGAGCCCACAAATGATCTAGATGTAAATACTTTAAGAGCACTTGAGGAGGCCTTGGAAAACTTTGGTGGCTGTGCGGTTGTGATCTCCCACGATAGGTGGTTTTTAGATCGAATTGCTACACATATTTTGGCATTTGAAGGAAATTCTCAAGTGTATTGGTTTGAGGGAAATTTCTCCGACTACGAGGAAAATAGAAAGAAAAGATTGGGAGATGAGGAGCCAACAAGGATCAAGTACAAAAAGCTCATGAACTAAATCCACGAAAGAACGCGTAAACAACATGCGAAAGGTAAATTCCATGGCTGTCCAATGGGGTGGCCTTTTTTTGCCCTTGATCTTCCTAGCGAGCTTCTGCGAATGTGAAAAGATGTTAAATAAAGAAGGATTATAGATGCTGAGATGCTAATCCCAGATGTTTGGCAAGGATGTTGTCTTCTAACCAATCACAAAGTTACTAGGTAGTAGTTGAGTTTTGGTTAGTTGGACCCGTCCCGATAGCTATCGGGACGGGATTTTTTTTGAATTTTAAGTCCGAAAATCTGTGCTAGATTCGTCAGGATTTATAACTTGAAGAAAAAAGAATCTGGCAGTTGGAGTCGGCAATTATCAAAGAGGTAGACATACTTAAGCGTTTTAGGCAAACAAGATCACAGACGAAGTTCCTCTGTGAAACACTGGAGATCGAGGATTTTGTTGTGCAACCCGTTGTGGATGTAAGCCCTTTAAAGTGGCATCTTGGCCACACCACTTGGTTCTTTGAAAACTTCATATTAGTTCCGCACGCGAAAGACTATAAGCCGTTTCATCCAAAATTTAACTATCTATTCAACAGCTACTATGTAGCAGCTGGGGAGCGATGGACCCGCGCAAATCGGGGACAACTTACACGTCCGACTGTCAAAGAAATTTTTAGATACCGGGAATATGTAGAGGAACACATGGTTTCATTCGTTGATAGCAACGATGTGCCAATAGAGTTGCTAAAAGTTATTGAACTCGGAGTTAATCATGAGCAACAACATCAGGAATTGCTTCTCTACGACATCAAAAGAATTTTGGGCGATAACCCGCTTAACCCTGTTTTTAGGCCTTCAAGCAAAACTGAGAGCAAGCCTACTCCTCAGAAGTGGCTCAAGGTAGAAGAGGGAATCTATGAAGTAGGTCACGCTGGAGAAGCCTTCCACTTTGATAATGAGAAGGGACTTCACAAAGTTTTTCTTCACGAATATGAAATTTCTTCAAGACTTGTCACCAATGGAGAGTACTTGGAGTTTATGACAGCTGGAGGGTACCAGTCATTTCAGTTTTGGCTGCATGAAGCCTGGGATTGGGTTAAAAATGAGGATCTTAAAAGCCCTAGGTATTGGGCAAAGGAAGAAGGAGAGTGGTGGCACTATACCTTGAGTGGCTATGAAAAAGTGAGTATGGACGATCCAGTTTCTCACGTTTCTTACTATGAAGCAGATGCTTTTGCTAGATGGAAGG
>JBDWQX010000155.1:0-10246 GCA_039986395.1 Cyclobacteriaceae bacterium
CTGTCCAAAGTCCAATGGATATTCAAGGCTTTTTCAAGATAAACGAATTCACCGTTGCAGGAGAAAAGGTCACTCTGGACGAAATAGAATTTAAAAGATTGATCGAGCCAACACAAGATCCACGGATACACTTTGCGCTTGGATGCGCAGCTAAAAGTTGCCCATTTCTATACGATCAGGCCTACACTCCTGAGCACATTCAACAACAACTTCACTTTAGAGCACAGCTAATCATCGACAGACCCAATTATGTGCAAGTGAATAAAGGGAAACGGGAGGTAATCCTAAACAAAATTTTCGATTGGTATGCAGGGCAGTTTGTACTTGATGGGGAGTCAATTCTTAGCTACATCAACAAGTACAGATTCTATTCTGTCCCCGAAGAATATGCAGTAAGGTTTCAGGAATACGACTGGTCTCTAAATACGGTTAGGTAGGGGTTTGCTATCGACTGGGTGTATTCAATGTACCTAACCATGAGTTCTCGTAAGAAAATACTAGCTCTAATTGCAGGCATTATTACAGCGCTCTTGCTAATTGTCTATTCGAACCAAGACTTCCTGCAGAGCACAAACTTATTGGACACAAAAAAGCCGGCCACAAATGCACCGGCTTTAACAATTTTCAAGTAGTGATAAATCTGTACTTATTTTCCAAGCTTAAATAGGCTGTAGCCAATCGAAACCTGGAAGGTGTTGTTTTTAATCTCATCATTGCCAGCAACATCATTGATATCGCTGATACCAAATATGTAGCGAACATTTGCCTGCAAACCAAAAGGAGCATCCCAGCCAGCACCAATTGCTGCGCTTACGTCTGAACTCTTCAGACCATCGCTAAGATCAACTCCATCCTCATCCTCTGCTTTGGTCAAGATACCAAACTGAGGTCCTGCCTGAAGGTTTAGACCTCCAGGAAAATAAAATTTCAGCATAACGGGTACGTTAACATAGCTCAAATCAATTTCGCTTCCTCCGCTGAACTCACTTCCTTGCTTTGAGAACAAGATTTCAGGTTGAACACCGATACTTGCTAGTTTAATTAACCCATAGACTCCACCATGCAGCGAAGTAATAGAGTTGGCATCATCAACATTCGTATTTGCAAAGTTAGCTCCCGCTTTCAGTCCTATTTCGAGTTTAGCTTGACCAAAGCCTACAAATGCGAAAAGTGCAAGAGATAATGTTAGTACTGTCTTTTTCATAATTAAGTAATTGTTTGTGTTAAGGAAAGATTATTTAGCAATACACCTAAAGAAATTTGCTCTTTTTAATGAGGAATAATTAGTTGAGATGGTTACTAGTTGAGCATGAAAGAGTTGAATAGTCAGCAATTTTTAAGAAGCCGATCTTCGATTACGATTACTACTGCCCAGCAAGTCAACCAACCAGTCAACTATTTCAAAGAGCAATTCCGATAAAAGATTTAAAAGCTAAGCCCATTAGGCCGGTGATGAGCATTGTAATACCAAGGCCTTTCAAGCCGTTCGGTACATTGGAGTACTTCAATTTTTCTCGGATTGCTGCAAGAGCAATGATTGCTAAGAAAAAGCCTGTACCTGATCCAAAACCAAAAGCGGTGGCCTCAACGATCGTATAATCTCTTTGTACCATAAATAGGGACGAGCCGAGAATCGCGCAGTTCACAGCAATAAGTGGCAGGAAGATTCCTAGTGATCCGTACAAAGAGGGAGAAAATTTCTCAATCACCATTTCCACCAACTGCACCATAGCTGCAATTACTGCAATGAAAATAATGAACTGAAGAAAGGTAAGGTCTACTGTCTCAAAACCAGCACCCATCCAGGCCATTGCACCTTCTTTCAAAACCTTCTCCTGAATGACCCAATTCAAAGGGACTGTAATGGTTAGTACGAAAATAACTGCTGCTCCCAAACCAACAGCTGTTTTTACTTTTTTAGAAACTGCCAAAAACGAGCACATGCCTAGGAAATAGGCGAAGACCATATTGTCTATGAAAATACTCTTAATCGCTATGTTTAATGCTTCCATAATTCCTTAGTGCTCTACGTAACCGTTTTTGGTACGCTGAATCCAAATAATAATACCTAAAATCATAAAGGCTCCAATGGAGTCAACCATCAATCCATTTGTCTGAAGCGTAACTCCCAGCATGTTGCTGATTGGCTCATAAATCTTAACATTTAAGATCGATCCTGAACCAAACAACTCCCTAAAAAAGGCAACGGCAAGGATAATCCAGGCATACCCAAATCCACTACCAAGTCCATCCAGCACAGAATCATACGGCTTATTGGCCATTGCAAAGGCTTCCAATCGCCCCATTACAATGCAATTGGTAATGATCAAACCCACGTATGCTCCCAATATTTTGTACATGTCATAGCTATAGGCTTTCAAAACCTCACTTACCAATGTTACCAACGTAGCGATAATCGCCAATTGAACAATAATCCGAATCCTTCCTGGAATCGACTTTCTGATCAATGATACAATTAGGTTTGAAAAGACAATCACAAATACCACAGCCAGCGACATGATGATCGTTGGCTTAATTTGAACCGTCACTGCCAATGCTGAACAGATTCCCAATACCTGTACGGTAATCGGATTATCTTCATTCAAAGGATCAGCAACAATCCTTTTTCTTCTCTTTGATAAAAGTTCCTCTGCAGGTTCTTTTATTTCTATCGGAGCTTCTACAACTTCAGTGCTCATTGTTTAGCTGTTTTGAGATTTAACTTTTTCAATATATGCTGAATAGCATTCTAAATATTTCATTAGCATGACATTCACACCTTTTGTCGTCATGGTAGCACCAGACAACCCATCGACTTCATGCTCAGAAAGCCCTGTATTACCCTCGCCCTTCACCATTTTGACGCTAATAAGGTTATTACTTTGATCAAAGACCTTCTTACCTTCAAATCTTCCTTGCACTCCTGGCTCTGTTAGTCTAGCTCCTAGTCCAGGCGTTTCCCCTTTGTGATCAAACGCTATTCCTTTGATGGTATTTAGATCTTTTCCAAAGGCAACGTAGCTTGAGATCCAATCCCATAACCCTGCGCCAAATGTTGGAAAGATATAAGCTTCAACTTCTCCATTCTCAGTGAACATGAAAACCGGATATGCACGCTCCTTCGGATCTAACTTTGAATTCTTTTGAATATTCACTTTCTCGGCTACATACGGATTCCCCTTTGCATCAGTAGTAAGTTCGTTTCCTTCATAATCGACAACTACAGACTTCACTCTTTCGCTGTACATTTTTAGAATCTCCTCTGGATCTTCAATGTTGGAGATATCCATCACTGCACCAAGAATTTTTTTCTTTGTATCTAGCTCCACCTGAATGTCCTGTAAAGGTTTTAGACCTACAGAAGTCAGTGATAAGGCTCCACCCAACACGATGGTCAGACCGATCGCAAATAGGATGATATATGTATTAGACCGTTGCACGTTTTAATCTTCGTTTTTTGTTTGCTTCTACTACGTAAAAATCAATCAGCGGAGCAAAAACATTCATGAACAGAATTGCAAGCATAATCCCCTCAGGGTACGCAGGATTCACAACTCGAATCAAGACAGTTAAAACTCCAATTAAGAAACCGTATATCCACTTCCCAAGTTCAGTGTGAGCGGCAGACACCGGATCAGTTGCCATGAAGACAGCTCCAAAAGCTAGCCCACCAATGACCAAATGATAATGTGCTGGCATTTGCAAAAAACTATTTCCACCTGTTAGGTTGAATAGGCTTCCCATTGCAAAGGCACCTACAAATACGCTTAAAATAATTTTCCAACTACCTACTCCTGTAGCTATTAAGATCACTGCGCCAATGAGGCACATCAAGGTAGATGTCTCGCCAATACTTCCTGGCATGATTCCCATGAACATATTCCAAAAGTCAAACATTCCAGCTGACCAATGACCTGCCACCATCTGCATCATGTCTGTATTCGCTGCAGCTGCTTCTGCTCCGTAAGCAAGAATAGTAGCTCCCGAAAATCCGTCGACAGCTGGTGTTTCACCTAGATAGGTCCAAACATCACCGGAAATCTGAGAAGGGTACGCGAAATACAGGAAGGCTCTTGCCAAAAGGGCAACATTCAAAATATTCATTCCAGTGCCACCAAACACCTCTTTACCGATAATCACTGCAAAAACTGTAGCCATGCCAACCTGCCACAATGGAATGGTTGGAGGCATTACTAATGGAATCAGAAGGCCTGATACCAGGAATCCTTCTTCTACAGGGTGCTGTCGTACTACACAAAAAACGAACTCTGTAAACAACCCAACTCCATATGAAACCGCAATAATCGGAACGGTTCGAATAGCTCCAATTAAAAATTTATCGAGAAGTGTGGCGTCAACGCCTGTTGCTAAATAATGTTGATGTCCAACATTCCACATCCCGAAAAGCAGACAAGGAATCATAGCGATAATGACCGTAAACATCATTCGCTTTAGATCATTGCCATCCTTTATCTGAGCTCCTTTTTTTCCTGTCACTAAGTCAGGAGCAAAGAAGATGGTTCTATGACCTTCGTAGATTGGATGGAACTTCTCCCACTTACCACCTTTTTCAAAGTGATGCTTTACTGAATCGAATTTCTTTTGCAGGAATTTCATTACTGGTAAAAATTAGATTTTACGACTTGAAACATTTTTCCCGTCATTCTCATTGTATCAAAAACCAAATCTGGTGTGCCAGTCATTACTTAGCCGTGTTTAATTAGTTGAATGCCTTCCCTCAATATCTCCTGCAAATTATGCTTTGATACATCAATGAACTCACAAAGTGCAACATCCTCCTCCACGAGCTCATAGATACCAAGTGCTTCCATATCATCAAAATCCTCCGCCAATATTGCCTTGAAAAGGTAGTTGGGTAGAATATCCATTGGAAGTACTTTTTCAAATGCGCCAGTCATCACAAAATTTCTATGCTCCCCATGTTGATTGGTATCAAGGACATACTCTTTGTTGCTCCCCCCTAAAAACGAAAGAAGGCCAAACGCTTTATGGAAGCTTAATTTCTTTGTTGATGGGGTGATCCATCCGAACAGTTCCTCATATTTCCCTTCGGGGATAACCGTAACCTGCTGGTGGTAAAAGCTTAGATAGCCATCTTCCCCTACACTTTCCCCTGTTAGGACATTGCCCGATATAAAGCGATTGTCACCGGCTTTCACATTTCCAGCAATCAACTTATTAAGGCATGCTCCGGAATAGGTTTTTACATAAGAAGGATTCTCAATCTGAGAACCTGTTACGGCTACTAGTTTAGCAGTATCGTAAACGCCATCAAGCAACAATTTCCCAATTTCAATGACTCCTTGAGGAGCGATTGTCCAAACAAGTTCTCCTTTGTTTATGGGATCGATGTGGTGAATCTGCACGCCAACATTTCCTGCAGGGTGCATTCCAGAAATTTTATTGTGCTCAACATTCTCAGCTTTTGCGAAAAGTGGTGATACTTCGGTATTGAGATTCGTATTTAAATGAATCTTTCCAGTGGTAAATTTCTTTAGAGCATTTACTCCAGCTTGGAAGTATTGTTCACATCCTTCAAAAATAAATCCGTAATCTGGTGCTTGAGGATTGGAATCGAAGGCTGAAATGAAAATAGCTTTTGGTGTGTCTGTCGGATTTGCCACACAGCCGTATGGTCGCTGAACAATATTGGGCCAAACGCCGCCTTTGGTCAAAACACCTTGTGCCGTTTCACGGTCCAGATTGCTGATATCAGAAGTGGAATACGTTTTAGACTTTTGAAACTCAACCTCCTTGTCGGCCAAAATTCTCACCTCCATTACCTTTCGCTTCTCACCTCTCTTGATCTCTGCTATTTCTCCACTCACTGGTGCACAAAAAACCACGTCTTCCATGGTCTTTTCGAAGAAAATTGGGGTGCCAGCCTTTACATTATCACCTTCGTTGACCAGCATTTTTGCCATGGTCAGATGATTGAATTCCGCAGGCTTAATGGCAAATGTTTCCGGCTGATCGGTCTGTGAAATTTTGTTTTCTGCCTTACCGGCAAGGTTGATATTAAACCCCTTATTCAGCTTTATTGTCTGGGACATGTCTGTTACTTGGCGAATCCTCTAAAAAACGAGGCAAACTTAACAAGATCGACTCTAACCTGACAGCGATTAATGATAAAAAAGAATGCGGATTCGTATTTGGAAACACAAATGCTTGGGGAAAGTATAGTCATGCTAAAATTCAGTCTAAAGAGTGATCTTGCTCACTCATTTTAATAAATTCGGCCACTTGTTCCATCAACCAATTTGGTGTTGAGGTAGCTCCACAAATACCTATTGAGTCCTCCTCCTTAAGTAATGTCAAATCCAGATCTTTCTCGCTTTCAATAAAGTAGCTACGGGGATTGTGTGCAAGACAAACATTGAAGAGGGCTTTTCCATTGGAGCTCTTCTTACCTGCCACGAAAAGAATAACATCATGCTTCTGTGCAAATTTTTCCATATTAGGTTCCCTATTAGAAACCTGGCGACAAATGCTATCATGTGGACTAAACTCTGTCAAAGGAATTGCTCCCTTTTCTTCAATCTTCCTTTCGATGATCGACTTAAGATTGTAAAATCCCTTTGTACTCTTGGTTGTTTGGCTAAATAAGGTAATTGGTCTGGTAAAATCGACTTGGTCCAAATCCTTCTCGTGCATAAGGACAATTGCATTATTCTCTGTCTGGCCAGTTAAGCCAGTTACTTCGGCATGGCCATGTTTACCATAAATCACTAGCTGTCCATTATTTTGGACCGACATATCATAGGCATTTTTTACCCTATTCTGGAGTTTTAATACCACCGGACAGGATGCATCAACTAATTCAATGTTGTTTTCGATTGCAGTCTGATACGTCTCAGGTGGTTCTCCGTGAGCTCGAATTAGCACTTTGCAATCTCTAAGCTCTTTTAGATCATCATGTGAAATGATTCTCAGCCCTTTCTTGTGTAACCGCTCTACTTCCATCGAATTATGGACAATATCACCAAGACAGTAGAGTTCCTTCCCTTCGCTCATTTCGTCTTCAGCCATCTGAATGGCAAATTCTACTCCAAAGCAATACCCAGACTTCTCATCTATTTCAATCTTCATCAATTATCTCCTTTGCTAGTTCAACAATTTGAACGATTTGCTCTTGCAAAGTTATGTTGGTAGTGTCAATTTCCACGGCTCCCTTTGCCTTTTTCAGTGGGCTATCAGTTCGAGTTGAATCCACATGATCTCTTTCTTTAAGGTTCTGGGCGATGCTTTCAATTGATTCTTCAATCCCTTTGATTCGCAGTTCTTTTTGCCGCCTTTCAGCTCGAACTGACATTTCAGCAGTCATGAATACTTTTAACTCTGCTTCTGGAAAAACGACGGTCCCAATATCTCTCCCATCCATCACCACACCCTTTTCTTTCCCTATTTCCTGTTGCTGATCAACCATTTTTCGCCTAACTGGTGAAACTGCGCTGACCTTACTCACCGTCTCATTGACTGCCTTCGATCTTATTTCCTGATCTACATTTTCTCCATTCAATAGGATGGAGCTGTCCTCAAAAGAGATGTTTATATCCTCCAAATGCCTGATTATGTCATTGGTACTATCTAAGTTCACTTCCTTGGTTAGTAGAAATAGTGTTACTGCCCTGTACATAGCTCCACTATCAATAAAAGTATAACTCAATTGCTTGGCTACTTGTTTGGCTGTAGAGCTTTTCCCGCAGGCCGAGTACCCATCAATGGCTATTACAATTTTTTTCAACTCAGCAATCTTTTATGGGGCATGGAAGCGGCTTACCGCGCTTGATCTTTTTCTTATTCTTTTGATGAGAAGCTGAAGGTCCTTTTCTGCATCCTTGAGATCCGATAAGAATCAGTCCCAGAAACAAAATAAAAATGACTCTACTTATTCTCATGATATTCCAGAGACCTCCATTTGCCGATCAACTTTCATTACCAAGCCCTGTAGTACTTTTCCAGGACCGCACTCCACGAAGCTTGTCGCGCCGTCAGAGATCATGTTTTGAACAATCTGTGTCCATTTAACCGACGAAGTGAGTTGCAAAACCAAATTACCTTTGATTGTAACAACGTCGGAATATCCTTTAGCGTCTACGTTTTGGTACACAGGGCACGTTGGTTGATTAAAGTTTGTAGCCTCGATTGCAGCAGCTAGCTCTTCTCTTGCAGGCTCCATCAAAGGGGAGTGAAATGCTCCGCCTACTGGCAAAATCAATGCACGTCTAGCTCCCGCTTCCTTCATTTTTTCACAAGCATCATTAACAGCTTTTACCTCACCACTTATCACCAACTGACCTGGACAATTGTAGTTGGCGGCAACAACTATCCCATCTGTTTTTTCACATATTTCCTCTACAATATGGTCTTCTAATCCCAATACTGCAGCCATCGTTGACTCCTGTGCTTCGCAGGCCTTTTGCATCGCCAAGGCCCTTTTTGACACAAGTGAGAGTCCGCTTTCGTAATTCAAGGCACCATTCGCAACTAATGCTGAGAATTCACCGAGAGAATGCCCAGCAACCATGTCTGGGGAAAAGTTTTCGGAGGTTAATGCGGCAACCACACTGTGGATAAAAATGGCTGGTTGGGTGACTCTTGTTTGTTTTAATTCTTCATCGCTTCCAGAAAACATAACTGATTTTATGTCGAAGCCTAAAATGTCATTGGCCGAGTCAAAATAAGATCTGGCTGCTTCAAAATTATCATACAGATCTTTGCCCATTCCTGAAAATTGAGCTCCCTGTCCTGGGAAAACATACGCTTTACTCATAGGTTAAATTTGGTGCAAAAATATTAAATCAACTCAATCAATGAACCGATCTTTTAAATCTGGAGTTGGAATCATGCAGTGATCCTTTTTTCCAAACCATTTGTATCTGTTTTTTGCGATAAAATCATATACCAAGTGCCGAAGGAAAGCGGGGATTATGATGAAGATGTAGAGTAGCGGCCAGAGGCCATTCAATCGTTTTGCGATACTCAGAACTGCGGTGCTTTTCATTTTGACCTGCTTATCAAGTAGAACTAAACTTGGGAGACGCTCTTTTGTGATAAGCTCTGCTGGCAATGCACTAGCTGCATATTTCCCCTGAAGGGGAGAGAATTTAAAAAGGCCCTTTCTATCTCTTCTAATAATGAAATTGACGGAAGAGTTACACAAATTGCAAACACCGTCAAAAAAGACAACAGGATGTTCTATCGAATTATTTGCACCCATCCACTATAAACCACTACAGCATCTTCTGGGTTCAATCTTTCGAAAGTCACCTCTGCTGAGTAAAAATATGCGCCTGTGGGTAGCTCCTGACCACCATTGGTCGAACCATCCCAATTTATGAGGAAATCATTTTCGCCCTCGGCAGAAGAGAGCTCAAAGACAATTGCTCCTGCCCGATTGAAGACTTTAAAGTCAAGAGATCTGACAAACCTGGGACAGTTTGTGTTTGCAAATCCATCGATGACTTTCCCAATCCTATTCCCTGAGTAGAACGGTCTGAAAAGATCATTCACGCCATCTCCATTTGGAGTAAATACGTTTGGCAGAAGGAATTGGGGACAATTATCATTGCAGAAAATTTCTGAAAACTGACTTTCATTGCCAGACCTATCCACAGCTGTAATCAGATAACAACCAGCATAGGAGCTTAGACCTTCGTGGATGAAGAAAAGATTCTGAGTCTCGGACAATAGTTCAAATGTTTCCTCTTCTCCTGATCTGGAGAAATAGACCTGATACTTCTGTATATCATCGCCACATGCTAATTCATTGTCTGGTTCCCAAGAAAGTCTATTCTGATAGTCATTGAAATCACAGGACTGATCAGCACTGTTTATCTCACAACTAAACGGCGCTGTGGTATCAAATGCAATAGCAATTGGCGTGCAAGGAGGAATGGTATCGTTGGGTTGAGCACAAATAATCTGCGAATTGTTAATTAGGGGCGATGGAATCAATGCGTTTCCATAAGATCCCTGTGTAGAAACCCAGTAGCAGTATACTAGTTCTTCATCCAGGTTTACTCCGTTAAATCTACCATTGTCAAGATAGGTTAGTCCATCCATGGTTACCTCCACAGAATCAACCAGAACCAATGAATCTAGAAAATTATTTAGAACGTTGTCTCGATAGATGTAGTGATAGGGGAATTCTTGCGTAGTTATCGACCATGGCGTATTACCATCCCAATTCAATTTAATATTACCAACCCCTCAGGTTGGAAAT
>JBDWQX010000156.1:0-34779 GCA_039986395.1 Cyclobacteriaceae bacterium
GTTGGGTAAGACGCCTGATCAATTCAGGCATGACAATGTGGTAGCGTACTGATTCATAGCTTAGCCATTACAACACTTTTCCTCCCTGTCATACCGTGCTTGACACGGTATCTTCTTCCAGTTGGGTAAGATGCCTTATCAAAGTCAGCCATAACAGAATGTTAGAGACCGATTCATAGCTTAGCCATTACAACACTTTCCTCTCTGTCATACCGTGCTCGACACGGTATCTTCCTTCCGGTTAATGTAAGATGCCTGATCAAGTCAGTATGACAATGTGGTAGCGTACTGATTCATAGCTTAGCCATTACAACACTTTTCCTCCCTGTCATACCGTGTTTGACACGGTATCTTCCATTAAAGGACAGCTAATCATACCAATCTTTTGAAAGATCCGTCCATTCATGATTTTCTTTATTGATCAAATCCTCCTTCCATTCTCTCCTCCATTTCTTGATCAACTTTTCTCTACGTATCGCTTGATTCACATCATTGTGAGTTTCAAACCAAACCAAGAGATCGACTTTATATTTGGTTGTGAATGCTTTCGGATCAAGCTTCTGCTTATGCTCAAACACCCTTCTCTCAATATCATTTGTAATTCCTGTATACAAAACGGTTCTCGAATAGTTAGTCAGGATATAAACATGGTATTCCTTGTAAGGCATTAGAGACAAATAAAACTTGTCCCATTAAAGAGGCAATAATGTCAAAGTCTACATGTGGTCATCACTTCCATATCATATAGTGCTCTCTCCTGTCATACCGTGCTTGACACGGTATCTTCCTTCTTGTGATCTAAGATGCCTGATCAAGTCAGGCATGACAGAGTCTATAAACGATATCCGCTGTCCGCTTGCAATTCACGCCTTTTTCCATCCGGTCTAGATTGCGGGGAGATCCACCTTGATCAATAGTCAAGCCTTTCATAATTGAACTATAGTTTCTCAAGAAGACGATTTCCTAGGGGAGTTACTTCATAACTGTAGATGCCTTCTTCAGAGGATAAAAATGTTATGAAATTTCTTCTGTTCAGAACTTTGGCTACGTCATATTGATACGAGGCGTATTCAAATCCATTTCCGTTCAATATTTCATCTAACACATCACGGAGATCATCTATTTCAATTTCCTCAAGAGTTTTGTCAATTAACTTTTGTTCAATGTTTGATTTTTCTTTTTGGTCAGGTTTCGAATCTTTGGCTGAGGATCTTAAACTTTCATCAATTTGAGACATCAATTGTTCTCCAGCGTTTGTAAGCTCATAGTTATTCCCTTTATCCGACTCACGTTTATTGTAAAAATATCCCAACTCAAACAGCTTCAACCCAATAGCTTCGTATTTTGTCTCAGGCCGAACGGGATTATGGTTTTTTGCTAAATTGAGAGTATAGGAGACGTCTTCATTTGAAAACCCTGTCTCTAGGTCGTCAATCAATGGAGAATTGGATTTTTCTGATTGAGAAGCTTGCGGCTGTTCTGAAGGTCGTTCTAAATTTTCCTTCAATCTTTCCTCAAGAGCATCAACGTCAGATTGAGCCTTCAATCTTTCATCTCGTTCCTTTTTGATTTTTTCTCCTAATTGTTCAATCCTAACATTCAACCGATCATATTCCTTTTTTAGGACAATCTTGTCAGGTGCCGTTAATTCATATATCCAGGGAGTAAGTCGATTTTCGAAAAGGTTTGTAATAGCCCTTGTTCCGTTTATTAAAAAATATATGACGACAAGAAGAAGAACAGCAAGCCCGACATTAATCCCAAACTGGCCAGCGATTTCCCAAAACGTATTCGCACAGATTCGTTGGTTTAAGAAATCAATTTTACTTTGGATCGTCAATCCTTTTTCGAACGCAAATGCTGCGTAAAGAATAGACCAGTTTCGAATCACCCAAATTAGTACTAGTGATCCTAAGAAAGGATTTTTTGTGTTGCGGCCGATGTTTTCCGAAAAAGAAACAAGTACTTTATCAAGCATAGCGGTGGTATTGGCTTATTAAAGTTAACCGTTTTATAGGAATACTCTGCTAGCGCGTTTGCAACGTGTGCCATTACCCAACTAGAAACTATGCTCACTGTCATCTAAACAACGACAAGACGTAGAAAATCCTCCTAAGAATCATTAAAACTTCAATTAGATAAAATAAATAATTTAAATTTACTTCAATTAGATTAATATAAATGAAGAAGATAAGACTGGGAGAGTTTCAGGAGCTAATTCTAATGGCAGTGATCGTGCTACAGAAAGAAGCGTATGGTAATGAAATTCAACGAGAATTGGAAGAACGTCTCAGTGAAAGACTAAGTATGGGAGCCATTCAAACGGCCCTAAAGAGGATGGAAGAAAGAGGTTTTATTACTTCAGAATGGGGCGAGCCAACGCAGAAAAGGGGAGGAAAAAGAAAGCGAATTTATACTGCTACACCTCATGCCTACAAGACACTTCACGAGATCAAAGATATCAGAACACACCTTTGGCATTCTATGCCCGAAATTGACCTTGGATCTATTTAATGCAAAGGAATCCTGACGATATCAGACCTCCTCGTATACCACTCCGAATCATCAAATTCTTTCTGAAAGATCGATACGTAGAGGAAATTGAAGGAGACTTTGAAGAGCGATTCCTTGATAACCTCAAACAATTCTCCGTTGCAAACTCAAAACGCAAATACACTTGGGACACTCTCAAACTTTTACTTAGTCCCATTCTGCTCAGGAAGATTGGGGGAGAGTATCGGCTTAATCACTTTGGCATGTTGCAAAACCATCTCAGATTCACCGCCAGGCTTTTTTTGAAAAACAAGTTTTATACTTCTTTGAACCTATTGGGTCTGGTTTTCGGCATTATGTGTAGTATGATTTGTATGCTCTACCTCCAAAATGAGCTTACCTATGATCTTCATCATGAGCGACACAGTCAGATCTACCGGCTGACTAACCGGATTCATATGACGGGCTTTGATATCAATTATGCAAAAACAGCACAAGAGTTACCCGCCTTGATTGAATCAAACATGCCTGAACTAGTATCTTATGTAAGGTTCATGCCATTTAACGAGGACGATCAAACGGTCGCGATTACGTATCGGGCAGCAGGAGGTATCAGGAAACAGTTCTACGAGGAAAGGCTTATGAGAGCCGACTCCAATATCTTCAACTTCTTTTCGCATAGGCTCATTTTTGGTGACCCATCCACTTGCCTTGCTGGCCCGAACAAGATGGTTTTGACTGAATCAATGGCGATAAAATATTTTGGGGACGAATCGGCATTGGGCAAAATCCTGACAGTTAGTTCGATCGAGGAAGAAAGTTTTGAGGTAACAGCAGTCGTCGAGGATTTACCAGATAACTCGCACTTCAAGTTTGACTTTTTGGTATCCAACATTTCGTCAAGACCGTGGGTGCCGTACGCGGGGTTTGGTCACACCATTTGGAATCCCAATGCATACAGTTATCTGATGTTTCCACAGGATTACAATCCTTCAGAATTCTCCGAGAAATTCAAAGCTGTTTTTGATCAGCATTTTACTGCAACTGCTGAGGAACTTGGAGGTGTCTACACCCCAACATTGGAGCTTTTGGCGGATGTTCATTTTAGTTCCAATACACAATTTGACGAGCCTCAGGGCGACATTTCTTTTGTCTACATTTTTGGATGCGTTGGTGCCCTTATTTTGTTAATGGTGTGTATCAACTACGTTAATCTGAGCATGGCGAGATCATTGACCCGTTCAAGAGAAATGGGTGTTCGCAAAGTGCTGGGTACTACTCGAAGAACTCTTTTTTATGTAATGCTTAGTGAGACCTTGGTGCTGGTCACTATTGCCTATTTGTTTGCCATCATTATCTCATATTTTCTAATACATGCGTCTCCTCTAAATGAGCTAATAGGCAAGGAACTACGATTTGATCTACTTGCTAATCCTCTGCTCCTCTATGGCTCCATAGGGTTGATGATAACCGTGGGGCTCATATGTGGAATCTATCCTGGATTATACATTCCATCTCAGCCCACTGTCGCGGCACTCAAAGGACATGTTAAGGATCAAAAATCTTCTGGCTTCTTTAGAAAAGCTCTGATCACATTTCAACTGACCGTATCTCTGGCGGTAATTATCAGCACTGTCCTTATGGGCAATCAATTGGAATATATGCAAAACAAAAACCTCGGGTTCAACATGGATAACCTGCTGCTATTGCGTATTCCAGACGGGCTTTCAAGAGAAAAATTACAATCCTCTCTGTATGAACTACAACAATCTCCCGGAGTATTAGCTGCAACTTACGGGGGTACTTTTCCCGGAGCTGATCCTCACAGCGGAGTGTTTAAAATTGAGAGCAAAGGGGAGTTCCTTCAACACGAAATAAAGCAAAATTTTGTGGGTGATCGTTTCTTGGAAACCATGGAAATGAAGCTGTTGGATGGCCGTGATTTTTATATAGATTCAGAGGTGGACGAACTGAATTCATTTATTGTCAACGAAGCGATGGCACGGGAAATGGGGTGGAAGGAAAGCCCGATAGGAAAGAAAATTGAGCGATGGGATGGCAAGAAACTCGGATCGGTCATAGGATTGATTGCGGATTACAATTTTTCCTCTCTTCACGTTAAGGTAGAGCCCATGTTTATCAGACTATTTCGAGAGCCTGATGAAGATGAACCTGCTGGCTACTATCACCTTAGAGTTCGTAGTAAAGATTTGACTAAAACTGTGGACTCGATAGAAGAAGGCTGGGAAAAACTATTCCCTGAGAGCATTTTTGAAATCGAATTTCTAGATCAAAAACTCAATATCCATTACAAAGCTGATAAGCAACAGAACCAAATATTTGGAGCACTTTCCTTCGCCTCAATTTTCATCGCGCTTTTGGGTTTGATTGGACTGTCACTTTACTCTGCCACTCAAAAGACCAAGGAAATCGGTATAAGAAAGACGCTTGGAGCAACGATTATGGACATTTTAATGCTGCTTTCCAGCAACTTCTTTTGGCTGATGATTTTATCCTGCATGGTTGCAATTCCTTTATCCTATGTATTTATTCAAGAATGGTTGAATGCCTTTGCCTATCGCACGACTCTTCATTGGTGGGATTTTGTGCTGCCTGTTGGTGTAGTCCTTTTGACAACATTGACGGCAGTGTCCAGCCAATCTCTAAAAACATCCCTGGCAAATCCTGTGGATTCGTTGAGGAATGAGTAAGCATTGTGGTTGAATTCACTTTTTTAATCAAGGTGTCAGGGGAAAATTAAATGCCGCCCTTTTTGACTCCTGCTAACGAAAGCTTGTCATACTGAAAACAAGCATTGTTATATCTAAACACTAGAATGTTAGATAATTAGTGTTTGTTTATTTGTCTACCTGAGTATTAGGGCCTATCTTCGAGTAAACACTAAAAATATAATTAATTAGTGTTTGGTAAGTTACAGACCCTAAAACAATGGAGGAACCACTTTTCAGTATAAATCCAGACAGAAATGTTCCATGGAATGATCTTCCAGACCTTCCCATTCATCCGGATTTGTATCGAACGGTCGCGATAATGGAGCAATTGGGGAATGCAAAATCAGCGTTGGGAAGACTGCACGGTCGGTCAGTGGCAATTCCGAATCAGGGAATGTTAATTAATTCCATCAGCTTGCAGGAAGCAAAGGCTTCCAGCGAGATTGAAAATATTTTTACTACAGACGATGAGCTGTATCAGGCGTTTAGCGAGGAAGGCGAAGGCGAGCGTATAAAAGGATCGCCAAAGGAAGTACTGAGATATCGAGAGGCGCTTTGGGAAGGACATCAATATTTGAAGAGTAATCAGCATTTTGATGAGGAATACTTCATTCGACTCTATCAGAAGATTAAACAGACAAATGACGGGATACGGCCAGCAAGTTCTTTGATCTATATCAGACAGGGTGGAACCGGACCTAATGCAGGAACAGCAATTTACACGCCTCCGCGGGGTAAGGGCATTGTGGAGGAAAAACTTCGAAACCTGGCAGATTTTGTAAATAATGACGAATCCTTTCCGATTGATCCGCTAATTAAGATGGCGATTGCACATTATCAGTTTGAGGTGATTCATCCTTTCAGGGACGGTAATGGGAGAGCAGGTAGAATTTTTAATATCAATATCCTCACTCAAAAAGGACTGCTTGATCTGCCGATTCTCTTCCTGAGCCGATACATCATTGATAACAAAAGCGACTACTATTCTCTACTTGCAAGCGTTACTCAACGAGGTACTTGGGAATCATGGATCATCTTCATGCTCAAAGCAATTGAAGCCACATCCAATCTGACGTTCGACAAAATCAACAATATTATAGCTACCAGAGAGGCGATTATGGAAGAAATTGAGACGGACACCAAGATTCGAAAACCAGAACAGCTGGTACAAATGATTTTCACTCAACCGCTAACCAAGGTGAGTCACCTGACAGACGCAAAAATCTATGCGGAAGACACTGCAAGAAACTATCTGAATACACTTTGTGATCTCCGTATTCTGGAAAAACGAAGCATTTCGGGACATCATTACTATTTGAATTTGGAGTTGTATAGAATTTTGTCGGAGTAGACGACAGACTGTGGAAAAGTACATTTGACATAAGTAGGCAGTCTGTCTACATAACTCTTCTGACTAAGCTTTAGGAACTCTCTATTTTTGATATAATGAGAGGAATTCTAATAATTCTTATTTGGTTGTCAACCAAAAGTCTCTTCGGTCAAGTGGACGAGGTGGTATTAGCGGACACGGTCAAATTCATCAGTGCAGTGGTAAGTGAATTGAAAAGTGAAAGAATGACGCAGGAGGCTGTTCGCTTAAATTTCGATGATTGCAATCTTGAATATACTCAGTCGCATACCAACCGAAGAGTGGACTTCATCGAGTTCTGGCTTGCAGATCTTGACGAGGAAAAAATGAGACTGGAATTCAACGAAAAAGCCAGCGAGTGGTCGCTGAAACTTGTCTGCAAGGAAGAGAAAAGAAGAATTCAGGCGACAGGATCAGGAATGATTTCAAAGCTCTACATATACAGCTCAGAAAAAGAGCCATTGATTTCTTTAGGGAATGCTCTTTTTTACGCAATTCAAAATTGTAAAGGACTAGATAGGTTCAAAGATCGATAAGCGCAGTCTATTTTTCTTTGGATTTTTGGTAGAGCTTTCGAACCTCTTCTTCGGTAAAATCCGGGAAGAATTGCTTGACTAGAGCGATCGCTTCTTCCGCGTTGGAGACACGTGAGGAATGAGTAAGAATAAATTTCCGTTCTATTTCCCGTCGCTTCTCCTGGCCTAGCCTATCATTTATTACGTCCAAAGCCTCAGTGGAAGCCTGCCCAACTCTTTTCAAGCTTCCGGATCGGTCATTCGAGTAAGTTCTAAACCAGTGAAAGTTGCCAGCGTTATCTGCCGCTCGCTCTTGATTAACAATGTGATTATTGCCCAGGCTTGAAACGATGGGTCTATATTTTTCAGAAATTCTAGTCATCGATCGCTCGGAATGTTCCAACTGTTTTATGACCACGAAAAGCTTTTGAAGTTTATCGTACAACGCAAAATCTACAATTGCACTATTGTCCAAATTCATGGCGTACTCTATAATCTTGTAAGAGTACTGTGGTTCACTGTAGCGCCAGCCAGAAAAATTTGTTGAGGGATTGTCCTTAACCCGTGCAAGATATTTATCCATGAAGGCAGCAAACTGCGGAAGACTTATGCGAAATTCTTCAAGTTCAATTTTTAGCGCGCTCAATACCCGCTCTTCGTCCTTCTTTGTTTGTTCTGTTTCTGCGTATTTCTGAATTAAAAAGGCACAATAAACACCAACAATGATCATTAAGAGGTCAATAAGTGCCCAAGCTATCTTGTTATTCATATCGAGGAGTTTTCGGAGAAACATCGAAGCCTACTTTTTTTTGAATTTCTGAATGAACTGCTTTGTGAAATCAGACGTCACCAAATTGCCGCTCATTTGTGCTCGCTCGGATAAGAGTTTGTCCCAATCCTCAGTTCCTTCCCAGAAGACCTTCTTAAGTGCTGACATCGCCTCTGGATTATATTCCGCCAGTTTACCAGCTAAATCATTTACTGCCTTGTCCAAAGACGCAGCATCATCGTACAGCTTAGCGAACAATCCCTTTTGATGTGCCCACTTTGGATCGTAAAATTCATCCGCATTGATTCCCATTTGAGACAGAGCCGAAACGCCTACTTTCCTCTCTATTGCCGGGCCGACTACAAAAGGACCAATGCCTACAGAAAGCTCGCTTAGTTTGATGGCTGCATGTTTGGTAGCAAAACAGTAATCTGTTGCTGCGGCAAGACCGATACCACCACCAACCGCTTTACCCTGAACTCGACCAATGATAAGTTGTGGTGCCTTACGCATGGAGTTGATCACATTCGCAAATCCCATAAAGAACTCTTTACCCTTGGTAGAATCTTCAATAGCCAGTAGCTCATCGAAACTAGCACCAGCGCAAAATGTCCTATTCCCACCACTTTTTAGGATGATCACTTTGATTTCTGAATTCTCACCGGCTTGCTTGACTGTGTCGGCCAGCTTGGCTAAAATTTCGCCAGGAAGAGAATTACTTTGTTCGGTACCAAACTCAATGGTACCAATACCGTCTTTACTATTTAGGTTTACGTAGTTCATTAGCTCAAAAATAGTAGCATGAACTTAGCAATAGATTCTAAAATGAGAAATTTCTTTGTTTCCCTATTTCTGACTACCTCACTGTCCTTGTCCTTCAGCTCTGAAGCGCAGTTCGTGAGACTTGATCCTAACAAGTTTTTCACCGCGTCAGAAATCGATGCTGCGAACACTGCTGCGAATGAAAACTACCTGACGCTAGAGGAAAAGAATATCTATTTGTATACCAATCTGGTCAGATTGTATCCAAAAAAATTCTATGAACTATACAGAGCTTTTGTCATCGAAAATGGTGAAGAATCAAAGCTTCGCTCGAACAGGTACTACTCATCTCTGAGTAAAGAACTTAAATCCATGGCTCCTGTTGGAGTACTTCTTCCCGAGGAAAAGATGTTCGAACTGGCTGAGTGCTGGGCCGTGGAATCTGGCGAAAGAGGACTATTGGGGCACGACCGTGTGAATTGCCCACGTGGATATTCTGGTGAAAACTGTGCATATGGCTATGATCCTACAGGATTGTACTTTGTTATGCTTCTGTTGATTGATGACGGTGTTGTGGGCGTTGGACATCGAAAAAATATTCTTTTTGGAGAATTTAAGGGTTTAGGTGCGGCAATTCGTGATCACAAAAGTTACAAATACGATGCGGTTCAGAACTTCTCTTACACAAATGATTTCCTGAAAAGGCAGGAGGAGACGAAACGTCAAGAGGAGGAAAAAGAGCTCCAGGCTAGAGAAATTCAACTTGAACGAAGAGGGCAGGAGTTTGCAATAGCTATGAGCCAATGGATGGATGCTGAAATGACGGAGGCAGATGTGACTAGGGAACTTACATATTTGAATGAATTGGAAAAGGACCTCTACCTCTATACCAACCTTATAAAACTGTATCCCAAGAAATTCAAAGAATTGATCTGGGACAATGGACCATTTTTTGACCAGCTAGAACCAGAATTAGAACAGGGAATCAGGAAGGATAGCAATTACAAACGTGTGGCAAACTGGTTGGCTACCGCAAAGTCAGGGCAAGCACTGGTTCCTAAGGAAGCGCATATTAATGCCCTTAGATGCGTGGTGGAGAGATACCTCTCGGGGAAAGAGAACTATAAATCATGTTTTAAGCTTGCTGGAGGATGGAGGTTTCAGACTTTCTATTCTGAATCGAACTTCAATGATGTGATGAACATTCTCCTTAATCCGGATGATTTCAATGATCTATTTGCAAATGGAGCGACGATAGTTTTGCAGAAAGGTGATCCGAGCATGAAGCTGTTTTTGACTACGAAGTAATTGATCTCAAACTTAAGCATTCGCATGTCAATGTCTATATTTGCTAGATATGGACATAAATTCTTCGCAATGAATGTGAGTTTTACAGAAAAGCAGGAGAGGTACATTAAAGATCAGATTGAATCTGGCGATTTTCAGAATGCCAGTGAAGTGGTACGAGATGCTTTGCGGATGCATGAGATCATGCGTCAAAGAATCCTTGAAGATTTGCGAAAAGAGATAAATCGCGCTTGGGATGCCCCGTTAAGTAAGCGGTCCGCTGAGCAAATACTCGCTGATAAAAAGGCTCAAAACGGTTACGTTGGCTAACTATCTTTTATCTCAACCTGCCGAAATCGATCTTGAAGATATTTTTGACTACACATACGGTCAATTTGGAATCGATCAAGCGATAGCATACCAAGTCAATTGATGACTACTTTGGACAGGCTAGCCAAGTTCCCAGAATCTGGTGTTGTTAGAGATGACATTAGGAGAGGTCTAAGATTTAAAATATTTGGTTCTCATATCGTTTTCTATCGTCTCAGGACGCAGGAGGTTTTTTTGCTTCGGATTTTACACCATTCAAGAGACGTGAAGAAGTATCTGTGAAGGCTACTCCTGATCCTTCTTTTTAATCATCGTCAAAATCGTTGCAATCGCAACCGTCTCATCCGTCTCGTCATAGACGTCAACGAGAAACTTTACAATTCCCTTGGCGATATCGTCTTTCTTTTCCTGATCCACTTTTTCCTTTGCTGTCAAACGAACGCCGATGGTCATTCCTGGATATACGGGTTTCGTGAATCTGCATTCTTCCAGACCATAATTAAGCAGCACAGGTCCTTTCTTGGCCTGAACAAACAAACCAGCGGCAGCTGAAAGAATAAAGTAGCCGTGAGCCACTCGTTTTTCAAAAGTTGTGCCTTCTAGAGAAGTTTCATCTGTATGTGCATAGAAGTGATCCCAGCTCACATTTGAGAAATTCACAATGTCTGTTTCAGTTACCGTTCGCTTTGCGGTGATGACCGTATCTCCAATTTCAATTTCTTCAAAATACTTCGAAAACATGTGTTGCCCCGGATCTTTGTATTCTCCGCCGTACTGATATTGCTGTGTGATCTCGGTTAGGGTGGTGGGTGAACCTTGAATTGCGGTTCGCTGCATGTAGTGCATGACACCACGCTTGCCTCCCATTTCCTCTCCACCTCCTGCGCGTCCTGGCCCACCATGCGTGAGCATCGGCATTGGGGAACCATGACCAGTGCTTTCTTTGGCGCAATCCTCATTGAGAACGAGAATTCTCCCATGATGTGAAGCTGCACCAACTACATATTCAGTGGCAATCTTGTCATCGCCCGTAGTGATTGATGAGACAAGCGAACCTTTTCCTTTTTTGGAAATTTCAATGGCCTCTTCCATTGTCTTGTATGGTAAAATGGTACTGACAGGACCAAAGGCTTCGATTTCGTGAACCTCGCCTGTTTTCAATGGATTTTGATTGAGAAAGAGGATTGGGGACATAAATGCTCCCTTATCCCAGTCTGCTCCAGTGATGTCAACCTTATCCAAGCTGCCGTACACCATTTCTGAAGTTTTGGCTAGTTCCGCCACACGTTTTGTCACCTCTTCGAGCTGCTCTTTTCCAGCAAGGGCTCCCATACGTACTCCCTCTACATCCGGGTCTCCGATCGTTGTCTTAGCTAATGCTTTACCTAGGGCTATTTGAACATCTTCTGTCAATTTTTCAGGTACGATGATTCTGCGAACTGCAGTGCATTTCTGTCCGCACTTGACCGTGATTTCTTTGCGTACTTCTTTTATGAAAAGGTCAAATTCAGCGGTCCCAGGGGTAGCATCTTCACCTAAAACAGCGCAGTTCAGCGAATCTGCCTCAAGGTTGAACGGAACAGAATTTTCAATGATTTGAGGTAATGTTTTCAGTTTCTTTCCTGTTTCGAATGATCCTGTGAAGGTGACTACATCTTGAGAGTCGGCGTGATCAAGGATCCCATTTCCATGGCCAGCAACCAGCTGGAGAGCACCTTCCGGTAAAATTCCTGAATCAATGATTTCCTTAACCATCACTTCGGTTACATAGCAGGTTTGCTCAGCTGGTTTGATGATGCAAGGAACACCCGCCAACCAATTGACAGCTGCTTTTTCCAGCATTCCCCAGATTGGGAAATTGAATGCATTGATGTGGACGGCAACTCCGTCTTTGGGAACCATAATGTGATGTCCCACGAACGAACCGCCTTTGCTGAGGCCCACCATTTCACCGTCAACGTGATACGGTTGGTCTGGGAATTGCCTGCGTAGACTGGCATTTGAAAACACATTCCCAATACCGCCTTCGATGTCAATCCAACTATCTACGCGAGTAGCGCCTGTAGCTTTGCTAGATTCATAGAACATCTCTTTCTTCTCCATGAGGTGGAAGGCCAATGCCTTCAACATCAAACCTCTCTCCTGAAACGTCATTTTCCGCAGGGCTGAATTTCCTTTTGATCGTGCGTGATCGTAGGCAATACTAAAGTCAACTCCTTCAATGGTGTGTGCAGCCACTGGTGCGCCAGTTATTGCATGATGGAGTACTTCGCCATCTCCTCCGCCTTCAATCCATTTGCCTCCGATGTAGTGCTTTATTTTAGGTATTGCCATTTCTTTTGATTCTTTGAAATTCCTTACTCAGCAAATTTACTATGGGCAAAACTTTTAGCTAAACAGCCCATGTAGTTCCGAGTCAATCTTGAAGACAATGTCAGAGAAATCTTCGGGATTGTTCAGGAAGTCTTTTTCGGTAACGTCAACGATCAATAATTTACCAATATCATAGCCTGATATCCAGTCTTCGTAATGTTGATTGAGACCTTTCAGGTAATCAATTCTAATAAGATTCTCGTAATCACGCCCTCTCGTTTCAATGTTGTGAACCAGTTTGCTTATATCAGATTTCAGATAGATGAGCAAATCAGGCGGTTGGACGAATTTAATCATCGAATCAAACAGCGTACGATAGCTTTGGTAGTCTCTTTCTTTGAAAAATCCTTGTTTGAACAAGCTTTTTGCAAAGATGTAGGCATCCTCGTAGATCGTGCGATCTTGAATTACTGTTTTATCTCCTGTTCGGACTTTGTGATTTTGCTCAAACCGGCTATTCAAAAAGTAGATTTGGAGATGAAAGGACCACTTATGCATATCTCCATAAAAATCTTCCAAATACGGATTGTTGTCTACAGATTCGTATTCGGGATGCCATTTGTAGTGCTTGGCTAACATTTCCGTGAGGGTCGTTTTTCCTGCCCCTATGTTACCAGAAACGGCAATATGCATGTTTTGATCACTCATGGGTAAACCGTTTCATCATGACTACTTTTTGCTTTCGTTCCAGGTTTTATAGTTAGCTGAGGCCGTTGCCCTATTGGCCTCTATCTCTGTCAAGGGTTCACATTCGATCAGTGTCTCATGACATTCGCCAGGTAGTTTTTGATAGAGTTTGGTGCCCTCTGTCTTCCAGTTGATCATATCGTCACTAACCTCTTTTATTTTTTTTCCAGGATTTCCTACAATCAAACTCCTTCTTTCAAAAACTTCGTTGGCCTTAACAAAGCACAATGCCCCAACAATGGATTCATCCCCAATCGTAGCATTGTCCATAATGACTGCATTCATTCCTACAAGCACGTTTTTTCCAATTTGAGCTCCGTGAATAATAGCACCATGGCCTATGTGAGCATTTTCTTCTAATGTGATAGTAATTCCTGGAAACATGTGAATGGCACAATTCTCCTGCACATTGCAGCCATCCTCAATCACAATTTGTCCCCAATCACCTCGTATTGCCGCTCCAGGACCAACGTACACATTTTTTCCAATTATGACATCCCCTGTAACCGCTGCAAGCTGGTGGACGAAAGAGGATGCATGTATGACGGGCTTGAGCCCCTTGAAGGAATAAATCATTTTGGTAAATACTATGTAGACACTATGTAGACTTTAGTCGACTCTAAGATCGGAGTAATAGTCTATGTTTGCGTCAAATTAAAGGAATGAATCATTCACAAACTAATTATGCTGTCTGCAAAATGCCTAAACTTGGGTATTTGAAGCTGGTATTAAATGGACTAGTTTAGCGTAAGATTTTTTCACCAAATAAAACAAATCAAACTATGAAAAAGTTATTTCTAACCGTTTTTGCAGTGGGAGTACTTGGATATTCCTCAATGGCTCAATTTCATATCGAACTTGGTCCTAACTTTAATTCTCCACAAGGAGATTTTGCTGATGCTTATGATCTAGGTATTGGATTTTATATCGAACCTAAGTATGCAATTAATGAAAACATTGACCTTGGTTTATATCTAGGTGCTAATGTATTTGCTGGTGGCGATGTTGCAGGCACGAACACTTCTCTTGATGCCCAAACGCTGAATCCATATTTAGCTACTGGTACTTATCGATTTTCAACGAACAAGGTGACGCCTTATGCGGGTCTAGGTCTTGGATTGTATGTCGCTAAGGCAGTGGACATTACAACGACCTCAGGTGGAGTTACAACTACAATAGAAGGAGAGAGCAATTCTGAATTTGGATTTGCGCCAAGAGCTGGTGTGTATGTTGGTAGATTGAACCTTGGCCTTGCGTATAACTTGGTAAAAGATTCGAACTTTCTTCAGTTCAACCTTGGGATAAGAATCTTGAGCAGAGACTGATCTAGATCTTGAACAAAAAATTAAAAGCTGCCTGAAGGCAGCTTTTTTTATGCCCTCTCCAAAATAATCGCGTATCCCTGACCGACACCAACGCACATAGTTGCCAGTGCATAACGTTTGCTAGTCTTGTGAAGCTCTAAAGCTGCTGAATATGTAATTCGAGTGCCAGTCATTCCCAGCGGATGGCCAATTGCGATTGCTCCGCCGTTGGGATTCATGCGCTCATCATTATCATCAAGTCCCAAAGCTCTTGTGCAAGAAAGAGATTGAGCAGCAAATGCTTCGTTGATTTCAATCACATCAATATCTTTCAAGCCTAGTTCGGCCTTCTTGAGTGCTTTCTGGGTAGCCTCCACTGGTCCAATTCCCATGATTCGTGGCTCTACTCCAACAACAGCTGAGGACACGATTCGTGCTTTTGGAGTGAAGTTCTGAGCTTTAACTGCGTTTTCCGAGGCTACAAGTACTGCCGCCGCGCCATCGTTGAGTCCTGAGGCATTTCCAGCAGTAACAGAACCATCATTTTTAAATGCCGGCCTTAACGTACCAAGTATTTCTGGAGTTGTAGTTGCCTTAATAAACTCATCTTGCTCAAAAACAAGGGGTTCAGCTTTTCGCTGTGGAATCTCAACTGAAACGATTTCCTCGGCTAGCCTTCCGTTCTTTTGAGCTTCGGCTGCTTTCATTTGTGACTGGTAAGAAAATGCATCTTGATCTTCGCGACTAATTTTATGAATGTCTACCAGGTTTTCAGCAGTCATACCCATGGAGTCCACTCCGTAAATTTTTTCCATCTGCGGATTGATGAATCTCCACCCGAAACTGGAGTCATACATTTTCGCATCTGTACCGTAGGGTTTTGCAGACTTGGAAATTACCCACGGCCCACGTGTCATGTTTTCTACACCTCCGGAAATGAAGACATCCCCGTCACCAGTCTTGATCGCTCGATTGGCTTGAACAATAGCAGACATCCCAGAAGCACAAAGCCTGTTGACTGTTTCACCTGGGACTGAAAAGGGCAATCCTGCAAGCAATAGCGACATGCGAGCCACATTGCGGTTGTCTTCACCTGCCTGATTGGCGCAACCCATAATCACTTCATCCACTGAAGCAGGATCAAGATTTGAGTTTCTGCGTATCAACTCTTTTATCGCCAGTGCTCCTAAATCATCTGTTCGTACTGTGGACAAGGTCCCGCCGAACTTTCCAATAGGTGTGCGAATACCATCTACTATATATGCCTCTTTCATAATTCTAATTAATTGAGTTAATAGTTAATTGGTTAAAGAGCAAGAGAATGTATGCGATCTACCAATTAACAAATCAACTATTTAACTGATACGTTCCATTCTTCTTTTTTTCGAAAAGCTACTCCTTTAAAAAGACCGACCAGTTCATTATTTCTTGCTACTCGTGTCAAATAATACCCGACACTTCGGCTCATGCTTTCTTTTTCGCATGTTGCTATTAATTCATCTCCAACAAAAACAGCCTTCACATGATTGATTGAAGTTTCAATCGAAACTGCCTTTTGCCCATGCGAATTACAGGCAAATGCAAATGCACTGTCCGCTAGAGAAAATGAAATGCCTCCGTGCATCACACCATGACCGTTGACCATCTCATCTCGTACAGTCATTCTAATTTTTGCCAAACCGTCTGCCGCTTCGAGGACCTCAATGCCTAGCCATTGACTGTATTTGTCATTGGCCATCATTTGATTTACTATTTTTTCTGCTTTTGTCATAGTAGTAAGTTGATTGGTTGAATAGTTATTTGTCTGGTAAGCCAATTCATTACTTAACTATTTAACCAAAAAATCTTTGATTCTCTTTATTCATTCGTCTCAGCAAAGGACTACACCGATATCGATCTTCCCGATATTCGTCGTATAGTTTATCTAACCGCTCGACACACCAATTAATTCCAACCTCATCGGCCCATTTCAACAATCCTTTTGGATAATTTACCCCTTTTGTCATAGCAAGGTCGATGTCTTCTTTGGTTGCAATATTCAAAAACAGCGCGTCGGCTGCTTCATTGATTAACATCACCAAAACTCGATTTAGTATTTCTTTGGCGAGTTTCTCATCTTTTTGAGGCTCCAATCTTATAGCACCCTCAGCATAATCGTAATATCCTTTTCCAGACTTCCTCCCAAGGAAACCAGCTTCGGACATTCGCTTCTGAGTGAAAGATGGTTTGTACCTTGGATCGTAGAAAAAGGATTGGAACACTGTTTCCGTTACAGTGTAGTTGATGTCGTTTCCGATGAAATCCATTAGTTCGAATGGCCCCATTCTAAAACCTCCAGACTCTTTCATGGCCCAGTCGATTGTGGCAAAATCTGCAATACCTTCTTCGTAGAGTCTTAATGATTCTCCATAAAAAGGGCGAGCAACTCTGTTCACGATAAACCCTGGAGTATCCTTTGCAAGTACTGTCAATTTCTTCCAGGAGTCAACCCAGTTTTTCGCTTGAATTGTGATGTTAGGATTTGTTTGAACTGCTGGGATAATCTCTACCAATGGCATTAGCGGGGCAGGATTGAAAAAATGAATTCCAACGAACCGAGACGGATCTTTCAGGGAAGCCCCAATTGAGGCAAGGGATAGGGAGGATGTATTTGAGGCTATGATTGTGTCTGGTCGCACTATCTTCTCCACAGCGACAAAAACTTTTTGCTTGATTTCCAAATTCTCAACAATAGCCTCAATCACAAGATCACTGTTTTCAAAGTATTGCTGGTCCTCTGTGAAGTCGATCTTGCCTAAAATCTTATCAGCAGTTTCTTGATTAATTTTCTCTTTTTCCACCAGACGGTTCATCACCTTCACGAGACTATCTGAAGATTTTTCAAGAATAGCAGAATTACTATCATTGATTACAACATTCCAACCAGCTGTTGCAGCGACCTGTGCAATTCCAGTTCCCATAGTACCAGCACCTATTACGCTTAATTTTGGCATTATTCTCCTTTAAATTCTGGATTTCTTTTTTCTAAGAACGCCTGCACTCCTTCTTTGTAGTCATGAGTTTCGGTGGCATTGAACTGATATTCCTTCTCCATTTCCAACTGTTCGTCAAGCGTATTTGTTATTGACTGGTTGAGCATTTCCTTGATATAACCCAATGCTTTTGTTGGCATGTTTGCGAGTTTGCTAGCAATTTTTTCAGATTCGCTGCCTAATTCCTCATCGGCGAAGACTTTGTAGATCATTCCCATTTTCTCTGCCTCCTCTGCTGGGACTTTATCCCCAAGCATCATTAGTGCTGAAGCCTTTTGAAAACCAATAATTCGCGGAAGTGTAAATGTTCCGCCTGTGTCAGGAACCAAACCGATTTTGCTAAAAGCCTGAAGAAATGAGGATGATCGTGCTGCTACGACTACGTCACAAGCCAGAGCCAAATTTGCTCCTGCTCCCGCAGCGACACCATTTACAGCAGCTACAATTGGTTTCTTAATTGACCGTAGCTTTCTAACAATAGGATTGTAATGTTCATCAACGATTTGCTTGATTTCCAGTCCATTGTCATCAATTGCTTCCTGCAAATCCTGACCTGCACAAAAGGCTCTCCCATTTCCCGTGATCAGGATTGCTCTAATAGATGCGTCCTGCTCATACTCGTCCAGTGCTTTTTGCATAGCGAGTGCCATTTCTTTGTTGAAACTGTTAAAGATCTCCGGACGATTGAATGTGATGATTCCGAGATTGTCTTTCTTGGTTTGTTGTATGGTCATTTTGTTAAATGGTTGACTGGTTAAAGTAGTTAAATAGTATTTGGTTTACTAGTTAATTTGGGCCGCTATTTTGCGTGTTCAGCTTTCTTTTTTTTAAATAAGAGATGTAGCCATTCAAGATTTTGATAAGCTCCTTATACATTAGAATCAGTTCGTCAAAGATAGAATGAGTAATGTACTTTTCGTCTAAGGCTACGGTCAGGTGATCGTAGCATTCGACAAGGCTGCCTCTTGCCTGTCGGCAATATTGGATATTCTCCTGAAAGTGAAAACGACCATGTCCCTCCGCAACATTTGCTGTGATTGACCTAGATGCTCTAATCAGTTGATCAATCAGCTTGTATTTCTCGTGGACGGGAAATGTCTTTACCACAGTTGAAATATCATTTCTAAAAACTCTCCCTTTTTTCCAGACCTCTAAATCCGTTAGATCCTTGCTCATGTTACTAATTAACTGTTCAACCAATTAACTAGTGGAACACAAATTTAATGACACTTGAAATAATCAAATGGCTCCAGGCAGTCCTCGCATTTGAAAAGTGACTTGCATGCGGTAGATCCAAATTGGCTTAGTAGTGTCGTATTATGAGAATTGCAATTTGGACACTCGATGTCTGCTTCATTTGTGGGGTTTGGAGGTGCAATTCCGTACGCTTTCAGTTTTTGTTTACCTTCCTCAGACATCCATTCTGTGGTCCAGGCAGGTGACAGAACCGTGGTAATCTTGAAATTTGCTATACCATTTTTTTTCAGTGTGTTGTTAATGCCTTTTTCAATTTCGTACATGGCAGGGCAGCCAGAATAGGTAGGAGTGATTACGACTTCAACCGCCTCGTTCTCAACCTTAACATCACGAAGAATTCCTAAGTCTCTGATCGAAATAACTGGAATTTCAGGGTCAGTGACCTCCTCTAGCAGATGGATGATATGTTTCTTGTCGATTACCATGTTCCTCGTTAGACAGTTGATCAGTGAATTGGCGATGTCTTGCCGTCGACTATTTACCAATTACTATTCAGCCAGTTAACAAAATACCAATGATCACCATTCATTGCCTGGGTAGGCGCGCTGCAAAAATTGGAGATCTGCGAGAATGAACCCAAGGTATTCTGTGTGCTTTCCCTCTTTCCCACCGGAGTGACTGTAGGTGCTTTCGGGAATTGTGAGCGTGGCTTCCTCTAAAACCTCTCTAATTTTACTGTCTCGTCTGGATTTGATTGCGTTTAGATCAGCACCAAATCCACTTTCTGAGGCAGTTTGATCCGCATCACTTGCAATCACAATTTCTCCTGAATATGACCAAAGCTCATCCAAAGCATGCTGAATCCGCTCATGACTCTCTTCCGTGCCATCACCAAGTCTTAGCACCCAGTCGCCGCTCCATTTTAAATGATAAAGAGCTTCCTTATGAGACTTGGCTGCAATGGCAGCAAGATTTTCGTCATTGCTACTTTTCAATGCATCGTAGAAATAGCAATTGAAACTGTCAAAGAGAAATTGTCTCAATATTGTTTTGGCAAAATCTCCGTTCGGTTGTTCAGCCAGAAGCACATTTTTAAAGCCCCATGCATCACGGAGGTATGCCAAATCATCCTCGGATTTTCCCTCACCTTGAATTTCGGCTGCATACTGATACAACATCCTCGCCTGACCGATAAGGTCCAACGAGATATTAGTCATTGCAATGTCTTGTTCCAGAATTGGGCCATGACCGCACCATTCTCCCAATCTCTGACCAAGAATAAGGCAGTTGTCTGCTTGCTGAAGTGTATAGTTGAATAAATGACTCATAGATTTCTCGCTTTGCTCGAAATGACAAAAATTACATATGCTTCACCTCGTCGGGTAAATCGTAAAATGTTGGGTGCCGATACACTTTGTCTTTTGCTGGCTCGTACAAAGGATCGGAATCATCAGGATCAGAGGCCGTCAGGTATTTTGACTCAACTGCCCAAATACTAACACCTTCATTTCTTCTGGTATAGACATCCCGTGCATTTTGGATTGCCATTTCAGCATCTGCAGCATGCAGGCTCCCCACATGCTTGTGATTTAACCCAGCTTTGCTTCTAATAAAGATTTCCCAAAGTGGCCAATTGTTCATTTATATTTTAGTTAAATGGTTAAATGAGTTAACTGGTTAACTAGTAAAAAATAACTATTTAACCGATCACTATTCACTACTCTAGGCAGCTTGCTGCTTTGTTTTCTTTTTGCTTGCATAGGCACTCGCAGCTTCTCGTACCCAAGCACCTTCGTCCCAGGCTTTCGTTCGGGCGTCGATCCGTTGTTTATTGCAAGGGCCGTTTCCCTTAATCACATTAAAAAACTCGTCCCAATTAATTTTTCCAAAATCGTGATGACCTGTTTCTTCATTCCATTTCAGATCAGCATCGGGGATTGTAATTCCCAATAGATCTGCCTGTGGTTTCGTTGCGTCGACAAATTTTTGCCTTAGCTCATCATTCGTAAAACGCTTGATTCCCCAACGCATCGACTGCTCCGTATGAGGAGAATCTGCATCTGTTGGACCGAACATCATTAAGGCAGGCCACCACCATCTGTTTAGTGCATCTTGTGCCATCTTCTTCTGTTCCTCAGAGCCTTTGCAAAGGGTCAACATAATTTCAAACCCTTGTCTTTGATGGAAAGATTCTTCTTTACACACTCGAACCATTGCACGGGCATAGGGGCCATACGATGCACGACAAAGAGGTACTTGATTCATAATTGCCGCTCCATCTACCAGCCAACCTATCGCCCCCATATCAGCCCATGTCAGGGTAGGGTAGTTGAAAATGCTGGAATACTTTGCCTTCCCGGAGTGAAGTTGTTCAAACAAGGTGTCTCTATCTATACCCAACGTTTCGCAGGCACTATATAAGTAGAGTCCATGTCCAGCTTCATCCTGAACTTTGGCAAGTGCCGCCGCCTTTCTGCGGAGGGTTGGAGCTCTCGATATCCAATTGGCTTCAGGTAGCATTCCAACGATTTCGGAATGTGCGTGTTGTGAGATTTGACGGATCAACGTTTTGCGATAATTGTCTGGCATCCAATCCTTTGGTTCGATCCGAATATCCTTATCGATCTTTTCGTTAAAGTGATCTTCTAGCTGCTTTTCGTCCATCTTCTTAATTTCTTTATTCAAAGTTAATTAATGCATAGTCAACAAGTTAAACGGTTGATTGGTTTTGAGTTCGAGAGATTCATCATTCTAAAAGATGGCACCTCTGATTATAAATGGATTTTTAACACCCGATCAACTATTTCACCAATTACTACAGTTAAACGTCAAAAGTAAGCTTCACTTTTTCAGTTTTCGGTCTCGATTGA
Source organism: Cyclobacteriaceae bacterium (assembly GCA_039986395.1). Lineage (GTDB taxonomy): Bacteria > Bacteroidota > Bacteroidia > Cytophagales > Cyclobacteriaceae > Ekhidna. The sequence goes on from JBDWQX010000156.1 coordinate 21,721, forward strand.
CAAGTCAACACAAGTCCTCTTTCAAGTTCGTCTGGCTCAAGTGCGTAGTTGATTTCCATTTCAACTTCACCTTCCTCAACTCTTGCCACACATGTACTGCAAACGCCTCCTTTGCATGCATAGGGTAAATCTGCTCCATTCTGAAACGCAACATCTAGAATAGATTCTTTCGAATTGTACGGAAATGAAGTGCTAATGCCATCTAGAACAACCGTTATTTCGCTCTGAGCTTTTTCGTGCTTTGCTTCTGCTTTAGCCTCACCAAGCTTGCCAACCGGCGAAGTGAATAATTCCAAGTGGATCTTCTCCTCTGAAACACCTAACTCTTTTAGTGTCTCTCTCACTGTTAACATCATCGGCTCGGGTCCGCAGGTGAAAAAGTCATCCGCAGATTTGACATCAAAAAACAAATTTGAGAATCTTTCTATTTTCTCACGATCAATAATACCATTGAAGAGTTCGGAATCTTGGCGCTCATCACTTAGTATGTGGTATAGACTAAGCCTCCCCATAAATTTATTCTTCAATGCTTCTAATCGTTCATGAAAAATAATGGTGCTTGTTTTCCTGTTCCCAAAAAAGAGAATAAAGTCACTTTTTGGTTCAGTTCTTAAAGTCGTTTCGATAATGGAAAGTATAGGAGTAATTCCACTACCTGCAACGAAAGCAACATAAGTTTTATCGTTGTTGGGATTGAGTTCAGTATAAAAACTCCCATGAGGCGGCATAACCTCTAGTTCATCGCCGACTTGTAGTTCGTCATTCGCAAAAGTTGAAAACTTGCCTTTGTCTAACTTCTTAATTGCTACTTCGATCTCATCGTCTAAGGGGCAGGTGCAGATGGAGTATGTACGTCTTGTATCTTCTCCCCCAATGTCTTTTTTCAAGGTAATGTGCTGGCCTTGAGTAAACCTAAAGTCCTCTTTGAGTGCCTCTGGAATTTCAAAAGAAACTGCAACGGCTTCCTCGGTCGGTCGAGAAATTGATTTTACTTTGAGCGTGTGAAATTTTGCCATTTTCCAATTTTGAGTCTGACAAAGCTAATCAGATGACAACAGACATTGTCTTAACTCAACTCCAGTTTTTCGCTGATTTTTATCACTCTTTCTCCTAGCTTCTTTTCACTCCTATCACGTAGCAAAAAAAGCTTTTCGACAGCATTGAATTTTAGGTAAGCATGATATTCAACCTCTTTAAAGGTATGCTTTCGATTTGCCTGCGAATACATACTCTGGCTAGTGTTCACTTCATTGATGAAGATCTTATCCAGTGATTGATATTTTTTTGGCTTCCCAGTTTTGTATCCCATGATCCAATAGCCCTCGTGAATTTCTTTTAAAGCAGTATCAATCGTAAGGATTTTATTCGAAAACCAGATCATTGGAAACAGGAATGACAGCAAAATGGAAATAGGAATCGCGAGATGTTCCGGAAGATTTTGCATGGAGACAACAATCAATGCAAAAACTGAAAGCACACAAATAAATCTAAACGTCCACGGGATGCTCCTTCCTTGATTGATCATAACTTTACCCATCGTTCTAATCTACCAAACTATTTTCTATAAAAGGAGTTTGAATTTTTGATGTCAGTTCAATTACCAATTTTCCCCCTAAATATTGTAGCCTTCCCTGGCGAGGGAATCAATCTGCATATTTTCGAACCTCGCTATAAGCAGCTCATTAATGACTGCATGGATGAGGCACTCACGTTTGGTATTGCTTCACATGTTTTGAACAAAGTAGAATTAGGGACTGAGGTGAAAATTGTTGAGGTGACCAAGAAGTATTCCGATGGGAGGCTGGACATCAAAACTCTCGGACTACGAGTGTTTGAAGTGACAGATTTTCAAAACCCTTGGAAGGATAAACTGTATGCAGGTGGATCAATAGAATTTGTCGAGAACGACGACGACAAAGACTTAAGCAAATTGGTTGAATTCAAGGAGTTGGTTCGAGAACTTTTTGGATGGTTGGGCGAAATCGATGCGCCTGATATTTCTGGTATAAATTCGGTCTTTGAGATTGGACATAAAATTGGATTGAAACCAGAGGAAGAATACTTGTTGTTGGAAATGAGAAAAGAAAGTGAGCGATTGCGGTTTGCCATTGACCATCTCAATAGGTTAATCCCAGCGCTTGAGCGAGCCCAGCACGCACAAGATAAAATCAAGCAAAATGGTCATTTTAAGCACCTCGATCCGCTTGAATTCTAAGACTTAATTCAGATAATTAAGTAATTTCCCCATATGACCGAAATCAGTGGATTTGGTACTATTCTGCTTTTCGTTGTGGGAGCAATTGGATTTGTCACTGCGATGCTACTTTTTGGTAAGGTTCTGCGTCCAAGCAATCCGACTGCCGAAAAGCAAACAACCTACGAATCAGGCGAGGAACCATCTGCATCAGCATGGGTAAATTTCAATGTCAGATTCTACGTCATAGCTTTAATTTTTCTGCTTTTTGAGGCCGAATTGATCTTTTTGTTTCCATGGGCAACGGTCTTTGGAGACGAAGAAATGATTAGGGAGACCAACGGTTTGTGGGGATGGTTCTCGTTTGTAGAAACGTTTATTTTCGTTGGCATATTAGCAGTTGGTCTTGCCTACGTATGGGCAAATGGGATGCTGGATTGGGTACGTCCACAACCTGCCCAGAGCGAATTCAAGTCAAAGATTCCAGCAAAAATTTACAAGGAATTCAATGAAAGAAACTGAACTATCAGAAATTGGAGGGCTGAAGACTGGAGAGGGAGGAATTATCGTTTCTCAACTTGACGATCTTCTAAATTGGGCTCGACTGAGTAGTTTATGGCCTGTGGGATTCGGTTTGGCCTGTTGTGCTATTGAGTTTATGTCTACGGCCTCTTCCGCGTACGACTTAGATCGGTTCGGGGTCATTCCTCGAAATTCTCCAAGGCAGGCAGATGTAATGGTTGTTTCTGGTACTGTCACGTTCAAGATGGCGGACCGTGTAAAGCGATTGTACGAGCAAATGGCGGAACCGAAATACGTAATTTCCATGGGTTCCTGTGCTAACTGTGGAGGTCCCTATTGGGAACATGGTTACCATGTGCTAAAAGGTGTGGATCGTATTATTCCCGTTGATGTATATGTGCCAGGGTGCCCGCCCAGACCGGAGGCTCTCATAGGAGGTTTCTTGAAACTTCAGGAAAAGATCAGAACAGAATCAGTGCTCAGACCCAAAGCTTTAGAAAAATTGATGAAGAAGAAAAATGAAGCTTGAACAATTCAAAGCACTCATTGAAACAGAAATCCCAAATGCAATCGAGGGATTGGATGAGAATGCCACGCCTCAAGCTTTGTTGATCAGTAAGGAGCACATTTCACAAGTATGTGAATTGCTGCATTCCAACGATCAAACATATTTTGATCAGCTCTCTTGCTTAACTGCCCTAGACAATGGTGAAGAGGTTGGAACAATAGAGATCATTTATAACCTCTATAGCATTCCATATGACCTGCATTTGATGATGAAAGTCGTCCTGACTCGTGAATCTCCAGCCATAGACTCGGTCTCACACATTTGGAAGACGGCCGATTGGCATGAGCGTGAGGCCTTTGACCTTCTTGGAGTTTCGTTCAAAAATCATCCCGATTTGCGTAGAATTCTACTTCCTGCTGATTGGCAAGGCTACCCGCTCAGGAAAGATTATGTAGAGCAGGAGAAGTATCATGATGTAGTGGTGAAATGGGAAACTGAAGAATGAGGGTACAATTGATAATTTGATAGTTGATAATTGATAATGGAAAATGGTGAATTGAGAGTTGGAAGCGTAGATAATCCGTTATTGACGAAGAGCTACAGTTTTGCTTTGTCAATTGTGAAGTTTGTCAGAAAGATCCAACGAGATGAGAAAGAATTTGTGTTAACAAAACAAGTTTTAAGAAGCGGGACAGCTATAGGAGCTTTGTCCGAAGAAGCCCAACAAGCGGAATCGAAAGCAGACTTCATTCATAAGTTGGCAATAGCTAACAAGGAAGCTCATGAAACTCATTATTGGTTGCGATTAATCAGAGATGCAAATCTTGACAGAAAGGGAGGGGTAGTTGATGAATTAATTAGTACTTGTTCCGAACTGAAAAGGCTATTGATTTCGATCATCAAAAGTGCAAAAGCACGAAAAATGAAATGAGAGCGCCATTTTCCATTTTCCATTTTCCATTTTCTGATGAAGTTAGAATCACAGTATTCAAAACTCAGCGCATCCGAACCGCTGAAATACAGCCAATCAGATCTCAAGTCAGAGGAGATGATTATCAACGTGGGGCCTCAGCATCCAGCTACCCACGGAGTTCTAAGATTGGAGGTTGTTTCAGATGGAGAAATTGTAAAAGATGTCGTGCCGCATATTGGCTACTTGCACCGCTGCTTTGAAAAGCACGCTGAGTCTCTAGCCTACAATCAGGTGATCCCATACACAGATCGGATGGATTATGTTGCTGCCATGAATAACGAGTGGGCGTTTGTGATGGGTGTGGAGCGCATGCTCGGTATCGATCAAGAAATACCTAAAAGAGTGGAGTACATCAGGGTGCTTGTGGCAGAGCTTAATCGTTTGGCTTCTCATTTTGTAGCTATTGGAACGTACGGGCTCGATATCGGAGCAATCACCCCATTCCTTTGGATGATGCGAGATCGAGAGCATATCCTTCGGATGCTTGAATGGGCAAGTGGTGCTCGAATGCTCTACAATTATATTTGGGTGGGTGGCTTGTACTATGACCTTCCAGTGGGTTTTGAAGAACGTGCAAAAGAGTTTGTAGACTATTTGAAACCGAAATTGAGGGAAGTTGAAACCCTACTGATATCAAATAAAATTTTCATTGAAAGAACTGCTAATGTTGGCGTGTTGCCGTTGGACTTGGCTGTTAATTACGGAATTACTGGGCCAATGCTCAGAGCTTCTGGATTGAAATTCGACCTACGAAAGGTAGATAAATACGGTGTTTATCCGGATCTGGAATTTAACATTCCGATCGGAACAGGAGAGATGGGACAGACAGGTGATTGTTGGGATCGTAACTGGGTGCGATACCAAGAGTGCTTGGAATCGGTGAAGATCATTGAGCAATGTGTAGAGAAACTTCTGGGCGAACATAAACGCACCAAGGATTTTGACCCCAGGGCATTGGTGCCGAAGAAGATTCGACCCAAAGCTCAGGACTTGTATGTCAGAGCTGAAAACCCAAAGGGAGAATTGGGCTTCTTTTTCCGGGCTGACGGAAGATCCGACCAGCCATTTAGATGCAAAGCCAGAGGACCAAGTTTCTCCAACCTCTCTGTGCTACCTGAGATCAGCAAGGGGTGTATGATCTCCGATCTATTCGCAATCGTGGGCTCGCTAGATTTGTTAATGGGCGAAGTTGACAGATAGCCATGAAAATTTTAAGTTCATCGCAGATTCGAGCGGCAGATCAGTTCACGATTGAAAATGAACCTATTTCTTCCATTGATTTGATGGAGCGAGCTTCCAGAGCTTTCGTAACTAAGTTTTCAGAGATTTTCCCAGATAAGAACCCAGTAACCGTCCTGTGCGGGACTGGAAACAATGGGGGCGATGGTTTAGCCATTGGCAGAATGCTGAGAGAAGAAGATTGGGAGGTCACAATTTTTGTTCTGGGGGAAAAGGGTTCACCAGACTTTGAATCAAACCTCCATGGAACCCCAGAGTACATTATTTTAATTACGGCATCTGATTTCTCAGATTTCCAGCCAGATGAAATTGTGATAGATGCGATCTTTGGGTCAGGTCTGTCTAGACCTGTGGATGGTTTAGCGTCAGACTTAATCGAGTATATAAACAAGCAGGAGGTGACTCGAGTAGCAATTGATATCGCATCGGGGCTTTACTCGGATTCAGCTCAACCGACGAACTCGATCGCTTTCAAACCTCATTACACTATATCGTTTCAAACTCCCAAACTGGTTTTCTTTCTGCCAGAAAGCCATGGGTTTGTAGGTGATTGGTATGTGGTAGATATAGGACTGGACCAGAAATTTATTGATGATCTAGATACAACTTATGGTTTCTCTGACGAGGTTGAACTGCTGGAATTGATACCGGTAAGAAACAAATTTTCTCATAAATCGAATGTTGGAAAATTGCTAATTGTTGCTGGAAGTAAAGGTAAAATAGGTGCAGCTGCGCTTTGCGCAAAGGCCGCATTGAGGGCGGGTGTTGGCCTCATTAGCATACAGGCACCAAGGTGCGGAGTTGACATTCTTCAGGTTTTAGTTCCGGAGGCGATGGTAATTGAAGATGGCGATGAAAACGTGATCGCGAAAATCGAAATTTCGGATACGACTTTTGCTATAGGCCCTGGGATTGGTACAGATGATAAAACAAAGAATGCGCTTGCAGAATTCCTAAATTCTACCAAGAGGCCATTGGTCCTGGACGCTGATGCATTGAACATTCTTGCAGAAGACAAGAGCCTGTTACATGAACTTCCGAAGGACTCAATCCTAACGCCTCATCCTGGTGAGTTCAGACGACTGGTGGGTGAGTGGACCGACGATTTTCAAAAGCTGGAAATGCTTAGATCATTCTGTGTGAAATACAAACTAAACGTTGTTTTGAAGGGTGCTTACTCTGCTGTTTGCAATTCCGACGGGGAAGTCTACTTTAATCCATCTGGCAATCCGGGAATGGCAACTGCTGGTAGTGGCGATGTGCTGACAGGAATAGTCGCATCTTTCTTGGCTCAAGGACTTTTACCTATCGATGCGTTAAAACTAGGGGTGTATATTCATGGAAAAGCCGGAGATATCGCGGCTGAAAAAATTGGGGAGAACAGTTTGATCGCATCAGATATTATTTCGCACATTTCCAACCCTATTCATCAAAGAAGTGTCTGAATCTCTCCTTTTAGATTAAGTCTTTCATATTTTCGACAAAAAGTAAAAAAGACCAAAAGTGGTCTCAAAACAGTTTAAATCAATTATTTATTAGAATAGTACTATCCAATCTGCGCTGGTTAACGTTATTTAACTATTAATATTTCATTGGGATAGGGAACAAACTGAAAAAAAATGCGTAATTTGTATAACAAGAATGCGCAATAAACTGATCATACTATCGTTCGCCATCTCGCTGAGCTTCACAGCTCTAGCTCAAAGCACTGGCGATGACCTCTCTCAAGAGGCCAAGATCAGCGTATATCCAAACCCTGCAGTTGAGTACATCGTTGTTGAATTTGATTCTTCCTTAAAGAATGCAACATTTGAGCTTAACTCGATGATTGGAAACAAGATGACTATCCAGCCTGAAGAATTGGGCTTTGGTAAGTATCGAATTTCTGTCAAGGACTTCGCTACTGGTTACTACTTTCTGATTGTTCAGGATAAGGCAGCCAGAGTTAAAGAAGCAGTCAGGTTCCTTAAAAATTAGATCTGTCTACTTGATCTCCTGCAATTATTTGGTAATACTGGGTGAATAGTGTTTCGTACTTGTTTGCCAACTCCCTTTCATCATTCGCTCTGTATGCTCTGGCAAGTTCATTCAAGTACAACATCTTTTTCTGCAGTGTCACAGGATCCTTAATTCCTTTATCTAAATAGTAGTCCAACCATTCCACAGCGTCCGTGCTCGTCACTTCAGCGATGTGTGTCGCTAAATCTGGCTCTCCCACCTTTAGAAGTAGATCTACTTGTGCGATGCTGAAGAAATCATATGGAATGGATTCATTAGGCATTACCTCAAGACATCTTAACAGTGCATTTTTTGCACGGTCATAGTCTCCATCATTTAATAGTGCCCTGACCAATGTGTTGAATGTGCTTCTGGAATTGAGGCAGAATCCCATGTAATCTTGTGAATGATAGATATCTGGATTATCAAGACCTCTCCATTGAAACTTGTTCATTACATTATCATACATCACATCAATGTTGGTTTGAAAACCAGCCTGAGGATTTGGATTAAGGACTGGGAGCAATCGTGTTGCGATACCTTCCTGCACCATATAAGGCGATAATTCAAGGTTTACTCCTGCCAATGAAGTGTTATTGAAGTAAATAGGGCGATCCCAATTGGCATTAACGATGAGGTCTAAAACTGCCAGATCTTTCTTTTCCAGCGCTCTCCCTTTAATGTTGAGGTCCATGTAAGGTTGAACATTTCCTTTCAAATGATCAGGCACCATCGCACGAACTTTCGCAGTATCTATTCCAGTCAAGATGATTCGTCGGCCTGGGACTGAATTGTAGCTGCTTATTGAGGTTGGAATTTGTAGCTGAGGATGCTCTTGCTCAATGGCCTTTAGAAATTGGATAGCACTGATTGCACCTTTGATATTCGGATTATCTACTACAGGCAAATAATCATTTAATCCACCCTGTTGGTAATGTTTAGCGGTTAAGCCAAATGGGAGCGGAGTTGATTCGTAGGCAGGACGCATCATTTGCTGGATGTACCAGTCAGTGTTGAAGTAGCTCAATACAATCACGCGGACGTCTCTTCGATATCCCTCTACTTCCTGGACGTACCAGAGTGGGAAAGTATCATTATCACCACCCGTGAATATGATTGCATTTGGAGCGCATGAAGCCAGGTAATTTTTAGCCGCATCGACAGAAAAATATCGTTCCGAACGATCATGGTCGTCCCACGTTTGACTTGCCATTAAAACTGGAATACTCAGTCCAAGAATCGCAGCAAGGACGGCAGCCATTTTCTTTTGCTTAGAAATACTCTTGATCACATCATATAGCATGATCACTCCAAACCCGATCCATATGGTAAACATGTAAAAGGAGCCCGCATAGATGTAGTCCCTTTCTCTTGGCTCGATTGGTGGAGTATTCAGATAGAGAACAATTGCTATTCCTGTCATGAAAAAGAGCATTGCAATGGCCGAGAATAATTTGGGGTCTCTTTTGTACTGAATGAAGATTCCAAAAATCCCAAGTAGCAGTGGTAGCCCAAAATAGATATTCCTACCCTTATTTGCTGCCAGTGAGGAGGGTATATTATCGAAAGCATCTGTGATTCCAACCCAGGATGCTCCCTGAATGTCCGAGTCCCTCCCGACGAAATTCCATAAGAAATACCGCATGTATTGGTACCCCAGCTGATGTTTAAAAAGGTAGTAAATGTTATCACCGAAACTTGGCTTTTCTCCCGCTTTCAATCCCGTCACTTCCTGGTATTTCTTTACATGGTTGGGTGAGTTGCTATACATTCTTGGAAGAATCGTGGTGTGCTTCGTGTCGAATACCTGCTCCACTTTGTAATCTTTAACCACATAATCATCCTCTCCTCGCATGTAGACTTTCGAGCCTTTCTTATTGTCAACCAACGTTGCAGTATAGTACTGACCTTTGAACAGTGGACGACTTCCATACTGCTCTCTCTTCAAATAGGAAACGAATGAAATGATGTCCTCTGGATTGTTTTCGTCTATCGGGGGGTTGTAACTGCTCCTAATGGGAATCATCATATACGAGGAGTATCCGATCATGATGAATGCAAAACTTAGTAAAGCTGTATTAAGAATGTATTTGTTGTGCTTTATAGAGTAGTAGATTCCGTAAGCCAATCCAGCGAGGAAGACTACTGCAAAGAAGATAACTCCAGATCCAAATGGAAGTCCAAAACTGTTGACAAATAGGATTTCAATTTTTCCAGCAAGTGACGGAATTCCCGGTATAATCCCCTCAAGAATAAATATGACAACAAAGCCAGAGATTGCCAACGTTGCCAGAATCCCATTTCTCGTTACTTTCTCATAGTACTTGAAGTACACAATTAGCGCAAGAACAGGGATTGCAACTAGATTCAATAAGTGGACACCAATAGAAAGTCCCATCATGTAGGCGATGAGAATTAACCATCGAGCACGATCTTGCTCCTCACTTAGGTTTTCCCATCGAAGGATCGCCCAAAGAACGAATCCGGTGAAAAATGCTGACATCGCATATACCTCAGCTTCAACCGCTGAGAACCAGAAGGAATCGGAGAAGGTGCAGGCAAGTGCTCCCGTAAGCCCTGCTCCCATGATTAAGATGATGTCTGAAGTAGACTCTTCTCCTTTTTTGATCTTTAGGATTCTTTTTGCAAGATGGGTGATGGACCAGAAAATAAACAAGACGAAAAAGGCACTACTAAGCACGCTTAGTATATTCACCCAGTAGGCTATTTGCTCCAGGTCCCCACCTCCCAGCATCGAAAACATTCTTCCTGTAAGTAGGAAAAATGGTGCGCCTGGAGGGTGTGGTACTTGTAATCTAGCAGAGCAGGCAATAAACTCTCCAGCATCCCAAAAACTAGCTGTTGGCTCTACGGTAAGCCAATATGTGACCAGTGCCACAAGAAAAGCAAACCAACCTGTAATGATGTTTATTCTCTGATATCCCATAAGATTCCCAATGTAGAGGGCGAAAATAGCAATTAAACAACAATAAACGGCCTGAATTCTATTCTGGCTAAGATTTTAACATTTTTTTGTTGCTAGTACACCGCCGCGTAGAAGGCGAGCCAGAAAAAGAAAAATAGCACATAGGTGGAAAGGACAATGTAAACCGAAATCTTCCATTTTTTTCCACTTAGGAAATAGATACCAATCATTAGGAGTGGCCAATACAGCACCTCGAAAATATTGAGTGATTTTAGTGGATAATGGTACGGTGCAGCTACGGCAGTATAGTCTACGAGATTGATCAAAGAGAAAGGATAAAACGCCACATAGTCATGATAGTTAGGGTCAGAGTAGAAGATGGTGTAATAGAGAATTTTAAAAATCTCTGGAAGGAAAAAGAAAACTTCCGTCAACATGACCAATTTCCAAAGCCGATCAAAATGCAAGCGATAGCCGAACATGAAGCTACCAATCCAGAGTGACAGTGTTGTCCAAGTGAATTTCCAAGCCAGAAAAATTGGCACGCTCAAATATTGGATGCCGTACAAAATATCAAATACCCAAATGTCACCTCGTTCGTTAAGTACTTCGAATGCCGCAATGGTATCAATTATGAAAATTCGTTTAACAAAGAGCAATGCCATGTAAACCAGGCAGACGATTAGGAACATCCCAGCAAAATTGAAATCAAACCATTCTTCTAAAAATCGTTTTCTGTATTTGTCTAACGTGCTGGTCATATAGTTTTGCCCTCGAATGAAATTTCACATCAAAAATATCATCCTCAGTTTGGTAATCCTAGCAGTGAATTTTGCTAAGGCTCAACCGCAGGATAGCTTGGACTACAACTTGCTGCAGAATCCGTACATCCAGATTGAGGCCACGGAGGCAATTAATTCGATGTACAATTTCGAGTTCACAAAATCGAAGAACCATTTCAACTACCTCAAAAAGCAATATCCCTGGCACCCCTTACCCTACTTGCTCACTAGTTTGAACTACTGGTGGCGAATCGTGCCAAACTATGATAATGAAGAGTGGGATGAGGAGTTTTTAGCATACATGGATACCACACAAAGGCTAGCCAAGAGACTGTATAAGGACTACAATGAAATTGAAGGGGCTTTCTTTCTAGCTGCCGCCTACGGTTTTGAGGGGCGATTGTATTCAGAGCGGGGGTGGTATCGGAAAGCAGCTGTTGCTGGTAAAAACTCGCTCAAGTACCTCAAGTACACCAGAGGACACGAGGAATACAGCCCTGAAATGCTATTTGGAGATGCCTTGTTCAATTATTACTCTGAATGGATTCGCGAGAATTACCCCTTGCTAAGACCACTCATGTGGGTTTTCCCTGAAGGGGATAAGGAAAAGGGTATTGATCAATTGAAAGAGGTGGCCAGGAATGCTTTTTACTCCAGGACTGAAGCTCAGTACTATTTGATGCGATTGTTGGCAACTGAAGAAAACGACATTCGGGGAGCGATTCAAGTGGCGGAGTATTTGAACTAATCGTTTCCAAAAAATGCATACTTCGATCGATACCACATGCGCTTGCTGTACCAAAGCGGGAGATATGGGCAAGCAGGCAAAATCGCTCAGGAGATGCTGGTGAAAATAGATAGCGGACAGGTTGGATATGAGGACAACTCTGGGCGGTACGCAGCTTTTTACCTGGGCCATATCAACGAGATTAGAAGACAGTACACACCAGCGAAAGAATACTACAAAATGAGCATGCAGTTTGCGGAGCAGGTTGGAGCAGAAGATCGGGGCTATTATTTTTACTCACTCCTTCACTTAGGGAGAATTGCAGAAAAAGAAGCTAATCTGGAACTGGCTCGATCCTATTTCAGGCGTGTGAAGAAAATTGCCGATCGAAAACACGCTGCAAGAAAAGAGGCAATTAGGAGGTTGGATAAGTTGTAACTTACTGTGTGTTGAAGCCAGACAAACCATTTGACTCAGATAAAATTTTCTGGGATGTCGATCCTACTAAGTTGGACTATGAAAACCATGACGTTTTTATGATTACCAGAGTCTTTGAAAGAGGGGATGTTGAGGACATCCGTTTTTGTAGAAGATTTTATGGAGACAAAAGAATTAAGAGAATCTTGCTAGACGTCCGTTTTCTTTCCAATTTGAGATTATCCCTTGCTAGTGCAATAATTGAAGAACCCAAAGAAGCTTTTAGATGCTATACGTTGAGACAGTCGAATCCGGAACTTTTGCCATACTAAAAGAACTTCAGCGACTACCCCAACTTGAAGGGTTTCACCTCACAGGCGGAACTGCGTTGGCGCTTCATTTTGGACACAGAAAATCCATTGATCTGGATTTGTTTGGAGGCAGCCTTAGTAAGATGGAGGTAAGAGAAGCCATTAAGCGGAAATTCACTAAAGTGGAGTTTATAGACTCTCTTTCTAACTGGTCGTTGTTCTGTTACATTGATGGTGTCAAAGTTGACATTGTTCAGTATCCGCATATGTTGTTGTGCGACCCAATATCACAGACAGAAATTACTTTTTACGATCTTCCCGATTTATCAGCAATGAAATTGAATGCTATTTTGAGAAGAGGCACAAAGAAGGATTTTTGGGATATCATGAACTTTTGCTTCATTTCGGAATAGGAGAGATGATAGCATTTTTTAAAAAAAAATTTCCTGATCAAAGACAACT